>JANNWV010000038.1:0-6817 GCA_031408815.1 Gammaproteobacteria bacterium
CGCGACCCTCCAACCGTCTCCCTGGTGACCATAGCGTTGTGGAACCACCCGATCCCATCCCGAACTCGGAAGTGAAACGCAACCGCGCCGATGGTAGTGTGGCTCAAGCCATGCAAGAGTAGGTCATCGCCAGGGGCTTTATCCGAAGGCCATCCCGCAAGGGATGGCCTTCTTCTTTTGCGCCTCGATAAGACGTCTACACCCAAGCGCGGTCAAGCTGATGACCATGGGCTCGCCACAGGACCTCCGGACACGTTGGTCATCGCCAGGGGCTTTAAACTCAACGCCGGATCCTTCATTGGGTCCGGCGTTTTTCTTTGGGCGATCGAAAAGCCAAGAAGGATTCAGTTGCCCGAAACCGCCCCGATCGCGGCCAGCCAGATGGCTACCGAGCACGCCATCGCGGCAAGCCAGACCAGGCTGCGCAGGGCGGCGATGTTGAACAGGTAGATCACGCCATACAGCAGCCGCAGTCCCACGAACGCCAGCGACAGTTGCATCACGTGCTGGGCGTCTGCGCCGGTGAGGAATGCGGCCAGGACGGCCGTCCCGAACAAGGGGAATGCCTCGAAACTGTTCAAGTGCGCCGCGTTGGCCCGATAGGGCAGGCCGACCAGTCGCGCCTGCCAGGCGCGCACATCGGAATTGTCGTAACGGGGGCCGCTGAACTTTGCCACGCCCGTCCAGAGGTAGGGCATCAGTCCGGCAACCAGGACGCAGATCAAGGCGATGTACACGACGTTTCCCCAAGCGTGAAGGTCTTCACTCAATAGCAAGTCGAAAGCCGCGGCACAAGGGCGAAAACAGCGCCTTTTTGGTTGTCCGGCCCCATGGCCCACTGTTATACTTTCGGGGCTAGGCAGGGACGTTTTTCCTGCCGCCTTTGCAAGACCCGGGTGCTGCGCGTGTTCAATTCCCTGAGCGCCAACCGACGTCTCGCCCTCCGCATGGTAGCGGTGCAGGCGGCAGTCGCAATTGTGGTGGCTTTGGGTTTTCTCTTGCAGGAACCCCGCGCCGCATTGGCAGCTGGAATCAGCGGTGGTGCGGTGGCCCTGGGGAGTTTGTTGCTGGCGTGGCGGTCGATGTTCGGGCCGGCCTATCCAGCGGGCATGGCGCTGGCGAGATTGGTCAGTGGCCTGGTCTTGAAGTGGTTCGTTGTGCTTGGCGCGTTGTACATGTCGCTTGCCCAGTGGAATCTGCCGCCGCTGCCGTTGTTGGCGGGACTGGTGGCGACCATGGCGGCGTCGTTTCTAACTCATGGATTAAAAGCATAGGTGTTTAGTGAGCGCTGAATCGAGCCAGGGCGGTTTGACCGAATACATCGAACACCACCTCACCCATAACACGGGGATGGTGTTTGGCGGCAATTTCCATTGGGACACGTGGCTGGTCTCCCTCGGCGTCGGGCTCATCTTCTGCCTGTGGTTCGGCATCATGGCGCGCCGCGCCACCGCTGGCGTCCCCAGCAAGGGCCAGGCGTTCGTCGAGATGGTCGTGGAGTTTGTCGACGGCCAGGTCAAGGACGTGTTCCATGGCGACCGTCGCTTCATCGCGCCGCTGGCGCTGACCATCTTCATGTGGGTCCTCTTCATGAATGCGATGGACCTGCTGCCGCTCGACCTGGCCGCCGGAATCATCACTCTGTTTGGCGGCCACGAAGTCGCTCACCACACCTACCTGCGCGTCGTGCCTACCGCCGACGTCAACACGACCTTCGCCATGTCGCTGGGCGTCTTCATCCTCACCATTTTCTACTCGATCAAGGCCAAGGGCTTCGGTGGCTGGACGATGGAACTGCTCACCGCGCCGTTCCATGCCGAAGGCACGCTGGGCAAGATCGCGCTGGTCATCCCGAACGTCGTGCTGAACCTCGTCGAATACCTGTCCAAGCCGGTGTCGCTGGCCATGCGACTGTTCGGCAACATGTACGGCGGCGAGCTGGTCTTCATGCTGATCGCGGGACTCTTCATCTCGTGGATCACCTTCGTGCCCGGCGTCCTGTTCGGTGCGTTCTGGGGCATCTTCCACATCCTGATCATCCTGCTGCAGGCATTCATCTTCATGATGCTGACCGTCGTCTACATCTCGATGGCGCACGACCACCACTGATTTCGCGGCACGCTAGTCCGATCCACGTTCGCAGCAAACATTTCGTCTTGAATTTTACTAACAGGAGTTTCAAATGAACGAGTTCATCGCGCTTATCCAGGCCAACACCGCCATCGGCATCGGCCTCATGATCGGCCTCGGCGCCCTCGGTGCCTGTATCGGCATCGGCATCATGGGTTCGAAGTTCCTCGAAGCCGCTGCCCGCCAGCCCGAGCTGATCCCGATGCTGCAGGGCCGCATGTTCCTGCTGGTCGGCCTGATCGACGCCTCGTTCATCATCGGTCTCGCCATGGCCATGTACTTCGCCATCGCCAACCCGCTGCTGTCGAAGCTGGTCGAAGTCGCCGCTGGCGGCTGATCCACCTTTAGTGGGTGCCCGCTTCGGCGGGCAGACGCATCAGGGGCGCGCAGCCTGCGCGCCCAGCGGTAAACCAAGCTTTGCAAGAGGAAGATGGTATGGATATCGGCATGACTTTGTTGGGTCAGGCGCTGTCGTTCGCGATCCTGATCTGGTTCACGGTCAAGTTCATCTGGCCGCCGTTGATGGCGGCCATCGAAGAGCGCCAGCAGAAAATCGCTGAAGGCCTGGCGGCTGCGGATCGCAGCAAGAAGGACCTCGCCCAGGCGGAGGAGAAGGTCAACGATGTGCTGCGCGAAGCGCGCGGCAAAGCATCGGAGATCATCACCCAGGCTGAAACGCGTCGCGCGCAGATCATCGACCTGGCCAAGGAAGAGGCCATCGAGGAAGGCAACCGGCAGAAGGCCGCTGCGATGGCTGAAATCGCTTCGGCGGCAACGAAGGCTCGCGAGGACCTGCGCAAGCAAGTGTCTGCGTTGGCCGTCGCCGGCGCCGAGAAGCTGATCATGCGCGAGATCGACGGCAACGCCCACAAGGCGCTGCTGGACGAACTCGCCGCTGAAATCTGAGCAGCGAGAACACACCTGCCATGAGCCAGTCCCTCACCATCGCACGCCCTTACGCCCGCGCCGCGTTTGCCATCGCGCGCGAGCACGGCCGCCTCGCCCAATGGTCGAATCAACTGGGCTTCGCCGCCCGTGCGGTCGCCGAACCCGTCGTGCATGCCGTGCTGGGCGATCCGCGCCTCGACGCGCAGTCGCTGGTCGATGTGTTGTTGCCGCCGGGCGATGTCGATCCGATCTTCCGCGAGTTCATCTCGGTACTGGCTGAAAGCCGTCGCCTGGAAGTGCTGCCGGAAATTTCGGGTTTGTTCGATGCGCAGCGCGCTGACGACGAACACGTGGTGAAGGCGACCATTACGTCAGCCACCGCCCTCGATGCCAATGAAGTGGCCAAACTTCGTGATGCCCTGCGCCGGCGCTTTGGCCGCGAGGTCGAAGTCACCACCGCAGTCGATGCGGCGCTGATCGGCGGTGCGGTGATTGACGCGGGCGATGTAGTGATCGATGGCTCCCTCCGTACCAAGCTGGCGCGCCTCGGCGCGGCGCTGGCCAACTGATTCGAAACTTTTTCTTCTTTGAACCAATCGCCGGCGCAATCCGGACGACTTCCAGGACAAGACCATGCAGACGCTCAATCCGTCGGAAATCAGCGAACTCATCAAGAGCCGCATCGAAAAGGTCAAGCTGACCGCCGAAGCACGCAACGAAGGCACCGTGACCTCGGTGTCCGACGGTATCGTGCGCATCCACGGCCTGGCCGACGCGATGCAGGGTGAAATGATCGAGCTGCCGAACAACACGTTCGCACTCGCACTCAACCTCGAGCGCGACTCGGTCGGCGCCGTGGTCCTGGGCGACTACCAGCACCTTCGCGAAGGCGACGTGGCCAAGACCACTGCCCGCATCCTCGAAGTGCCGGTCGGTCCCGAGCTGCTCGGTCGCGTCGTCAACGCGCTCGGCGAGCCGATCGATGGCAAGGGCCCGATCAACGCGGCGCTCACCGCCCCCGTCGAAAAGGTTGCCCCGGGCGTCATCTGGCGCAAGTCGGTGTCGCAGCCCGTGCAGACCGGTTACAAGTCGGTCGACGCCATGATCCCGGTCGGCCGCGGCCAGCGCGAGCTGATCATTGGCGACCGCCAGACCGGCAAGTCGGCGATGGCCATCGACACCATCATCAACCAGAAAGGCAGCGGCATTAAATGCGTTTACGTCGCGATCGGCCAGAAGGCCAGCACTATCGCCAACGTCGTGCGCAAGCTGCAGGACAACGACGCGATGGCGCACACCATCGTCGTCGCCGCCGGCGCCTCTGAATCGGCCGCCATGCAATACATCAGCGCCTACTCGGGCTGCACCATGGGCGAGTACTTCCGCGACCGCGGCGAAGACGCGCTGATCATTTACGACGATCTGTCCAAGCAGGCCGTGGCCTACCGCCAGATTTCCCTGCTGCTGCGCCGCCCGCCGGGTCGCGAAGCGTATCCGGGCGACGTGTTCTATCTCCACTCCCGCCTGCTCGAGCGCGCAGCACGCGTCAACGAAGAGTATGTGGAAAAGTTCACCAACGGCGCCGTCAAGGGCAAGACCGGCTCGCTCACCGCGCTGCCGATCATCGAAACCCAGGCCGGTGACGTGTCGGCCTTCGTGCCGACCAACGTCATCTCCATCACCGACGGCCAGATCTTCCTGGAAACCGACTTGTTCAACGCCGGCATCCGCCCGGCCGTGAACGCCGGTATCTCGGTGTCGCGCGTCGGTGGTTCGGCCCAGACGACCATCATGAAGAAGCTGTCGGGCGGTATCCGTATTGCGCTCGCGCAGTACCGTGAACTCGCCGCGTTCGCGCAGTTCGCCTCCGACCTCGACGAAGCCACCCGCAAGCAGCTCGAGCGCGGCCAGCGCGTTACCGAGCTGATGAAGCAGAAGCAGTACGCGCCGATGTCGATCGCGCAGATGGCGCTGACCATCTATGCGGCCAACGAAGGCTACGTCGACGACATCCCGATGAACAAGATCCTGGCGTTCGAAGAAGGCCTGCACGCGCACATGGCCAACAGCTATGGCGAGCTGCAGTCGAAGATCGTCGCCACCGGCGCCTGGGACAAGGACATCGAAGCGCAGTTCAAGCAGCTCGTTTCCGAGTTCAAGACGACCGGTAGCTGGTAAGGAGATTCCGAGATGGCAGGCGGCAGGGAAATAAAAACCAAGATCAAGTCGGTGCAGAACACCCGCAAGGTGACGCGCGCGCTTGAAATGGTCTCGGCCTCGAAGATCCGCAAGGCGCAGGAACGCATGAAGGGCTCGCGCCCCTATGCGCGCCTGATGACCCAGCTGATCGGTCACATCGCCAAGGCCAACTCGGAATACACGCATCCGTTCATGGCCGAACACGCGGCCATCAAGCGCGTCGGCTACATCATCGTTTCCAGCGACCGCGGCCTGGCCGGTGGACTTAACTCGCAGATGTTCCGCAAGATCCTGGCGGACATGCGCGAATGGCAGGAAAAGGGTTGCGAGATCGACCTGGTCTGCATCGGCCAGAAGGCCGCGACCTTCTTCCGGCGCCTCAATGTTTCCATGATCGGTTCGGTCACGCACCTCGGCGAAAAGCCGCGGCTCGACCAGCTGATCGGCGTGAGCAAGGTCATGCTCGACAGCTACAGCGTCGGCACCCTGGACCGCGTCTTCCTTTGCTACAACGATTTCATCAACACCATGACGCAGAAGCCGCGCATGGACCAGCTGCTGCCGCTGCCGCCGTCGGAATCGCTGCAGACCCGCTTTGACTGGGACTATATCTACGAGCCGAGCCCGGAAGTCGTGCTGGACCACGTGATGACCCGTTACGTCGAGTCGCTGATCTACCAGGCGCTGCTGGAAAACATCGCGTCCGAGCACGCGGCGCGCATGGTTGCCATGAAGTCCGCGTCCGACAATGCCAACAAGCTGATCGAAACCCTGCAGCTGATCTACAACAAGGCGCGGCAGGCCGCGATTACCCAGGAAATCTCCGAGATCGTCGGCGGCGCCGCGGCGGTCTAAGTACTTATTTTTTCAGAGGATAGAACATGAGCCAGGGCAAGATTGTGCAGATCATCGGCGCGGTCGTCGACGTGGAATTCGCACGCGACGCAGTGCCGCGCGTGTACGACGCGTTGAAGGTCACCGGCACCGAGATCACGCTGGAAGTGCAGCAGCAGCTGGGCGACGGCGTCGTCCGTTGCATCGCGCTGGGCACCACCGACGGATTGAAGCGCAACCTGATGGCCGACAACACCGGCAAGGGCATTTCCGTGCCGGTCGGCGTCGAGACCCTGGGCCGCATCATGGACGTGCTCGGTCGTCCGATCGACGAAGCGGGCCCGATCGAAACCAAGGAACATTGGGAAATCCATCGCCCGGCGCCTTCCTATGAAGACCAGAGCTCGGCCAATGAACTGCTGGAAACCGGCATCAAGGTGATCGACCTGATGTGCCCGTTCGCCAAGGGCGGCAAGGTCGGCCTGTTCGGCGGCGCCGGCGTCGGCAAGACGGTGAACATGCTCGAACTGATCAACAACATCGCGAAGGCCCACTCGGGCCTGTCGGTGTTCGCCGGCGTCGGCGAGCGTACCCGCGAAGGCAACGACTTCTATCACGAGATGATGGAATCGGGCGTCATCAACGTCGAAGACAAGAAAGAATCGAAAGTGGCGATGGTGTACGGCCAGATGAACGAGCCGCCGGGCAACCGCCTGCGCGTCGCGCTGACCGGCCTGACCATGGCCGAATACTTCCGCGACGAAAA
>JANNWV010000039.1:0-7002 GCA_031408815.1 Gammaproteobacteria bacterium
TATTTCGCCAGTTGTCCGGCGGGCGCGGCGATGTTGCCGACGTGCTCGCCGGCATTGCAGCGGCAGAAGCCGCAGGTTTTGATTCAATCAAGTTCAATACGGTCGTGCAGCGTGGCGTCAACGAAGGCGAGGTGTTGCGCCTGGTCGAACATTTCCGCGGCACGCCACATGTGCTGCGCTTCATCGAGTTCATGGATGTCGGCACCTGCAATGGCTGGCAGCCGCAGGCGGTGGTGTCGTCGCGCGAATTGCACGGCCGCATCCATGCGCGCTGGCCCTTGCGTCCGCTGCAGCCGGGCTACCGCGGCGAAGTCGCTGCCCGCCATGCTTTCGTGGATGGCCAGGGCGAGGTGGGTTTCGTCAGTTCGGTCAGTGCGCCGTTCTGCGGCGATTGCCAGCGTGCCCGCCTGTCTGCGGACGGGCAGGTATTCACTTGCCTGTTCGCGGCGAAGGGCAGCGACTTGCGCCCGGCCATCGAGTCGGGCGACAGCGCCATGGAAGCGCGCATCGCCGAAATCTGGGGCCAGCGCGCCGATCGCTACAGCGAACTGCGCGACGCAGGCAGGCGTGATTCGAAAAAGATCGAAATGTTCTTCATTGGTGGCTGAATGCGCGACAAGACTCCCAATCCGCCGGTCCTCACCCATGTCGCTGCCGACGGCAGCCCGACCATGGTGGATGTGTCGGCCAAGCCGGCGACGCAGCGCGAGGCGAGTGCTTCCTGCTTGGTGGTATTCCCCGCGGAAGTCGCCGCTACCTTGCAGGCCGCCGACCTGAATACCGCCAAGGGCCCGGTGATTGCGACGGCCATCGTGGCCGGGACCATGGCCGTGAAGAAAACTCATGAACTCATTCCGTTCTGCCACCCGCTGCCCATCGATGGCTGCCGGTTCCAGATCGAGTGGGATGATGCGACCCGCCTGCGCATCACCTGCAGCGTACGCACCGTGCATCGCACCGGCGTAGAGATGGAGGCGCTGACCGGTGCGACGATCGCCGCGCTGACCGTGTACGACATGTGCAAGGCGCTGTCGCACGAACTGGTGATCGGCCCCGCAAGGCTGCTGTCGAAATCCGGCGGCAAGCACACGATCGGTCCGCCATGAGCGTGACGGTGCTCTATTTCGCCAGCCTGCGCGATGCCGCCGGCGTGGATTCGGAGGTGCTGGAGCTACCTGCATCGCTCGACGCTTTGTATGAATCGCTGCGCGCGCGCCACGGCTTCGCGCTGGGCCGCGAAAAACTCCGCGTGGCGCTTGACGGGGAGTTCGCCAACTGGGCGGATCCGGTCGCCGATGGCGCGCAGATTGCTTTCATACCCCCGGTGTCCGGAGGTTGACGATGCCGCATTTCGAAATTTCCGAATCGCCGATTGACGTGGAGGTGCTGCGTGGGCAATTGCTCGGAACCGGTTCCGGCGCCTATTCCAGCTTCGAAGGTTGGGTTCGGGACCGCAATGACGGGCGCGCGGTGCAGGCGCTTACCTACGAGAGCTACCGTACGCTGGCTGAAGCCGAGGGCAAGGCTATCCTTGCCGAGGCGAGTACCCGCTTCGACATCCAACAGGCCGCCTGCGTGCATCGGGTGGGCCGGCTTGCGCTGGGAGAACTCGCCGTGTGGGTTGGGGTCAGCGCCGCGCATCGCGGGCCAGCCTTCGACGCCTGTCGCTGGATCATCGACGAGGTGAAGTCGCGCGTTCCGATCTGGAAGCACGAGCACTATTCGCTGGGCGGCGAGGCATGGCTACATCCGGCGAGTGGTGGGAATCGCGGCTGAAGCCGCTCCCACTTGGGTGGCAGCCCTTGCCGGCTTGCCTCGGCGCCCGAATCAGTCAATACCGTTGCTGCCTTCCGGCCCTGGCGGAGTTTTCAACCTATCGTCGCGAGGGGCCGACAAAGGCCACCATAGAAAACTAGTGGCGGAGAGAGAGGGATTCGAACCCTCGGTACGGTTTTAAATCGTACACACACTTTCCAGGCGTGCTCCTTAAACCACTCGGACACCTCTCCGCATTTTGTAGCTGACCTGCAGCGATCACCATTGGACAGGGTAAGCGCCTGAAACAAGAGCGAAATTGTAACCGAGCCCGGCAAATGGGACAAGTTGACGGCGGGATGACCGAAGCGAGCGCCGCGCAGGGATGCGCAAGTGTCGCGGGAGGCAGGATGCCGGAAGCGACCGCCGCGCAGGGATGCGCAAGTGTCGCGGGAGGCAGGATGCCGGAAGCGACCGCTTGGCCCCAGCCAAGGGGTAGGGGAGAATGGAGGCGTTCAAACGAGAGACCCCATGTCCTATCTAGTCCTGGCCCGAAAATGGCGACCGAAACGCTTCGACGAGCTGGTAGGGCAGGAGCACGTCGTGCGGGCACTGACCAATGCGCTCGAAACCGGCCGGGTGCACCATGCTTTCCTGTTCACCGGTACGCGCGGGGTCGGCAAGACCACCATCGCGCGCATTTTTGCCAAGAGCCTCAATTGTGAACGCGGCACGGGCGCCGAGCCTTGCGGCGAGTGTCCTTCGTGCCTCGATATCGACGCCGGCCGCTTCGTGGACCTGCTCGAAATCGACGCGGCCAGCAACACTGGCGTGGATGACGTGCGCGCGCTGATTGAAAACGCGCAATACATGCCCGCGCGCGGCCGCACCAAGGTCTATCTGGTGGACGAAGTGCACATGCTGTCCAAGAACGCCTTCAACGCCCTGTTGAAGACGCTTGAAGAACCGCCGGGCCACGTGAAGTTCCTGCTTGCGACCACCGATCCGCAAAAGCTGCCGGTTACTGTGTTGTCGCGTTGCCTGCAGTTCAACTTGCGCCGGCTCGAACCGGAACAGATCCAGGGCCAGATGTCGCGCATCCTGCAGGCCGAGCAGATCGAGGCGGATCCGCAGGCGCTGGCGCTGCTGGCGCGCGCCGCCGACGGCAGCCTGCGCGATGGCCTGTCGCTGCTCGACCAGGCGATTGCCTACACCGGTGGCAAACTCGAGGAGGCCGGCGTCAACGCGATGCTTGGCACCGTCGAACGCGCCCAGGTCGGCGAGTTGCTGGAATCGCTTGCCGCCGGTGATGGTGGCCGACTGATGGCTGCGGTCGTGGAGATGGCGCAGTACTCGCCGGATTTCGGCCATGTGCTCGAAGACCTGGCGATTGAACTGCACCGCATCCAACTGCAGCAATTGGTGCCCGGATTCCAGCCCGAGCCGTCACGCATCGACACCCTCGGCCTGGCCGCGCGACTGGCGCCCGAGTTGGTGCAACTGTGGTATCAGATGGCCGTGAACGGTCGTCGCGACATGGGTTATGCGCCGAGTTCGCGCGCCGGTTTTGAAATGGCGTTGTTGCGCATGTTGGCCTTCCGTCCGTCGGACGGTCCGCGTCCCGAAGCGGCAAGGATGCCTGCAGCAGCCAGCAACCCGGCGGCCACGACTCGCAATGTCCCGACGGCGTCGACCGCTGCCGCGCCGCCGCCCGCCGCACCCGCCGCAGCCGCCGCATCCGCAGCATCCGCAGCATCCGCAGCATCCGCCGCACCCGCCGCCATAGCCGCAGCCGCAGCTGGTCTCGCCGATGCCGACCAGTGGCTCGCACTCGTGGCCGGCTCCAGCTTGAAGGGTCCCGCGCTCCAGCTAGCTTCGCATTGCGCGTTCATCAGTTGTGACGAGCATGCACTTCGCGTGCACCTGCCCGACGAAGATGCGCACCTGCGATCCGAAATCGGGGTGCGACAGGTGATGCAAGCCGTCGGCGCCGCGCTTGGCCGGCCCGTGCAGATTCGCTTCGAATCGCAGCCGGGCAGTGCAGGCGTCACCCTGCAGCAACGCAACCAGCGCGAACGCAGCGAACGCCAGGTGGCTGCCGAAGCCAGTTTCCGCGCCGATCCGGTGGTCAGCCAGTTGCTCGGCCAGGGCGGCAACATCGTTCCCGATTCCATCCGACCTTTGAGTGAGAACTGAAAAATGCGAGGCAATATCGCGCAGATGATGCAACAGGCGCAGCGTATGCAGGACAACCTGAAACGCGTGCAGGACGAACTCGCCGTGCTCGAAGTCACCGGGCAATCGGGTGGCGGCATGGTCAGTATCACCATCACCGGCAAGATGGAAACGCGTCGCGTGCACATCGATCCGTCGGTGCTGGGCGATGCCGAAATGCTGGAAGACCTCGTCACCGCTGCGTTCAACGACGCCGTCACCAAGGCCAATGAAGAAAGCGCCAGGCGCATGTCTGCGGCGACGGCAGGCATGTCGCTGCCGGCCGGGATGAAGCTGCCGTTTTGAGCGCCGCTTCGCCGCTGCTGGAGCAACTGATCGAAGCCTTGCGTTGCCTTCCGGGCGTGGGCCAGAAGAGCGCGCAGCGCATGGCCTACCACTTGCTGGAACGCAATCGCGAAGGCGGCGCGCGCCTGTCGCACGTGTTGGCCGAAGCCGTGGAGCGCATCGGTCATTGCCGGCAGTGCCGCGACTTCAGCGAGCAGCCCCTCTGCGCCACCTGCGCCAGCGCATCGCGCGAACAATCACAGTTGTGCGCCGTCGAATCGCCGGCCGATCGCCTGGTGATCGAGCAGGCAACGGGCTATCGCGGGTTGTACTTCATCCTGCAGGGCCGGTTGTCGCCGCTGGACGGCATCGGCCCGAAGGAACTCGGCCTGGACCTGCTGGCCACGCGACTGGCACAGGGCGGCGTCCGAGAATTGATCATTGCCACCAATCCAACCGTCGAAGGCGAGGCCACGGCGCATTACCTCGCCCAGCTGGCGCGTCAGTTCGACGTGACGCCAAGCCGGCTTGCACATGGCGTACCCCTGGGCGGCGAACTGGAATATGTTGACCGGGGGACGCTGGCGCACGCGTTCGGGTCCAGGCACGAAGCGGGTAGCTGATTAAGCGCGAGGCAGTGGGTTGCCAGAGGAGTCGAGCATGCAAGACACGATTTTCAGCAAGATCATCCGCCGTGAAATCCCCGCCGACATCGTCTTCGAAGACGACCAGGTGCTGGCCTTCCGCGACATCTCGCCGCAGGCGCCGGTGCACGTGCTGTTCGTGCCCAAGCAACCCTATCGAAGCTTGAATGAAGTTCCGGAGAGCGAAGCGGAACTGGTCGGGTCGCTGATGCTGGCGGCCGCAGCGTATGCGCGGCTCGAGGGATTTGCTGAAGACGGCTACCGCCTGGTGATGAACATCAATCGCGATGGTGGGCAGACAGTCTTCCACATGCACCTGCACCTGCTGGCAGGCCGCGCGATGCATGGCGGATTCGGCTAGAAACCGAATCCGCGTGCTTCAAACGAAAGTCCTACCAGCGGCGTCCGTACCAGCCGCCGAAGAAAAACGGGCGGTCGTGGATGATGCGGACATCGTCGCGCTCCGGCCACAGGTAAACCACGTCGGCCGCGACCCGCGGATACGGGTAATCGTAGTCACCGACCTTGCGCGTTTCGAAGCCTTCAACTCGGCCTGAAATGGTGACCTCGCGACCGGCCTTGAAGACTTCAGGGTCATAGAATCCGTTGCGACAGGCGATGAACCGACCCAGGCTGCGGTCGACTTGCTGTGGCTGCGTGCTGCTGCCCAGCGGCGTCGATACGATTTCGAAGCAACTGCTCTGGCTGCGTGGTTCGACGCTGACGATATGTCCGCCCCAGCGAACCAGTTCGCCGGCAGCCTGCTTCGCGACCGCGGCTTCAGGAGTGATCGTTGAGAACTCGCCCTGCAAAGGCTTGGGCGCGGAGACGCAACCTGCCAGGGTCAGGGCAAGGGCGAGGGTGACAGCGGCGGGGACTTTCATGGGTTGACTCCAGTCATGTTCGGTTGCGTTGGGTAATCCGGAACCCCCGCAGACCGCGGATGAGCGCCTTTTGTTCCTCGTCCGTGAGTTCCCGGCCAGCGTAACGCCAGTCCGTGTAACGCTGGCTGACCGAAAGCAGGGCCGGCCCCTCCAAGGCGAGTTCGGCCGCGACGCGCCGCGTGAAGCTCAAGGGGGGTTCGCTGGCTTCCTTGGTCCAGCCGGCGCGACGCAGGCGTTTTACCAGCACGCGCCATGCCTGCACCAGCGGTGGACTGCGGTCGCGATGCTGGTGCAACAGGAACCAGAGGGTCAGGCCCAGCGCCAACGCTGAACCGATGCCGAAGGCGGTCACCAGTTGCCAGGCCTGCGCCTCGTCGATGCCGATCGGGCGCAGCAGGCTTTGCTGCCGCGCGGCATTGAAGCCGAGCACCAACTGGTTCCATTGCCGGCGCAGGAAATCGGTGCCGTCGAACATCGGCTCGAGCATGCCGGCCGCGGCGCCGGCCAACCCCGCCTGCTGCCGCGCCTGCAAGTCGTCCAAGGTGTCGAGGATGTTTTCCGGGGCGATCGCAGCGGTCGGATCCACGCGCACCCACCCACGGCCGTCGAGCCAGATTTCATTCCACGCGTGCGCGTCCTTGCCCTTGAGCAACCAGTACTTTCCGATCTTGTTGTAGTGGCCCCCCACGTAGCCGGTGACCACGCGCGTCGGAACGCCCGCTGCGCGCATGAAGACCGCGTAGGCCGAACTGAAGTGCTGGCAGAAACCCAACTTTGTCTCGAACAGGAAATCATCGGTCGCATTGAAGCCGACCGGCGGCGCCGAAATCGTGTACTTGAAGTCGCTCTCCAGCATGGCCATGAAGCGTTGGGTAAGCACCAGCGGATCGGGATTCTCCGACTGCCACTGCCGGGCCATGGCGATGGTGCGGGGGTCGTGCCCGGGCGGCAGCGACAAGGCGATGCGACGCTGCCAACCCGGCAGCGGATCGGTGAATCGCGCTTGCGGCGACGACTCGCCGACATAGCGCACCAGGTTGTTCACCGGCTCGCTGCTGACTGCCGTAAGTTCGCCGTTGAGTTGCGATTGCGGCGGCGTGCTCAGGGGCAGGTCGAGCACGACCAGGTCGCGGCGCTCGGTGGGTTCGAACATCACTTCATAGCGGATGGTCGCGCCAATGGACTCGAGTGCCGGACCCGGGATGCCGATTGCGCTGATG
>JANNWV010000040.1:0-1649 GCA_031408815.1 Gammaproteobacteria bacterium
CCGCTTCGGTCAATACATCGCCGATGACAACCCGTGCGCCTTCGGCGACCAGGCCGCGCGCCTGAGCCTCGCCCAGGCCGCGTGCGCCGCCTGACACAAGATAGACCCTGTTCGCGAACCTGTTCATGCTGAACTCCCCAATGGTGTCAAAACCGGCAGGCGTGCCGTGGGACGGTGTCCGGATGCGAGCGTGGATGCTCAGCCGGCTGGCTGCGTTGTCGGGGTGCCGCGGTGCAGCGCGTCGCCAATGGCCGCGCAGACGAAATCCAGCATGACATTGCTTGCATGGACCAGCTTGCCGTGCATCAGCATGCCGTGCATGTGGTCGCTGAGGTGCAGCACCGTCACACGCACATCTTCGGATTCGAGCCGGCGTGCGTATTCGCGGCCTTCGTCGCACAAGGGGTCGTGCGTGACCGTCATGACCAGCGCGGGCGGCGTGCCAGCCAGGCTCTTCGCCAGCAGCGGCGAGGCCCGCCAGTCGCGCCGGTCGGCGGCGTCGGGCGTGTAGTGGTCGATGAACCAGTGCATGGTGGCAGCGGTCAGCGGTACGCCCGAGGTCACCCTGCCATAGGAGGCGCATTGGGCGGTCAGGTCGACCACCGGATACAGCAAGGCCTGGTACATGGTGGGCGGCGCCGTGCCGTCGCGCCCCATCAAGGCCAACACTGCGGCCAGGTTGCCCCCGGCGCTGTCGCCGCCGATGGCTATGCGCCCTGGTGCGATAGACAGGTCGTCGGTGTGTTCCGACACCCATTGCAAGGCCGTGGCCGAGTCGACCAGTGCGGCTGGAAAACGGTGCTCTGGCGCCAGGCGGTAGTCGACCGCCACCACGCAGATGCGGGCCTTGTTGGCCAGGATGCGGCACAGGCGGTCATGGCTGTCGAGGTTGCCGATGACCCAGCCGCCGCCATGCAGGAACACCATGCAGGGCAGCCTTTCGCTGTCGCTGGTTCCGATGCCGCGGTAGACCCGCAGCGCCAGGTCACCACCTTCACCCTGGATCGCCACGTCGCGCACGGAGGCGGCGTCGGCGACCGCCGGTTGCACCACGTTCCAGCCAGCGGCATAGGCGGCGCGGGCCTGCTCCGGCGTCAGCAGTTCGAAGGGGCGGGTGCCGGCCTTGCGGCCGGCCACGATCATGGCGGTCACCTGGGGGTCGAAAGTTGGCATGGTGCTTACATTCCTTTCCATTGGGGAAGACGCCTTTCGGCGAACGCGGCCGCACCTTCCCGGACGTCCGCCGATGCCAGGACCGGGCCGGTGATTGATTCCTGGCGCGCGAGCATGTCGGATGTGGGCCTGGAATCGATCGCCAGACCGGCATTGCGCAGGGCGGCATGGGTGACGGCATGCAGGGCCACCTCGAGTGACTCGCTGCCGGGATTGAGCGGCGCGTGGATCGCGCGGCCGATCACACCGACCTGCGTGTGTATTCCCATAACCTGCCTTTGTCGTAGTCAGCGAGCCACCGGAGCGGTATTTCGCAATTTCGAAACTATATCCTTTATTTCGAAAAATTTACCACAAATATCGTTTTGATCCGAAAAGAACTATACGCATAAGGCATTTATATTATCTCGCTGGTTTCAACATATACTCGCTAGTAGTAGCATTCCCCGACTGTGATATGGAGGCCTCCGATGTCG
>JANNWV010000041.1:0-13788 GCA_031408815.1 Gammaproteobacteria bacterium
CGCGCCATCCGCGCCGATGGATTGCCGATTGCCGGCTGGATCGGCAACGCGGTCGAGCCTGATTTCCCCAGGGCGGCCGAGTACAAGGCCTTGCTTCGTTCATCCCTCGTGTCACCGTGCCTGGGCTGGCTGCCGTGGAACGCCGAACCCTTTGACCCCGAACTCGCCGCGCGCCTGGTCTTGCCGGTCGCGCTGGTCTGACTTCCGGCAGGGTCGCTCGGGGTCGGGCATTACTATACTGACCAGTCTATTGAACTCGTCGCCCTCCTGCTAAAGGCGTGCCCATGCGTCGCATCGTTTCCCTCCTGATCATCCTCGGCGCCTTGCTGCTTGCGTTCGCGGGATATCGGCTCTTCTTCGCAAAGGACCCGGGTGCGCCAGGCACCGCTGCCGGGCAGGGCGGTCCGCCCGGCGGCATGCCGCCGACAGCGGTTGAAACGGTGCGCGTGCGCATGCGCACCTTGCCCAACCAATTCGAAACCGTGGCGACCCTGCGCGCCGATGAATCGATCGTGGTCCGCCCCGAAGTGGCGGGCCGCATCCAGAAGATCCATTTCGCCGAAGGCGAAAATGTCGCGGCCGGCGCCTTGTTGTTCACGCTGGACGATGCGTTGACGCGCGCCGACCTCAACGAGGCGAACGCCAACCTGCAGAACAGCAAGCGCGCCTACACCCGCGCCAACGAACTCGCCGGTCGCCAGTTGATCGCCAAGTCCGATCTCGACACCACCCAGGCGGATCTGGACGTCAATCGGGCACGCGCTGCCTCGGCGCAGACGCGTTTGTCGAAGACACAGATTCGCGCACCGTTCTCCGGCGTGACCGGGCTGCGCACTGTCAGCGAAGGCGACTACGTCAACGTCGGCCAGGAGCTCGTGCAACTGGTCCGCCTCGATCCGATCGAACTCGACATGCGCGCGCCTGAAGTCGTGCTGTCGAGCCTGGCCGTCGGCCAGAAACTCGACTTTGGCGTGGATGCCTACCGCGATGAAATCTTCTCGGCCACGGTGGTTGCCATTGCGCCGACGGTGGATGCGGGTGGACGCAGCGTGGCCCTGCGCGCGCGCCTGGCAAACCCGGATCGCAAACTGCGGCCGGGCATGTCGGCCCGCGCGCGGATCACGCTTGCCACCAACGCCCGCGCGCTGCTGGTCCCCGAGCAGGCGATCTGGCCGAGCGGTGAACAGAAGATGGTCTACGTCGTGAAGGATGGCGTTGCCAAACTGGTGCCGGTCACCTTGGGTGTTCGCCAGCCCGGCCTGGTGGAAGTCACCTCCGGCCTCAAGGACGGCGACGAAGTCGTCGTCACCGGACAGCTCAAGCTGCGCGACGGCGCCAACGTCAAGACGCAGCCCGCCTCGGAAACCCCGTAATGGTCCTGTCAGACATGTCGATCCGTCGGCCGGTGCTGGCGACGGTGATGAACCTGGTGATCCTGCTGGTCGGGCTGATCTGCTATGACCGGCTTGCGGTGCGCTTGATCCCGAATGTCGATGTGCCGGTGGTGACGGTCGCCACCGGTTATCCGGGCGCCAACGCGCAGGTGATCGAATCGCAGATCACCAAGCCCATCGAAGACGCGCTGTCGGGCATCGAGGGCATCGACTTCATCCAGTCGGTGAGTCGCGCCGAATCGAGCCAGGTGACGGTGCGCTTCCGCCTCGACCGTGATGCCGACGCTGCGGCATCCGACGTGCGCGATCGCGTCGCACAGGCGCGTGGCGCACTGCCCGACGAAGCCAGCGAACCGATCGTGCAGAAGCAGGAAGCCGACGCCCAACCGATCATCTACCTGGCGTTTTCGTCCGACCGGCATTCGCTGATCGAGATCGCCGACTTCGCCAACCGCGTGGTGAAGGATCGGGTGCAGAACATTCCCGGTGTCGCCCAGGCCCAGGTCTACGGCAACCGCTACGCGATGCGCGTCTGGCTGGATCCGGAAAAGATGGCGGCCGTGTCGATCACGCCCGCCGAAGTCGAGGCCGCGCTGCGCGCACAGAACGTGGAAATTCCCGCCGGTCGCGTCGAGAGCCGCCAGCGCGAATTCACCGTGCTGTCGCAGACCGACCTGCGCACGCCGGCGGAATTCGAGAAGATCATCCTGGCGCGCACCGCCGGCTACCTGGTGCGCCTGGGCGACGTGGCCAAGGTTGAACTGGGTGCAGATTCATCGCGCTTTCGCGCGCGCTTCAATGGCAACAACGCCATTCCGCTCGGCATCGTCAAGCAGGCGGTCGCCAATCCGCTGGAAATATCCGCCGCGCTGAAGGTGATGCTGCCGCAGCTCACCCGCACCTTGCCCGAGGGCATGAAGGTCGAGATCGCCTACGACTCGACGGTGTTCATCTCGAAGTCCATCCACGAGGTGTATGTGACGGTCGGCATCGCGGTGCTGCTGGTGGTGTTGGTGATCTTCCTGTTCCTGCGCAGCTGGCGCGCCGTGCTGGTGCCGCTGGTGACCATCCCGGTGTCGCTGGTCGGCGCGTTCGCGATCATGTACCTGCTCGGTTTCACCATCAACACGCTCAGCCTGCTGGCGATGGTGCTGGCCATTGGTTTGGTGGTGGACGACGCCATCGTCATGCTGGAAAACATCTACCGCAATGTCGAAAACGGCATGGCGCCGATGGAAGCGGCGTTCAAGGGTAGCCGCGAGATTGGCTTCGCCATCATCGCCATGACCATGACACTGGCGGCCGTGTACGTGCCGTTCGCCTTTTCCACGGGACGCAGTGGCAAGTTGTTCATCGAATTTGCGCTGACCCTGGCCGGCGCGGTACTGGTGTCGGGTTTCACCGCGCTGACGCTGTCGCCGATGATGAGTTCGCGCTTGCTGCGTCACGAAAAGAAGCACGGCCGGTTGTATGAGATGGGCGAGCGCATCTTGCGCAACCTCGACAACGCCTATTCCAATACGCTGAAGAAAGTCCTGTCGCACGGCGGCCTAGTGATCGGCATCGCGGGCGTGGTGCTGGTCGGTGTGTTCGGGTTGTGGCGCATGCTGCCGAACGAACTCGCGCCGGCCGAGGACCAGGGCCTGGTGATCGGGTTCGCGACCGCGCCGGAAGGCGCGACGATCGATTACACCGACAAGTATGCCAAGCAGATGGAGGATGAGTTCCGGAAGATTCCGGAGATGGAGCGCTTCTTCGAGATCGTCGGCTTCAACGGCGTAACCTCCGCCATCGGCTTCGTGCGCCTGAAGGACTGGTCCGAGCGCGATCGTACGTCGCAGGAAGTGGCGGGATCATTGTTCCCGACCTTCATGGGCATCACCGGGGTGATGGCATTCCCGATCACGCCGCCGCCGCTCGGCCAGGGTGGCTTCGGCCAGCCGGTGAGCTTCGTGGTGCAGACCACGGGCAGCTGGGAAGACCTGGACGGGCTGGTCAAGAACATGATGGGCAAGATCGCGCAGAACCCGCAGCTGACCAATCCCGATTCCGATTTGAAGTTGAACAAGCCCGAGCTGCGCGTCGAGCTAAACCGCGACAAGATCGCCTCCATCGGCAGCAACGTGACGGCCGTGGGCCGCACCCTGGAAACGATGCTGGGTGGCCGGCGCGTCACGCGCTTCAAGAAAGGCTCGGAACAATACGACGTGATCGTGCAGGTCGCCGACGACGCACGGCGCACGCCCGAGGACCTGTCGAACATCTTCATCAAGGGTGGCGACGGCAGCATGGTGCAGCTCGACAACGTGGCGACCGTGCGCGAGACCGTGGCGGCGAAGGAGCTCAACCACTTCAACAAGCTGCGCGCCGCGACCATCAGCGTCGGCCTCGCGCCGGGTTACTCGCAGGGCGAGGCCCTGGACTGGATGGATAATGCCTTGCAGGAAGTGGCGCCGGGCGCGCAGTACGACCTGGCCGGACAGTCGCGAGAATTCCGCGAATCAGGTTCCAGCGCGGTGGTGATGCTGTTGCTCGCGCTGGCTTTCATCTACCTGGTGCTGGCGGCGCAGTTCGAAAGCTTCATCGACCCGGTAGTGATCCTGGTGTCGGTGCCACTGGCGGTGTTCGGCGCCTTTGCCTGCCTGGTGCTGTTGAATATCGGCGCTGACCTGAAGCTTTGGCACACGGTGGGCTCGTGGAATATCTACACGCAGATCGGCGTGGTGACGTTGATCGGCCTGATCTCCAAGCACGGCATCCTGATCGTGGAGTTCGCCAATCAGCTGCAGGAAAAGGGCAGGGGCAAGGCCCAGGCCGCGCTTGAAGCTGCGGGCCTGCGCCTGCGGCCGATCCTGATGACCACCGGCGCGATGGTGCTCGGTTCCGTGCCCCTGGCCCTGGCGGCCGGCGCAGGTGCGGAAGCGCGCCACCAGATCGGCTGGGTTATTGTTGGCGGCATGAGCTTCGGTACGCTGTTGACGCTATTCGTGGTGCCGGTGGTCTACGTGTTGATTGCGCGTGACCGCCATGGCGTGTCCGTGGAAGCGGCGGCCGACGCCGTGGCTGCGGCCTGAGCCATGGCCTGATGTACGACAACTGGCTGGCCAACGGTGTGGTGGTATTGGCGACGATTGCCGTTGTCTGTCTTTGTGTCCTGGTGCAGTACGAAGGCTTGAGCCTGCTTGGCAGGGGTCTGGCCAAGCGCCACGAACACCAGCCGCGCCGCAAGGTGCTTTACGGCATTTTTGCGGTGCTGGTCCTGCACATCATTGAAATCTGGTTGTTCGGCATGACCCATTGGGCGCTGCTGCAATGGCCCGAAACCGGCCATGTGGTCGCGACGGCAAGCACCGGTTTCCTCGATACGATCTACCTGTCGGCGATGACCTATACCACCGTGGGATTCGGCGACCTGGCGCCGGTCGGCCCGATCCGTTTCCTGGCAGGGACCGAAGCGTTGACCGGATTCGTGATGATTACCTGGTCGGCGTCCTTCACCTTCCTGGAAATGGAAAGGTTCTGGCGTCGCTGACTTATTCAGGCGGGGCCGCTGTAGCGACAACCCGAGGTGCAGGTCTCGTGCACGATTACCGTGGACAGGGCAGGTAGCGTCGGTTTCAGGCGCTCCCAGATCCAGATCGCAAGTCGCTCGCTGGTCGGATTCTCGAGGCCTTCGATATCGTTGAGGTAGTGATGGTCCAGCCGGTCGTACAGCGGCTGGAAGGCCTGCTTGACCTCGGAAAAATCCATCACCCAGCCGGTGTCCGCGCCCAGCTCACCCGACACCACCAGTTCGACCGCGAAGCTGTGGCCATGAAGATTCGCGCACTTGTGCCCCGCCGGTACGTTGGGCAGGCGATGTGCGGCTTCGATGCGGAAGATCTTGAAGATGTCCATGCAGCGGGCAGTTTATCACTCGTGTTTATTTCGAACCGGGCGCCGCTTGCGGTGAGGGGCGGAGGCACAAAAAACCCGCCATTGGGCGGGCTTTTCGGGATTACTTGCCGCTGACGTGGCTGCTGTACTTCTTGCCACGCAGGCGGGCTACACGCCGTCTTGCTCTGGAACGCTTCATGGTCGAGGCCTTGTGTTGCGGGTGATGAAGTCGGGCACAAGCGCCGAATCCGGGAATGGTGGCTATAGGTGGACTCGAACCACCGACCTCAGCATTATGAGTGCCGCGCTCTAACCGGCTGAGCTACATAGCCACACGAACCCGCCAATCGCTGGCAGGGCCGCGAATTCTACCCGGCTGGGCCCCGACTATCAATTACAAGGCCGAATATCCGCGGTGCTTGTTAGCCCGGCCGCGCCTGTGGCAGTCTGGCGGCAGTGATGTCTTTGGAGTCCGATCGTGATCGATCCGGACGGTTACCGCCCCAACGTGGGCATCGTGCTCATGCGCACGGATGGTCAATTGTTCTGGGCCCGCAGGGTGAACCGGGATGGTTGGCAGTTTCCGCAAGGCGGCATGAATACCGATGAAACCCCGCTTGAGGCCATGTACCGTGAGTTGCGCGAGGAAGTGGGCCTGGAACCGGAGCACGTGGAAGTGCTCGGCGCCACGCCTGGCTGGCTGCGCTATCGGCTGCCCCAGCGCTGCGTGAGGCGTGGCTCCCGGCCGGCCTGCATCGGCCAGAAGCAGGTCTGGTTCCTGCTGCGCCTGCACGGCCAGGAAAGCGACCTGCGCCTGGACCTGACCGATAAACCGGAGTTCGACAGCTGGCGCTGGGTCGACTTCTGGTACCCGGTGGAGAATGTGGTGACCTTCAAGCGCGAGGTCTATGTCCGGGCTTTGCATCATTTAGCGCCTATTGCCCGGCAGATAGCCGGAGATGACGCCATTTCGGCCGCCAATGCCCCCGCCTTACCGGAACCGCCGGTGCGCAAGAGCGGCATCCGCTAAGCGACTCGCTGCGCGCGGTTGACAACCATTCTCATTTGAAGTCAAATGCAACTGGTTCTCATCCGGATCTCCCCATGTACGTTTGCATCTGCCACGGAGTCACCGATCGCGAGATCCGCCAGGCCGCGGCCGATGGCGTGCGCGAAATGCACGTGCTGACCATGCGCACCGGCGCCGGGTCCAATTGCGGCAGCTGCCTGCCGATGGCCGCCGAGCTGCTCGCCGATGCCATTGCGGCCCAGGCCTTCCCGCTGCAGATCCTGCAAGCCGCCTGACCCGCGCCACGCTCCCGATGGGAGCGATTCCGATTACGACCTCGACCGACGCGCTGCGCTAAAGTGGCGGCCTGCCACGAAGGAGCGTAGCCATGAAAGGCGACATCAAGGTCATCGAGCATCTCAACAAGGCGCTGTACAACGAGCTGGTCGCCATCAACCAGTATTTCCTGCACGCCCGCATGTACAAGAACTGGGGCCTGAAGGAACTGGCCGAGCACGAGTACAAGGAATCGATCGACGAGATGAAGCACGCCGATCGCCTGATCGAGCGCATCCTGTTCCTCGATGGCCTGCCCAACCTGCAGAACCTCGGCAAGCTGATGATCGGCGAGTCGCCGCGTGAGGCGCTGGAATGCGATCTCAAGCTCGAGATGCTGGCGGTGCCGGACCTGAAGGTCGCGATTGCCTACTGCGAACAAGCTGCCGACTACGTGTCGCGCGATTTGTTCGCGGCGATCCTCGAGTCCGAGGAAGAACACATCGACTGGATCGAGACGCAGCTGGCGCTGATCGCGCGCCTGGGTGAAGGCCCTTACCTGCAGACCAAGATCGGATCCTGATCCGCGCGCCGGGCTTGCCCGGCGGCGAGCAGCTTACGCGTCGAGCGCGGCCAGGGCCGCCTTGGCGCGACGGAATTCATTCTCCAGCATCAACACGGCCAGTGACGGCTTGGGCAGTGATTCGGTGCGCGCGCCGAATTCGATCCGCTTGGCCACGGAAGACAGCGCTAACGCGCCCAGGTTCGCGCTCGACGATTTGAGCGTGTGCGCCGGCGCCACCATGGCCGCGATGTCGTTGCCTGCTGCAGCTGCGCGCAGGCGTTCGATGTGTAGCGGCGCGTCTTCCAGGAAGAGTTTCACCAGCCCCTGGTATTCGGCGCCCATGATCGAGCGCAGTTCTTCCACGACTTCCATCTCCAGTACCGGCGCAGTCGGGCCCGCGGGCGGGGCGGCGGTAGGCGCAGGGGCGGTGGCGGCGGCAGCGAAACGTGCCGCGTTTTGCGCAGCGGCCGGCGCCGCAGCCTGTGGTGCAGCTTGCGGCGCGACTGATGCGGCAACCGGAGCTGCCGTCGCTGCTGGAGCAGACGGGCTGGCAACCGCAGGCTGAGGTGCGGCAGCGGGGGCCGATTGCGAAGTCGTCGGTGACGCTGGGCGTGGCGCCGCCGTTCGTCGCGGCGATCGCTGCAACCACAAGGCGAGGCTGGCCTCGAGCAACCGGCGGTCCACCGGCTTGGAAAGATAGTCGTCCATGCCCGAGTCCAGGCATTTCTGGCGGTCGCCGGCCATCGCGTTGGCGGTCATCGCGATGATCGGCAGCGGCGAGAGGTTGTTGGCGGCTTCGTGCTGTCGCCATTCGGTGGTGGCGGTGTAACCATCCTTGATCGGCATCTGGCAATCCATCAGCACCAGATCGATATCGCCGACGCGCATCTTCTCGATGGCGATCTCGCCATGGTCGGCGGTCTCGCATTCCAGGCCGAGCAACTTGATCAGGCTCTGCGCGACTTTCTGGTTGATCGGGTTGTCTTCCACCAGCAGCACACGACCCTTCATGGTCGACGTGGCGGCTTCCTTCGCGACCGGTTGTTCCAGGTCGGCGAATTCCGACGACAGGGTGGGACCGCCGCCGGTATTGATGCGCGCAGCAGGCGGCGTGGCGATGAAGGTGCTGATCGCCGTGCGCATCTCTGCCGAGCCCATCGTGCGCGACAGGATCAACACCTGCTGGCCTTCGCTGAGCTCCGGTGGTGGCGACTCCTGGCCCTTAAGGTAAACGACGGGCAGTGCTTCGAATTCCGCTGAACGCTGCAGGTTGCGATGCAGTGCGATGGTGGTGCTGCGCACGCTGTTCAAATCCACCATCAGCAGGTTGATCGCCCAGTTGGCGCCGCGCGTTTTCGCCGCGCGCAACTTGTCCAAGGCGTCCTGTGTAGTTTCGCAATCGGCCAGCTGCGCGCCCCAGGACGGGGCGGCCGACTGCATGCGCTGGCGCAATCCGGCGTCCGCAGTCAGCAACAGAACGCGGCCGCCGTTGAGATCGGCGCGCTGTCCCTGCATGTCGCCGACGGCTTTCAGCAGCGGCACTTCGAACCAGAAGGTGGAGCCGCGGCCGGGTTCGGAATCCACGCCGATGCTGCCGCCCATCAGGTCGACGATGCGCTTGCAGATGACCAGGCCCAGGCCGGTGCCGCCGTACAGGCGCGTGGTCGAGGCGTCGGCCTGCGCGAACGCGCGGAACAGGTTGCCCAGGTTTTCCTTGCTGATGCCGATGCCGGTATCACGGACTTCGAAACGCAATTCGTGCTGCGTACGCGTTTCGCCCTTGCGGGTGACGACCACGGTGATGCCGCCGCGCTCAGTGAACTTCAGCGCGTTGCTGACCAGATTGGTCAGGATCTGGCGCAGGCGGACCGGATCGCCACGCAGGGCCAGGCGTACGCCCGGATCCAGTTGCAGGTTCAGTCGCAGGCCTTTGCTTTCGGCCGGCCTTTCCAGCAGGCGAATGATCGAATCGAGCAGCTCGCGCAAGTTGAAGGCCGTGGTTTCCAACTGCAGCTTGTTGGCCTCGAGCTTGGAAAAATCCAGGATATCGTCGACGATGCGCAGCATCTGGCGCGACGACGTATACGCCGTGCGCAGGAAGTCCTGCTGGTCCGGCGCCAGCTTCGACGTCATCAACAGGTCGAGCATCGGGATGATGCCGTTCAGCGGCGTGCGGATCTCGTGGCTCATCGTGGCGAGGAACTCGCCCTTGGCCATCACCGCCGATTCGGCGGCCTGGCGTGCTTCCACCAGCTCACGTTCCAGGTTGCGGTGGATTTCCAGTTCGCGGTGCAGCTGCTTCATCACGCGCTGCTGGTCGTCCGATTCCTGCACGGCCTCGACCAGCGCGGTGGT
Source organism: Gammaproteobacteria bacterium (assembly GCA_031408815.1). Classification (GTDB taxonomy): domain Bacteria; phylum Pseudomonadota; class Gammaproteobacteria; order Xanthomonadales; family Xanthomonadaceae; genus Arenimonas. The sequence goes on from JANNWV010000041.1 coordinate 9,476, forward strand.
GCGGGAAGTGACGGCGCGCCAGAGTCCGGCGACCGCGGCCGCTGACAGCAGCGCGGCCACGAAGGCCACGGTGTTCCAGTAGGAGTTGGTCGTGTAGTAGGCGATGGCCTGGGCGATCGCAGCGCCGGCGGCGCCGGCAATCGCCAGCCAACGGGCGACGAGGAAGTCATTGGGCTTGAAGTACTTCATTCACAGCACCGCCTGGTTGAAGTCGAAGTTCATGTCCTGGTCCGCTTGCTGGACCAGGTTGCCCTGGATGAAATCGATGCCGCTCATCCACAAGGTCGCCGCTGCCTGTGCATCTTCCACGCCGTGGCCGATGACCTGCAGCTTGCGCCGGTGGGCGCGGGTGATCAGCGCCTTGACTTCATCGCGCATCGCCGGGCTCAGGCTGCCCATCGTGTACTTGCGCGCCAGCTTTACGTAGGCCAGCGGCAGTTCGTCGATCAGTGCCTCGGCGTCCGCGCCTGCTTCGAACTGGCTGAGGCAGAACTGTACCTGCACCGGCACCATCGCCTCGCAGAACTGGCGGACCGTCGCTGCATGCACGGCAACATCCTCCAGCCGAAGCTCGACCACCAGGCTGCTGCCCGGCACGCCGCTGCCCGCGATTTCCGCCTTGAGCCATTCCGCCTGCCCGGCCGCTGCCAGTGTCAGCGGTGACTGGGTGACGAACAGGCGCAGCAACTGGTTCTCGGTCAGGCGTTCCTTGATAAGCGCGAGCGCCTGCATCATCACCCAGCGATCGATCTCGATGATCAGGCTGGTCCGTTCAGCCATCGGGATGATCTCGGCGGCAGATCGCAACTTGCCGCTGGAGTCGCGCAGGCGCAGCAACACCTGGTATTGCGAGACGTCGCTGCCCGCTACCGCGACCACCGGCTGGTACAGCAACACCAGGCTGTCCTGGTCGATGGCATCGCGCACCTGCGAAAGCAGCGCGGCTTCCTTTACCGCCTCGGCGGCGCGCGGCGGTTCGAAGCGACGCACGCCGCGTTCGTGGGTGCGCGCTTCGCGCGCGACCTTTTCCACCGCGTTGATCATTGCGCCCGAGTCGGTGAAGCCATGCTTGAACGCGCATACGCCGTCCGACAGACGCAGGCGCAGCGGATGGCCGAGTGCCTGGAACGCATTCTGCATCAGGGTTGCGCGCAGTTCAGTGGCCAGCGAATCCAGTCGCAGTTCATCCAACTGCTTGTCCAGCAGCAGGTAGCTGCCATCACCGAAACGCGTGGCGGGAAGATTGCCCGCCGTGGCGGTCAGCATTCGGCTGACGTCGCCGAGCAGGATCTCCAGCGCGGTCAGGCCGATGCGCTCGCGCAGCAGGCTCAGGCTTTCCACTTCAATGAAGATCAGGCCGCCGGTCTGCTGGGCTTCCTGCAGGCACTGGTCGAGTTGTTCCAGCAGCGTCTTGCGATAGACCAGGCCGGTGGCGGCGTCCTTTTCGGGACGCTTTACGCGGCGATTTTCCTGCTGGCGATGCCGGCGCACTCGCGTTTGCACCGCTGAAATGAGGTGTCGCGGGCGGATGGGCTTGCTGAGGAAATCGTCGCCGCCGGCATCGATCGCGTCAAACTGCAGGTCTTCGCTGCTTTCACCCGACAGGAATACGATCGGCGTGTGCGCGAAAGCCTCCTGTTCGCGGATCAGCGCGGTCAGTTCGATGCCGTTGGCGCCCGGCATGTTCAAGTCCATAAGGATCAGGTCGGGACGGAAAGACTTCAGCGCCGGCATCACGTCCAGTGCATCGATCACCACCAGCGAGTCCATGCCCGCGTTGCGCAGGATGCCTTCGGCAAACAGGGCCTGGCTGCGGTCGTCTTCCACGATCAGGATGCGAAAGCTTTCTTCGCGCTCCGGATCGACCAGCGCCTGCAGCTTTCGCAGCACGTCGTTGGCGTCCTTCGGATCCACGATCAACAAATCCACGCCCGCGCGGCGCGCGGACAGGCGCAGTGAAATATCGTCGGCCTCGGAAATCGCGACCAGTCGCAACCCCTGCTTGTTGCTGCGCGTGCGTGCCAGGCGCACGGCGGTGCCGGCGCTCTCCAGCAGGTCGCTGAAGCAGGCATCGATCAGCACGAGGTCGGCGGGCAGTGCGCTGAGCAATTCGTTGAGCTCGTCCACGTCTTCCAGCAGCTCGATTTCCAGGCCCTGCGCCTCGAAGCGTTGGTCGAGTTCGAGCGACAGGGGGCCGTAACCGGTGAGGTGGTAGATGCGGAAGTCCGCCGGAAGCGTGAGTGCGGCGTCGGCGCCTGCCTTGGCTGCGGATGTGGCCGATGCGCTCGCGGGAGGTTTGGTGGCAGCGGCAGCGGCTGCAGTCGCCGTAGAAGATGCTTTCGCGACAGCCACCGCCGGCTTGGCGAACAGCGGCACGCCGTCGCCCCAGATATCGACATCGTCGACATCGCTTGAGTCGATCGTCGCGTCGCTGGCGTCGTCGGATTCTTCCCCGGTTGAAATCGTCAGCTCGACTGCTTCATAGGTCAGTTCGACCTGCAACTCGGCTTCCGCTTCGGGTTGTTGTGCAGGCCGGGGCAGGTTTTCGCCGAGTTCGGCGGCCAAGGAATCGAGGCGGGCGCCGAGGGCCTCGTCGGGCAGTTCTTCACGATCGAGCACGCCGTAGAGGATCTCGGCGATATCCGAGAAGGTGCGCGACGCCGCGTCCAGCCCCAGGTTGGCGCTGCCTTCGCCCAACGTTGCAGCCTCGGCCTGCATCAGCGCCAGGCCGTTGATGTCCCAGCCCGAGCGGTAAAACCGCTGCAAGCGCCGCGCCATCAGTTGCGCCCGCACTGGAAGCAGGCGCATCAAAACGTGTTGGCCTTCGGCGAGTTGGGACCCGTCGTGTTCAGTCATTGAGCATAATTTCCCTTGGCCTTCGATTATGCCCCTGCAACCGGGGACTGTCAGTCGGCGGCAAGGAAATTCTTTATGGGGCCCGGCATCGCCGGTATCCTGCAGGCATGAGCTCCCCCGGCCCGGACCAACCCCGCTTCGTCATCGTTCCCCGGAACGGGCACCTGCGTGGATGGCTGCTGATCGCGGCGGTGCTTTGGCTGGGCAGCCTGGTTGCGACCTGGATGCTGGCCAGCCGCCTGGCCGCGCCGGTCGTGCTGGCCGCGGGTGGCGAGCGAGTGGATTCGGGCAAGGCGGCCCGCGAACAGGACGCGCAGATCAAGGACCTGCGCCAGCAGGTCGCCACGCTCAAGCGATCCGACCAGATCAGCCGCAATGCCAACACGCAGCTACAGGCGTCGCTCACCGAGCGCGAAGAAGAGGTGTCGGGACTGCGCGCGGACGTGGACTTCTACGAGCGCCTGGTCGGCTCGACCGGCCAGCGCCAGGGCTTGCGCGTGCACGAGGCGCGCTTCTCGCCCGAGGCGGCAGGCACCTGGCGCTACACGGTGACGCTGACCCAGAACCTCAATCGCGGGGCCATCAGCAAGGGCAACCTGCGCTTCGAGGTGATCGGCGTGCGCGGCGGCAAGCTCAACACCATCAAGTGGGACGAACTGCTGCAAGCGCCGAAGGCGCCGGGCAAGCCATTCTCGTTCCGCTATTTCCAGCAGCTGGAGGACAGCGTGATGCTGCCGCCCGGCTTCACCCCGCAACGGGTGCGCGTGACGCTTCAGGGGAACGGCAACACGGTGGACCAGACTTTTGCCTGGGACGCCCGGAAATTACCAGGGGAGTAGCAACATGTTCGGGGACAAGGGCAAGCGCGGACGCGGCGGAAGCCACGCCGTCGAAACACTGATCGGGCCGCGCGTGGTCATCCACGGCGACGTGCATTTCTCCGGCGGGCTTTACGTGGAAGGCAAGATCGTCGGCAAGGTCATTGCCGACGACGGGCAACCGGCCGTGCTGACGGTGGCCGAGCAGGGCTGCATCGAGGGCGAAGTGCGGGTGCCGGTGGCGATTGTCTGCGGCGAATTGGTCGGCGATGTCTTCAGCAGCGACCGCGTCGAGCTCGCCGGCAAGGCCCGGGTGCGCGGCAACATCCACTACCAGCTGGTGGAAATGGCCGCCGGGGCGATGATCACCGGCCGCTTGATCCACGGCGACCCGGCCATGGCGCAGCTGACCGGACCGGAACTGTAAGCCGGTTCACAAACCGGCCGCCCGGCGGGGCCTCACGCCTTGATTCACGCCCGACCGCGCATACTTAGCTCATATGGACAACCAGCCCACCTATCTCGACCTCGACCGTCCGCTGGATTTCACTGCGGCCGCCGCCAGCAAGGTTGCCTCCCTGATCGCCGAAGAAGGCAATCCGGGGCTGAAGCTGCGCGTGTACATCAGCGGCGGCGGGT
>JANNWV010000042.1:0-5476 GCA_031408815.1 Gammaproteobacteria bacterium
GTGGGAAGCCCGAATCGTTCCAGCAAGGCCTGCAGCCGGTCGGCATCTGCCTGCGGCGCGCGACCGAGCCGCGCCGACAGCCGGGCCGCCAGCAACATGCCCAGCGCCACCGCTTCACCGTGCAGCAGGCCGCCATAGGCCTGCTCGGTTTCGATCGCGTGGCCGAAGGTGTGGCCGAAGTTGAGCAGCATGCGCTCGCCTTGTTCGGTTTCATCGCGCGCAACCACGCCAGCCTTGTGCCGGCAGCTGGTGGCGATGGCCGTCTCCAGCGCGAATGGTTCGCGCGCCAGCAAGTCATCGGCGTGCGCTTCGAGCCAGCCGAAGAATCCCGGGTCGCCGATCGCGCCGTACTTCAATACTTCGGCAAGGCCAGCGCGCAGTTCTCGCTCGGGCAGGGTGGACAGGGTGCTGATGTCGGCGATGACTGCCGCCGGTTGATGGAAGGCCCCGACCAGGTTTTTTCCGGCTGGCAGATCGACCGCGGTCTTGCCGCCGACCGATGAGTCCACCATGGCCAATAAAGTGGTCGGCAATTGCACGAAGCGCACGCCGCGCATCCAGCATGCCGCCGCGAAACCGGCCAGGTCGCCGATCACGCCGCCGCCCAGTGCAATCACCGTCACGTCGCGGCTGGCGCCGAGGCTGGCCAGGGCCTGCATCAGTTGCGCGAAGCGTGCGAGCGTTTTTTCCTGTTCGCCGGCGGGCAGGACCACGGTGTGCACGGCCTTGCCCGACAGCGCCGCCTGCACGCCACCGAGGTACAGCGGCGCGACGTTTTCATCGGTGACGATCAGGGCATGCCGGCCGGGCACCTGCGCCGACAAGTCCGTGCTCGCCAACAAGCCTTCGCCGACTTCCACCACGTAGCTGCGCGAACCCAGTGCTACGGGAATGGTCTGGCTCATGCGGCTTGCTCGCGTTTCCAGGCCGACTGCACCTGGTTGCCGAGCTTGCGCGAGGCAGCGACGACGTCGAGTCCGTCGGAGTCGAACACCAGGTCGGCGATGGATTCGTAAAGCGGATTGCGGATCGCGGCCAGGGCCTGCAATTTTTCGGAGCGATCACCGGTAGCAAGCAGGGGCCGTGTGTGGTCGCGGGCGAGCCGCCCGAGCTGGTGGTCGAGTCCCACCCGCACGTAGACGACGAAGCCGCGCTGGCTCATCCGTTCACGCGAAGCAGGCGACAGCACCGCGCCGCCCCCCGTGGCGATGACTTGGGATTGGCCATGCAGCAGGTCGTCGAGCATTCGTTGTTCACGTTGCCGGAAGCCGGCCTCGCCCTCGAGTTCGAAAATGGTGGCGACCGATGTGCCCGCAGCGGCTTCCAGGCGCGCATCGGCATCGACGAACTCCAGGCCTAGCCTGCCCGCCAGGCGCTTGCCGAGCGAGGTCTTGCCGGCGCCCATCGGGCCGACCAGGATGAGATTTGGCGCCGGGTTCATGCCCCCGATGCTAGCATTTCGAAGTGATCGGTCTCTCGCCAACCCGCCCTTGAGCGCCTCCACCTGCCTGGTGATTGCCGGCGCGGGCGACCTGGGCTCGCGCCTGGCAGCGTTGCGGATCGGCCGAGACGCCGACGTGGTGGCCGTACGCCGTCGCGACGTGGCCCATCACCCTGGCGTGCGTCCGGTGCGCGCGGACCTCGCCACCGGCGAAGGCCTGTCGCGATTGCCGAAGCGTCCCGATGCGCTGGTGTTCTGCGCCGCGCCCGACCAGCGCGACGAGGCCGCGTACCGGAAGCTCTACGTGGACGGTTTGCGCCGACTGCTCGATGCCATCGATACGCCGCGCCTGGTTTTCGTTTCGTCCACCGCGGTATATGGCCAGGATGCGGGCCAATGGGTCACCGAAACGAGCGCGACGCAACCGGCGCAATTCAACGGGCGTGTCCTGCTGGAAGCGGAGCGCGAACTCGCGGCGCATCCCGGTGGCATCGCGCTTCGATTGTCGGGTCTGTACGGACCGGGTCGCGAAGCCATGTTGCGGCGCGCTCGCGAGGGCCTTGCCTCGCGGCCGCACTTCACCAATCGCATCCACATCGACGATGCCGCCGCAGCGCTGTCGCACTTGCTGGACTTGTCATCGCCGCATTCCCTCTACCTCGGCAACGACGACCTGCCGGTGCTTGAACACGAAGTGCAGGCCTGGGTGCGGCGTGAAGAAGGCCTGCCCGCCGTGGACGCCGATGCGTCACCGATAACAGGCCGGCGCATCGCCAATACACGCTTGCGCGCGAGCGGTTGGCAGCCCGTGCATGCGGACTATCGAAGCGGCTATTCAGTCGAGCTTGCGCGACCGGGTTTATAGTCCGCCGAGCACCGGTTTCCGCCGGTCGCCCCCCAAGGAGAATCCCCATGTCCGTAGCCAAGATCATCGAAATCAATTCGTCATCCACCAAGTCCATGGAAGACGCCGTGCAGTCGGGCCTGAAGAAATGCTCGGAGACGGTGAAGAACATCCAGGGCGCCTGGGTCAACGAGATCAAGGTCGTGACCGGTCCCGAAGGCGTCGTGAAAGAGTGGCGCGTGAACCTGCGCGTGACCTTCATCGTTTCCTGATCAAGCCTGCCTGCGTTCGCGCGCCCAATCAAAGCGGGCGTCGTAGCGCATCCAGTTCGATCACTTCATCCGCGATGCCGGCAAGCGTGTCCTGCGCATGCCGGCTGATGCGCTCAAAGGGCAGTACGAATCTTTCCACCTGCGCCCGGCCCATGGCTTTGCGCTTCGGCTTCGCTTGCTGCATTGCGCACTCCTGCTGCCAGCGCCAGTCGCCGACGATCTCGAAGCCCGGCGCCTTCAGCCAGCACAGCCAGTCGATGCGTTGCCATAGTGCGGCGTAGTCCGCGAGCGCGTCGTTGCACCAGCGACGCCAGTGGCCATCGGGGTCCTGCTCGCGTTCGATCCGGTTCACCGGTTCCACCAGCGCCTGCGTCGACTGGGGGCGCACGCCCAGGCACCAGCCTTCCAGCACGATCAACCCGGGCCGCTCGCGCACCGATGTCCAGCGCGAGGGCGGCAGCCGTGTGTCGGCAAGTTTGTCGAAGCGTGGCACGCGCACGATCTCGCCAGGCTGGATGCCGCGCAATGCATCCAGTGTCCGGCAGGCCAGGGCCACGTCGTGCGTTCCCGGCGGACCGCGTTGCGCCAGCAAGGGATGCACCCGACGCGACAACTCGCGGCGTTCACGCCGGCCCAGGTAGAAATCATCCAGCGACAGGGCAAGTGCCTTGACGCCCCGTTGCCGGGCCGCCGATACCAATTGCCGCGCCAGGGTGGACTTGCCGCTGCCTTGCAGGCCGCTGATCCCGAACACGGGAACCGGCGCCGGCAACGCCAGCGCCCGGGCCAGCAGGCGCTGGACGAGGGCCTCGTCGAAGCCGGGGGCGGCGGGTGTATGCGAAGGCCTTGCCATCGCGCGACAATACTAAAAACGAGGAGCGTTCGATGGCTGGGCTAACTGCGGAAATCCTGGATACCTTCAATGCCCTGCTGGCCGAGGCCCAGGCATCGACCGATCCCGAACCCACCGCGATGACGGTGGCGACGGTGGGCAAGGGCGGCCGTCCTTCGGCGCGCACCGTCTTGCTGAAGGGGCTGGACGAGCGCGGCTTCGTGTTCTTCACCAATTTCGACAGCAGCAAGGGCCGCCAACTCGCGGCCAATCCGCAGGCCGCCTTGTTGTTCCACTGGAAGATGATCCGCGAAGGCGTGCAGGTGAAGATCGAAGGCAGCGTCGAGCCGGTAACGGCGGCCGAAGCGGATGCCTACTTCACCTCGCGGCCGCGGCCCAGCCAGATCGGCGCGTGGGCGTCGCTGCAATCGCAGACCCTGTCGTCGCGCGAGGAGTTCGAGCGGCGCATCGATGAAATGGAAAAGCGTTTCGAAGACCAGCCCGTGCCGCGACCGCCGCACTGGTCGGGCTTCCGGATCGTGCCCGAAGTGGTGGAGTTCTGGTACGGCGCGCGATACCGCTTGCACGAGCGCCATCGCTACGAGCGAGTCGACGGTGAATGGAACCAGCGGATGCTTTATCCGTGACGGGACCGCGACGAATCGTCTGCCTGACCGAAGAGCCGACCGAAGTCCTGTACGCGCTGGGTGAGTCCGACCGCATCGTCGGCATTTCGGGCTTTACCGTGCGCCCGGCGAAGGCGCGCCGCGAGAAACCGAAAGTCAGCGCCTTTACCAGCGCGAAGATCAGCCAGATCCTCGACCTGAAGCCGGACTTCGTCATCGGTTTTTCCGACATCCAGGCCGACATCGCCGCGGAACTGATCCGCGCCGGCGTGGAAGTGTGGATCAGCAATCACCGCAGCGTAGCCGGCATCCTCGACTACATCCGCCGCCTCGGTGCGATGGTCGGCGCCGGCGACCGGGCTGCGGAATATGTCGCTGGCCTGCAACAGGGTCTCGATGCCGTGGCGAAGCAGGCTGCGCTATTGAAGGTTCGCCCGCGCGTGTACTTCGAGGAATGGGACGAGCCGATGATCAGCGGCATCCAGTGGGTGGCCGAGTTGGTGCGCATCGCCGGCGGCGACGACATCTTCCCCGAGCGCGCGGAAAAATCACTGGCCCGCGATCGCATCCTGCCAAACGGCGACGAGGTCATCGCGCGCGCGCCGCAGATCATCTTCGGATCGTGGTGTGGCAAGAAATTCCGTCCCGACCGCGTGGCGGCACGGCCAGGCTGGCAGGACGTTCCGGCCGTACGTGAGCATCAGTTATTCGAGATCAAGTCGCCGATCATCCTGCAGCCCGGGCCTGCAGCGCTGAGCGACGGCGTGCAGGCGATGGCGGCGCACATCCAGGCCTGGGCTTCCCGGAGCTAACGCAGCGTCTGCAACCCGGTCTGCGCGAGCAACTCGGTCATCTGTCCCGCCTGCACGGCCTTTTCGCTGGAAGCATTGCCTTGCTGCGCGCGTTTGGCCACGCCCTGGGCGATCGCTGCCAGGCGGAAGAAGCTGAAAGCCACGACGAACGGCCAGTCTTCGGGAATCGGGCGACCGCTCAGTTCGCTGTAACGGGCGAGCATCGATGCCTCGTCGGGAATGCCGAGTTCGGCGCGGTCCAGGCCGGCCAATCCGGGCAACGCGGGATTGCGCGGCAGTCGCAACGCCATGCAGAAATAGCCCAGGTCGGCCAGCGGATGGCCCAGCGTGGACAGTTCCCAGTCGACCACCGCGATCACTCGCGGCTCAGTCGGATGGAACATCAGGTTGTCGATGCGGTAGTCGCCGTGCGTCAGCGATACGATGCCATCATCCGCCGGGCAGCGCGCATCGAGTTTGTCGATCAGCGCGTCCATTGCCGGAATCTTGCGGGTCTGGCTGGCGCGGTATTGTTCGGACCAGCGCGAAATCTGCCGCGCGAAATAGTTGCCGGGCTTGCCGTAGTCGGCCAGGCCGACGGCGCCCACGTCCACGCGATGCAGCGCGGCCAGCGTGCTGATCAGCGCATCGAAGTACGCGGCGCGCTCGT
>JANNWV010000043.1:0-34347 GCA_031408815.1 Gammaproteobacteria bacterium
TTGCCGCTGGCGCGTCATCCACGCATCGACTCCCGGGTGATCGCCTGCGACCTGGATGTCGACCCGGCGCCATTGCTCGCGCTGTCTCCGGAAGAAATCGCCGACCGCCTGTACACGCCCAAGGCCGACTTGCCCGAGGGCGAAGTGCGCGTGCCGCTGAAGGAAATCCACAGCAACAAATGCCCGGTGCTGGTGCCGCTGGCGCACTTGCGCGAAGCCGACTTGCAGCGGCTCGGCATCGACCTGCCCGCTTGTCTCGCCAATGCAGAACGCCTGCAGGCTGCGCCGGGGCTGGCCGAAAAAGTGCGCCGCGTCTTTGCCAGCGAGAACGCGCGCGCCGCCGCCGACCCCGATGCCGCGCTATATGATGGCTTCGTGGCCGATGCGGACAAACGATTGTTCACGCGCATCCGTAGCAGCCAGCCTTCAGAACTGGGCGCCATCGAAGACCAGTTGAAGGATCCGAGATTTCCGGAATTGCTGTTCCGCTATCGCGCCCGCAATTGGCCCGACAGCCTGGATGCCACCGAACTCCGACGCTGGAACGACTACCGCCAGCAACGCCTCGGCAGCGATTGCGGTCTGTCCGAATACAGCTTCGCCTCCTTCCACGAAACCATCGGCAAGCTTCGACTCACAACCGATGCCGGCCCCAAGCAGGCATTGCTGGATTCGCTGGAAGCCTGGGGCCGCGAACTGGAATCGGAACTTGCCAATGCAGGCAACCCCCTGACGGACGATTGAACACGTGGCCACTCCCTACTTCAGCCCCAAGACTTTCAAGTTCCTGCGTGCCCTGTCGCGCAACAACTCGCGCGAATGGTTCCATGCGCACAAGGAAGACTACGAAACGCACCTGCGGCAGCCCTTCCAGCGCCTGATCGCCGACCTGCAGCCGGACGTGCACACCATCAGCGAGCACTATCGCGCCGACCCGCGCGGGGTTGGTGGCTCGCTGTTCCGTATCCACCGCGACACGCGCTTTTCCAACGACAAGACGCCCTACAAGACCTGGTCGGGTGCGCGTTTCTTTCATGCGCGCAGCAAGCAGGTGCCCGCGCCTTCGTTCTACCTGCACGTGCAGCCAGGCTCGTGCTTCATCGGCGCGGGATTGTGGCAGCCGGAATCGGATACGCAGCGGCGGATCCGGCAATTCATTTTTGATAATCCGGGGGCGTGGAAGGCAGCTGTCCGGGCGAAGGACTTCAAGCGAAAGTATGAATTGGTCGGTGATTCACTGGTGCGACCGCCGCGCGGTTTTCCGGCCGACCACGAATTGATCGACGACCTCAAGCGCAAGGATTTCGTCGCCAGCGCCAACCTCGACGACGAGACCGTGCTGGGACCCAACCTGCGCAAGGCCGTGGCTGCCCACCTGGCCGGACTCGCGCCTTTGGTGGATTACCTCTGCGCCGCGCTCGACCTGGAGTTCTGAGCATGGGATCGGACCTGCACCGGTTCTCGATCTTCTACTTCTGCTACTACGCCGCACTGGGCGCGTACACGCCCTACATCGGCCGCTGGGTCGATTCGATGGGCCACGACGGTTATGTGGTCGGCGCCATGCTGGGCCTGTGGTACGGAAGCCGAGTCCTCGCCCCGCCCCTGTGGAGCGCGCTGGTGCAGCGCAGCGCGCGTCCGGGACACTGGTTCGTCGTTGGCTGCGCGCTGACCGCCTTGTGCTTCGCCGGCTTCACCTTCAGCCACAGCGCAATGGCGCTGCTGGCGGTGATGGCCTGCTTCGGCCTGTTCTACAACGCAGTGATGCCGCAATTCGAAGCGATGACGCTGGCGGCATTGGGCACGCGCAGCGCCGAGTATGGCCGCATTCGCGTCTGGGGATCGGTCGGCTTCCTGATCGTTGCCTCGACTTATGGCTGGCTGCTGGATCGACTGGGCGATGCCAGTTTTCCGTGGGTGACGATTCCGCTTTTCATCGCGATGGTGGCGGCCGCGTGGCCGCACCGCAATGATCGCCCGCCCGAGCACCTGGACAGCATCGACGACGCCGAGCACCTGTGGAAGCGGCCGGGCGTGCGCCGCTTCCTGCTGGTCGCGCTGCTGATGCAGATGGGCTTTGGCGCGTTCTATGTGTTCTACACGCTGCACCTGAAGGCCGCAGGCCACGATGGAGCGACGATCGGCGCACTTTGGGGCGTCGGCGTGTTGATCGAGATCATCATGTTCTGGCAGGCGCCGCGCCTGATCGCGCGCTTCGGTGCGCAGTCGCTGCTGGCCTTCTGCATTGCCGTCACCATCCTGCGCTGGGTGGTGACCGCGCTGTTCGCGCGCGACCTGCCGCTGATGTTCGCGGCGCAATCTCTGCACGCCTTCAGCTTCGCCATCTTCCATGCTTGCTGCATGCGCCTGATGTCGGAGTTCTTTCCCGGCAAGCGCGCTGCCGCAGGACAAAGCCTGCTGTATGGCTTCAGTTCGGGCGTAGGCGGTGTCTTGGGTGCGGGCATGTCCGCCTACGCCTGGGACTTGGGCGGCGGCCGTGCCGCCTTCCTGGCAGGCGCCGGTGCAGCCGCCATGGCCTGGCTGGTCTACTCGCTGCGGACACGACGCCCGTCGGGCGCCTGACACATCCGGGGGTTTACCAACCGGTCTGGGTACCCAGCGCGTTGGTGTCGAAGTAATTCGCCTGATAGACGATCTTGCCGTCACGGGTGCGCACGATGGTGATGCCCTTGAAGTTGATCTTCTGGCCCTTTCCGCGCAGGTAGGTAGCCCAGTTGCCAAGGTTCACGCCGGTCAGCGTCCACTCGTAGCTGAAGCCGCCGTCTGACACGATCGGCTCGCCACGCAGGGCCCACTGGCCGTCGGGCACCGCACGCAGGTACATGTCGACGACGTTGTTGCGCGCTTCGGCGCGGCCATTGGAAAGATTGCCGAGCAGCGAATCGAATACCACCACCTCGTCGGCCATGAAGGCCGCGACCCTTTCGCCGTCGCGGGCATTCCAGGCTTGCAGATAAGCGTCCAACAGCGCGCGCGATGCGGCCGTCGTGGCGGGTGCTGCAACCGGCCTGGTGGTCGCAGCGACCGGGGTCGAACTGCTGGCGACCGTGGCTGCCGGCGTAGCGGCTGCCGGGCTCGCATCGGCATCGGGTTCGGGATTGCCGCCGCAGGCGACAAGGGACAGGAGTATCGGGATCAGCAGCAGTCGCATCGGGGGGTCATCCGGTGGATGGATGCCCCGATGATAGCCGGAAATCCCGAGGCGATCCCTCAGTGCTTGATCATGATGTGGCGGACCGAGGTGTAGTCCTCCAGCCCGTACATGGACATGTCCTTGCCGTAGCCGGACTTCTTCACGCCGCCATGCGGCATCTCGCTGACCAGCATGAAGTGCGTGTTCACCCATGTGCAGCCGTACTGCAATTCGGCGCTGACCCGCATGGCCTTGCCGATGTCCGATGTCCAGACCGAAGACGCCAGGCCGTAGTCACTGTCGTTGGCGAACGCGATGGCCTGGTCCACGTCGCTGAAGCGCGTCACCGAAACCACCGGGCCGAATACTTCCTTGCGCACGATTTCGTCTTGCTGGGTTGCACCCGCCACCACGGTCGGTTCGAAGAAATAGCCGTTGCCGGCGACGGCATGGCCGCCGGTCACGACTTCCAGGTGCTTGTCGGCGCGCACACGGTCCAGGAAACCGGCGACGCGGTCGCGATGCGCGGTGGACACCAGCGGGCCGAGTTCCACGCCCTCCTCGTCCTGCGTGCCGAGCTTGATGGACGAAACCGCCGAGGCCAGGTCGGCGACGAAGTTTTCATACTTCTTGTCCTGCGCGTAGATGCGCGACGCGGCGGTGCAGTCCTGGCCAGCGTTGTAGTAACCGAACACCTTGATGCCCTCGATGGCGGCCTCGATGTCGGCATCGTCGAACACGATCACCGGCGCCTTGCCGCCGAGTTCGAGGTGAGTGCGCTTCAGGGTCTGCGCGGCGACCTCCAGCATCTTTTGCCCGGTGGCGATCGATCCGGTCAGCGAAATCATGCGCACCGCATCGGCCGACACCAGCGGCTGGCCCACGGTCTGGCCGCGACCGAAGACGATGTTGGCAACGCCCGGCGGCAACAAGTCGCCGATCAATTCGAAAAATCTCAAGGAGGTCAGCGGGGTTATTTCAGATGGCTTCAGCACCAGCGTATTGCCCGCCGCCAATGCCGGCGCCATCTTCCAGGCCGCCATCATCAAGGGATAGTTCCAGGGCGTGATCGAAGCGATCACTCCGACCGGATCGCGTCGGATCATCGAGGTGTGTCCCGGCAAATACTCCGCTGCCGCCGAGCCGCCGAGGCATCGCGCTGCACCCGCGAAGAAACGAAACACGTCGGCGATGCCGGGGATCTCATCGTTCAATGCTGCCTGGAACGGCTTGCCGCAATTGTCCGATTCGAGCCGCGCCAGTTCCTGTGCATGCTCCTCGACGCGGTCGGCAATCTTCAGCAAGACGGCGGCGCGGTCCTTCGGCGCGGTGCGCGACCAGCCTGGCAAGGCGGCGTCCGCAGCGGCCACGGCCGACGCGACTTGCGCGGGACTGGCCTCGGGAATGCGCACGATTTCCGCACCCGTCGCCGGGTTGAAGACGGTGAACGAGTCGCCCTGCCCGGTTTCGAGCTGGCCATTGATGAACATCCGGGTCTGCATGGGAATTCTCCGTCTGGTTCGTTATTTTCCGCTGCCGGCCACCGAGTCGGTGCCGCGGGTCAGGTAGTACGCGCCGAGGATCGGCAACATCGTCACCAGCATCACCATCATCGCCACGACATTGGTGATCGGTGTATCGCGAGGCTTGCTCAGCTGGTTCAACAACCAGATCGGCAGAGTCCGTTCGGTGCCGGCAGTGAAGGTGGTGACGATGATCTCGTCGAAGCTCAGCGCAAACGCGAGCATGCCGCCGGCCAGCAAGGCGGTGGCGATATTGGGCAGGACCACGTAGCGGAAGGTCTGGAAAGGGTCTGCGCCCAGGTCCATCGACGCTTCCACCAAGGACGGCGAGCTGCGCCGGAAACGCGCGATCACATTGTTGTAGACCACCACGATGCAGAAGGTGGCGTGGCCGACGACGATGGTGAACAGGCCCGATTCCACGCCGACCAGCTTGAAGGCCGACAACAGTGCGATGCCGGTGACGATGCCCGGCAAGGCGATGGGCAGGATGAACAACAGCGTGATGCCTTCCTTGCCCAGAAAATCGCGCCGGTACAAAGCGGCGGCCGCCAGTGTGCCGAGGCCCATCGCCGCAATCGTGGCAAGCGTCGCAATCTTCAGCGACAACCAGATCGCCGAACGCACGTCCTCGCGCGCCCAGGCCTGCCCGAACCATTCCAGCGTGAAACCCTGCAGCGGAAAACTGAAGGCGCTGCGTTCGGTGTTGAAGGCGTAGAGGAAGATCACCAGGATCGGTGCGTGCATGAAGAACAAGCCAGCCCACGCCGCCAGCTTCAGGCCGAAGCCAGCGCGATCGGAACCGGGCGCGTCAGAGCGCATCGAAGGCTCCCAGTCGTTTTGCGATCATCAGGTAGATGGCGATCAACACGATCGGCACCATGGTGAAGGCGGCGGCCATCGGGATGTTTCCCACCGCGCCCTGCTGCACGTACACGTAGGTGCCAATGAACAAACCCGACGGCCCGATCAGCGTCGGGATGATGAAATCACCGAGGGTGAGCGAAAACGTGAAGATCGACCCCGCCACCACGCCGGGAAACGCCAGCGGCCAGATCACATGCCGGAAGGTCTGCCGCGGCCGCGCACCGAGGTCCATCGACGCCTGCACCAGGTTGGGCGGCACCCGTTCCAGTGTCGCCTGGATCGGCAACACCATGAAAGGCAGCCAGATATAGGTGAACACCAGGAAGCGCCCCAGGTGCGACGTGGACAAGGTGGATCCGCCCACGTAGGGCAAGGCCAGCACACCGTCCAGCAACCACAGCAGGTGCAGCTTGGTGATCACCCAGAAGACGATGCCGCCCTTGGCCAGGATCACCGACCAGCTGTAGGCCTTGACGATGTAGCTGGCCCACATCGGCAGCATCACGCCGATGTAGAAGAAGGCCTTGGTTCGCGGCCCTGCGTATCTGGCCATGTAGTACGCGATCGGGAAGGCGATGACCGCCGCGGCGATGGTGACCGCGCAGGCCATCGCCAAGGTGCGGAGCACGATGTCAAAATTTCCCTTCTCGAATATCTTCGCGTAGTTGTCCAGCGTCAGCGTCGGCAGCACGCTCATCGAAAAATCATCGAAGCCGTGGAAGCCCTGCCACAGCAGGGCCAGCAACGATCCGAGGTAGATCACGCACATCCAGATCAGCGGCGGACCCAGCAGTACCGCCAGCATCAGCCCGCTACGACGATGCAGCAGCGCCGCCACCCGACGCAACGGCGTGCGCAGGTAGACGGCGTTGGCGTTCACGCGGGGTTTTCCCGCAAGGGCACCATCGCCTGGTCGGACCAGGTCGCGAACACCTCATCGCCGATGTCGGGCAGCGACTCGCCATCGCTTTCATCGTTGCTGGCGTTCGCCACCAGGCGCACGTCGTGGGCCAACTGCAATTCGATGCGACTGCTGGCGCCGTGGTACTGCACGCCCACGACGCGCGCGGGCAGCAGCCGGCCAGGGCCCGCGCCGCCAGTCAGCGAGCGCTGCAATCGCACGTGCTCGGGACGTAGCGAAAACGCCGGCATTTCCGGGCCGCCAAGCTGCGTCGCGGCTGCCCCCGTGAAAACATTCGAGGTACCGACGAAGCGCGCGACGAAAGGCGTGGCCGGTCGCGTATACAAGCCACGCGGCGTATCCACCTGCTCGATCCGGCCCTGGTTGAAGACCGCCACGCGATCCGACATCGAAAGGGCCTCGCCCTGGTCGTGCGTCACGTAGACGAAAGTGATGCCGAGCTTGCGTTGCAGGGCCTTCAATTCGCCCTGCATCTGTTCGCGCAACTTGAGGTCCAGCGCACCCAGCGGTTCGTCCAGCAACAACACGCGCGGGCGATTCACCAGCGCCCGCGCCAGGGCCACGCGCTGCCGTTGCCCGCCCGACAATTGCGACGGCCGGCGTGCGCCGTACTCGCCCAGGTCCACCATCGCCAGCGCCTCGCGGCTGCGCGCCAGTCGCTCGTCCTTGCCGACGCCCTTCACCATCAATCCATACGCGACGTTGTCGAGCACGTTCATGTGCGGGAACAAGGCGTAGTCCTGGAACACCGTGTTGACGTCGCGCGAGAACGGCGGAATGCCGGCCGCTTCCACACCGTGGATGCGGATCGATCCGGACGTGGGTTGTTCGAAGCCAGCGATCAGTCGCAGGCAGGTGGTCTTGCCCGATCCCGAAGGACCGAGCATCGAGAAGAATTCACCGTCGGCGATGGCGAGGGACACGCCATCGACGGCCCTCACCTTTCCGTAGTGGCGGGAAACGTCCTGGAACTCGACGGCGAACGACATGCGCGGCCCAGGAGGTCGGGATCAGCCACCCATGATCTTGATGTAGTCCTCGGTCCAGCGGCTATACGGTACGCAGGTCGCGTCGCCGCACTTGGCCTCGGGCGTACGCCAGAAATGGATCTGGTCGAAGTTGTCGATGCCATTGGTCTTGCAGCCTTCCGCGCCGAGCAGCGCATTGTTCTCGCAAGCCACCGGCACGGCCGGCAAGGAACCAAACCAGGCCGCCACGTCGCCCTGCACCTTCGGGCTGATCGACCATTCCATCCACGCATACGCGCAATTGGGATGCTTGGCTTCGCTATGCATCATGGTCGTGTCGGCCCAGCCCGTGGCGCCTTCCGAGGGAATGACAGACGCGATCGGCTGTTTCTCAAGGACCAGTGCATTGACCTGGTAGGGCCACGAACCGGACGCGGCAACGCCTTCATTCTTGAAGTCGCCCATCTGCACGGTGGCGTCATGCCAGTAGCGGTGGACCAGAGATTTCTGCTTGCGCAATACGGCCAGCACCGCGGCGTACTGGTCTTCGTTGAGTTCGTACGGATCGGTGATACCGAGTTCCGGCTTCTTCGACATCAGGTAGAGGGCCGCATCGGCGATGTAGATCGGGCCGTCGAAAGCCTGCACGCGACCCTTGTTGGACTTGCCGTCCGGGAAGCGCTGCTCCTCGAACACCACGCTCCAACTGGTCGGCGCTTCCTTGAATACCTTCGTGTTGTACATCAGCACGTTCGGGCCCCACTGGTAGGGAACGCCGTAATGCTTGCCTTCCACGGTATGCCAGGCGGCATCCTGCAGGCGCTGGTCGACCGTGCCATAGGACGGAATCCGCGCGGCATCGATGGCCTGTACCTTGCCACCGGCGATCAGGCGCAGCGATGCGTCACCCGAGGCCGTGACGAGGTCGTAGCCGCCCTGGTTCATCAGCGAGACCATCTCGTCGGAGGTGCCGGCCGTCTTCACGTTGACCTTGCAGCCGGAGTTCTTTTCGAACTCGGTGACCCAGTCGTAGCTCTTGTCGCTTTCGCCACGCTCGATGTAGCCCGGCCACGCGACGATATCGAGGGCGCCTTCCATCACTGGCGCCGCGGGTGCGCCGGCGGTCGGGGTTGCAGGCGCCGATGCTTCTTCTTTCTTTCCGCAGGCCGACAACGCCAGGACGATCGCGGCCGCCAGGACCACTTGCTTGATATTCAAGGACTCGTGTTGGACGAACATGTGCAGAAGCCTCCCCCGCAGGTTGAGTACCGGTCGGGAAACCACGCCAGGTGGCCCCGTGCTTGACGCTGTGTCAAGGATATTAACCGCTTTGTCATGCTATCCGTCAACACGCGCTCAGGCCTCGGGAGCGGCCGCCACCCTGACCAGGACCTGGCGATCCCGACCGTCGTCCACCAATTCGATTCCATCGTCCTGCACCTGGCCGTCGAGCCAGGTGCCGAGACCTGCAGCGCCCGTGGCCGACGGCTCGAACTCCACCGCGATGCGGTACGCGGTCGAACCATGGCGAAAGTCCAGCTTGAAGCCCTTCCAGCCGGCCTTGGCGACGGGCTGAATCCAAAGCCGGCCCTCTTCCACGCGCAGGCCCAACAGGGACTCCATGGCAAGCCGGTACATCCAGCCTGCGGATCCGGTGTACCAGGTCCATCCGCCGCGCCCACCGTGCGGCGCGACCGCGTAGACATCGGCGGCCAGGACGTAGGGCTCGACCTTGTAGACGGCCACGGCCGCCGCATCGCGCGCGTGGTTGACTGGGTTGATCATGTCGAAGAGCTCCCAGGCAAGCTCGCCCTGGTCCGACTGCGCGAATGCCATGGCCGCCCACACAGCGGCGTGGGTGTACTGGCCGCCGTTTTCGCGCACGCCCGGAACATAGCCCTTGATGTAACCAGGGTTGAGCTGGGACTTGTCGAAGGGCGGATCGAGCAGTTGCACGATGCCGGCGTCGCGACGCACCAGGCGTTTGTCCAGCGACTGCATCGCCGAGCGCGTTCTTTCGAGGCTTGCCGCGCCGGAAATCACTGACCAGCTTTGGGAAATCGAATCGATCTGGCATTCGTCATTACTTGCCGAACCGAGCGGCGTGCCATCGTCGAAATAGGCGCGCCGATACCAGGCGCCGTCCCAGCCATTGGCCTCGACCGCCTTGCGCAGGGACTCGGCGTGCTCGCGGCATTGCGCCGCGGTGTCAGCATCGCCCCGCCGTTCGGCAAGCTTGGCAAAACGCCCGAGCACCTCGTACTGGAAGAAGGCCAGCCAGATACTTTCGCCGCGGCCGTCCGCGCCGACCAGGTTCATGCCATCGTTCCAGTCGCCGCCACCGATCAGCGGCAGGCCGTGCACGCCTCGGGGCCTGGCGTTTTCCAGCGCGCGCAAGCAGTGGCCGTAAAGCGTCTCGGATTGTTCCGATCGCACCGGCAAGTCGTAATAACTCTCTTCCTCGCGGCTGACCGGGCGGCCTTCGACGAAACCGACTACTTCGTCCAGCACGCCGGCGTCGCCGGTCACCTGCACGTAACGGCTGACCGCCAGCGGCAGCCACAGGAAATCGTCGGAGCAATGCGTGCGCACGCCACGGTCGAGCGGCGGATGCCACCAGTGCTGGACGTCGCCTTCGGGAAACTGGTGCGCAGCGCAAAGCAGCAAGTGCTGGCGAACCTGCGCGGGCGCGGCATGCAGCATGGCCATGCTGTCCTGCAACTGGTCACGAAAACCGTAGGCGCCGCCTGACTGGTAGAAGCCGCTTCGCGCCAGGAAGCGGCAGGCAATGGTCTGGTACATCAGCCAGCCGTTGGCGAGCACGTCCAGCGCGGGATCGGGCGTGGAAACCTGCACGGCAGACAGCGTATGCCGCCAGTGGTCGCGCACTTCCTGAAGCGCAGTGGCCGCTGCAACCGAGCCGCGGAAGCGCTGCACCAGCGTGCGCGCATCCTGCAGGTCGCAGCCAAGGCCCAAACGGAACACGATCTCGCGCTCTTCGCCATCCTCCAGCTCGAAAGCAGTCTGGATGGCGGCGCAGGGATCCATGCCCGCGCCCAGTCGGCCGGACAAGCGCGATCGCGCCATCGCCGCCGGGTTTCGCAAGGAGCGGTTGCGACCGATGAATTCGCCGCGGTCGCCGGTAATGCTTCGCGTCCCGGCATCGGTGTCAAGGAAGGCCACGCGATCGGGGAATTCCATATTGTAGGCATTGCGCGCGAATAGCGCGCCCCCGGCGCCATCGGCCTCGGTGACCAGATGCATCGCCTGCTTCAATCGCAGGTCGCCCAGCACCCACTCGGCGTAGGCCGTTGCCGACAATCGCCTCTGGCGCCCGGACTGGTTGCGAAGCTTCAGTACGGAAAACTTCACCGACGCATCGAGCGCGACATACACCCACAACTCGCTGCTGATGCCGTCTTCGCTGTGTTCGAAGACGCTGTAGCCGAATCCATGCCGCGTCACATAGCGGCCCGGGCCGCGCGTGGGCAGCGGGGTGGGAGACCAGAACTGCCCGGTTTCCTCGTCGCGCAGGTAGATCGCCTCGCCGCTGCCGTCCGATACCGGATCGTTGTGCCAGGGCGTCAGTCGGAATTCGTGTGCGTTTTCGCCCCAGGTGTAGGCGCCGCCCGATTCCGAAACGACGGTGCCGAAATGCGCGTTGGCGATCACGTTCACCCAGGGCGCGGGCGTGACTTGCCCAGGCGACAGGCGAATCACGTACTCGCTGCCATCCGCGGAAAATCCGCCCAGGTCGTTGCGCAGGATCATGCCCTCGCGCAATTCGACTTGCTCTTCGGTTTCCGGGACGACCGCCACTTCACTGCGTGGTGCGCCGCGCTCGAGCGCACGCGGCAAGGATGTTTCCAGGGGTCGACGACCGACCTGGTCGGCCAGCGTGCCCTTGTCGTCGCTCAGGATCACGCGCGCGACCGATTGCATCAGGATGCGGTCTTCGCTCGATATCTGGTGCGCGGGCCGCACGAAGATACCGCCGGGCTTGTCTATCAGGCTCGCTTCCAGGCCGCCTGCGATCAGGCCCATGATCAAGTCTTGCAGGTGCTGGCGGTAACCGGCGCGGTCCTCGTTCCAGATCACCAGGTCCACGGACAGGCCCTTCAATCGCCAGTAGGCATGGGCCAGCACCATCTGCCGGACCAGGTCGATGTTGGCGGCATCGCTGATCTGCACCAGCACCACCGGCAGGTCGCCGGATACCGAATGCCCCCACAGGCTCGACTGGCCGCGGCGATTCTTTGCGATCACGGCGGCAGGCGCACGCATCGCGGAGGTGGCGTACAGGATCGAACCAGCCAGGCGTTCGAACAACTGCGCTTCGGACTGCGTGGCGTTCAACTGCCGCAGCAAGACCTGGCTGTGCGTCCAGGCCAGGTCGAACACGCGGTCAGCCAGGCGACGGTCGCGATATTTTTCTATCAACCCGATGCAGGCCTGTCGGCTCTCGCCCATGCCCGTCACCGCGTCAATCGTCACCTGCTGGTCGGGCTCCAGCGTCACGCGACAGCGGATCGAGACAATCGGGTCGAGCACCGATCCCTCGGAGTCCGACAGCTTCTCGGCCAGCATCGCCGCCGGCCGCGCCACGCAATTGCCTCGCCCCAGGAATCGCGACCGGTCGGTCTCGTAGCTGATGGAATGCGCATCGGCGTCATGGATCGCCATCAGGTGGCACATCCAAGGCACGGCCTCGTCGGCGGCTCGCGGCCGGCGCGTGCAGATGATGGCCTGCAGGGGTCGCACCAGTTCGGTCTGCACGAACAATTTGCTGAAGGCCGGATGCAGGGCATCGGCGATCGCCGGCGCGAGCACTACTTCGGCATAGCTGGTCAGCTCGATCGTGCGACGGCTGCGCGAGCGGTTGTGGATGGTGGTGCGGCGCAGTTCAATATCGTCCTCGGGAGAAACGACGATCTCGGCATGTACGTCGAAATCCATTTCACGGCTGCGAAATTCGGCGCGGGCGTCCGAGAAGATGGCTTCGTAGCCAGCAGGCTTGCGCAATGAAGGCTGCAGCGATGTCGACCAGAATTCGCCGCTGGCGACGTCGCGCAGGTAGCAGAACTGACCCCAGGCATCGCTGGTGACGTCCTCATGCCAACGCGTGACCGCCAGGTCCCGGCAACGGCTGTAACCCGCGCCCGCGCTGTTCACCATCACGTGGTAGCGCCCGTTCGAAAGCAACTGCAAGGCCGGCCGGCTCGAATCGGGATCGGTGAACACGCGCAGCTTGGTCTCGGCTACCTTCGACGCAGTGCCCAGCGACGGCAACTCGCCCGCCTGCAGCAATCTTGACGCCGTGCGCGGCACGCGCTCCTGCAGCAGGAGCAAGGTCGCCTGCAATTGCGGGTCCGCCGCAAAGCGACGCTGCATGGGGCGGCCCAGCAGCAGGTAGGCGAACGACAACAGGCTCATGCCCTGGTGATGGGCCATGAAAGACCGAATGGTGGCGCTGGTCTGGCCGCGCGGAAGCCGGGCCGGCGTGAAATCCACGGCCTCGTACATGCCGTAGCGGCCTTCCATGCCCATGGCCGACAACTGCCGCAGGTTTTCGCAGGCTGCCGAGGGTGCGACCATCAGCGCGAGCGCAGACGCATAGGGCGCAATCACGCTGTCTTCGGACAGTCCGCGCTTCAGGCCCAGGCCCGGCACGCCGAAAGCGCGGTACTGGTAATTGAGATGCGCGTCCACCGTGTTGTAGCCGGATTCGGAAATGCCCCAGGGCAAGCCGCGCGAATTTCCGTATTCGATCTGCCGCGCCACGGCTGCCTTGTTCGTTTCATCGAGCAAGGTGCCGGGGAAGTTCGGCATCACCAGCAGCGGCATCAGGTATTCGAACATCGAGCCGCTCCACGACAGCAGCACCGGCTCGCCGGCAGCGCTGGCCAGCAGGCGGCCAAGCGTGAACCAGCCTTCCTGGGGCAGCCTTCCCTGCGCGATGCCGACGAAGCTGGCCAGGCGCGCTTCGGATGCGAGCAAGTCGTAGTAGCTGGTGTCGAGACGCCGGTCCTGCACGTTGTAGCCGATGGACAACAGGTGCCGGTTCGTGTCGTAGAGGAACAGGTATTCGATTTCCGCGAATTGTTCGGACTGGGCGGCGAGACTGGCGATCAATTGCATGCGCTCGGACGCACGCGACTGCGCCAGTGCGACCAGGTCGCGCAAAGCCAGCGACCAGTCATCGCTACGCAAACCGGCGATATCACGCAGGCTCGGCATGCGATCGGCGAAAGGCGCCCCATCAACGCGCTGCCAGGGCGCCAGGTGCTGCAGGTCCTGCAACAATCCGGCGACCTGCTGCTGCAGGGCCAGTGCCCAGGCGTGCGCTTCGGCAGAGGCCTGCACATCCGCATCCAGGCTTAGCTCGCGCGCCATCCTTCCGATGGAATCCACTGTTGCGACGATCGACTGCAGGCCGGAGGCAGGCACCAGCAAGCTCGCTTCGATCGCGGCACGCAGGCGTGCAAACGTTGGATTCTTTTCCAGCACGGTCTCGGAATGCGAAACCAGGTTCAGCGCATCCAGCCAGCCTTGCCGGAAGCGCCCATCCACCAGTGCCTGGTCGGGCAAGGCGAGCAAGCCTTGGCGGAGTGTCAACAGGTGTCCGGCCAGGTTGCCGCTGTCCACCGACGATACATAGCGGGGCACCAACGGCTGCAAGGTCTGCGTGTCATACCAGTTGTAGAAGTGGCCCCGGTAGCGTTCCATGCGATCAAGGCTGCCGAATGTGTCGCGGGTGCGTTGCAGCAGGCGACCCTGGTCGAGATAGCCGAAATCGTGCGCCGCCAGGTTGGCCAGCAGCGACAACCCGATATTGGTCGGCGACGTGCGATGCGCGACCACCGACGTCGGTTGTTCCTGCATATTGTCCGGCGGAAGCCAGTTGTCGGCCTCACCCACGTAGATCTCGAAGAAGGCCCAGGTCTTGCGGGCGAGGCGACGCAGGTATTTTTCCTGGTGTGGCTCGAGTGTTTCCTCGGCCAGTATCCGCGGTCGGCTCATCTGCCAGGCAATCGCAGGCGAAATGAACCAAAGCGCCAACACGGGCATGGCCAGGAACAGGGACAACGGCGCTTTGGCTGCCAGCAGCATGACCACGCCCAGCACAAGCGCCGGTGCGAACCACATGCGACGGGCCGCGCCTGGCAGGCCCTGCTCGCCCTTGCGTTCGACCTCGCTGGACGGCGTCCATTGCAGCCGGCGGCGCCGGCTGATGAACATTCGCCACAGGCTGCGCAGTATCGCGTCCAGGCTGAAATATGCTTCGTGCACAAGCCAGCTGAGCGCCAGCAATACGCGCGCGGCCTGCGCGATCAGTTCGCGGGCGGTCAGCGTGACATGTTCTTCAACCAGCGCCTCGCGCGGGATGCGGATCAATTGCAGCGCGAAAGACAGCGCGGCCGGAAGCGCGAGGATGCCAAGCAGGCCGAAGGTCCAAGCCACCGGCGAGTCGGATACGGCCCAGCCAAATACGAACAAGGCCACCAGCGCTGGCGCCACGAGGCTGCGCCGCAGGTTGTCGAGGATCTTCCAACGGGACAAGGCTGACAGCGGATTTCGCTCGCGCCTGCCCGCCTTCACCGGCACCCAGGGCAGCAGCCAGGGCAGCAGTTGCCAGTCGCCGCGAATCCAGCGGTGGCAGCGACTGGCATCGGTGCGATAGGTGGATGGATATTGCTCGTATAACTGCAGGTCGCTGATCAGGCCGGATCGCGCGTAGCAGCCTTCGATCAGGTCGTGGCTCAGGATCCGGTTATGCGGAAACCGGTTGGCCAGCGCCCGCTCGAAGGCATCCACGTCGTAGATGCCCTTGCCGATGAACGAGCCTTCCGAAAATGCATCCTGGTAAACGTCCGACACCGTGCGGGTGTAGGGGTCCACGCCCGCGTCGCTGCCGAACAGTCGCGAATAGAAAGTGCGCGCGTTGCTCGACAGGCTGATGCCGATGCGCGGTTGCAGGATGCCGTAACCCTCGACGACCAGGTTGGTGACCGGGTCGTGACGCGGGCGATTCAATGGATGTTCCATCGTGCCGATGAATTGCGCAGCCGATTCACGCGGCAACTGCGTGTCGGTGTCGAGCGTGATCACGTAACGCACGCCCCGCAGGATCGAGATGTCGCCGGCAATGCGTGAGAAATTGTCGCGATCGCCGCCACGCAACAGGGTATTGAGGTCGGCGAGCTTGCCGCGCTTGCGTTCGAAGCCCATCCAGGCCGGTTCGCGCGGATTCCACTTGCGCGGCCGATGCAGCAGGAAGAAACGTGATCCTTCCTGGGCTGGATATCGCTCGTTGAGTTCGTTGATGCGATCCACGGCCAACTGGACGAGATCGGCGTCGCCATCAAGGGACGCCACGCCGGCATCGAGGAAGTCGGTGAGCAGGGCGAAGTGCAGGTGCGCGTCGCGATTGGCGAGGTAGCGGACCTCAAGGCCCTCGACCAGTGCATCCAGGCCTTCGACGCTGGCGAGCATGGTCGGCACCGCGACCAGGGTCCGCGCGTGGGCCGGGATGGCTTCGGAAAAATCCATTCGCGGCAGGCCGCTGGGGCGAAGCATCAGGGTCGCTACCCAATTGACCAGCGCGATCGCCAATTGGCTGCCCGCGACGAACGCGGTGAACCCCAACAGCGCCAGACCCCCGGGTCCGAGCTGGCCTTGCGCGGAAAGCACGAAAGGCAGCGCGACGAGTACCGACAGGAGGGCAATCGGCCCCAGGTAGAAAGGCAAGGCAGCACGAGTGGCCAGGCGTCGGCCGCTCTCGATCCAGTTGCGCCGCGCCTCGATACTTTGTTCGAGTTCCGGCAAGCCGCGGTCGAGCAGGAAGTAGCCGATGTGCCCGCTGCGCGATTCCGGATCCCGTTGCCACGCGTCGCGCGCCAGCAGCAGCGCGGCCGACGCCACTTCCGACTCGCCATGCAGGCAGCGTCGCGCGAGTCCTTCCACCACGTGTCGATACTGGTCGCGCGTGGCGAAGTCCATCGCGGCATAGACGCCTGCCGGATCGTCGCGAAGCACTTGCTCGACAATGCTCATCGTTTCGACGAACTCACGCCAGTCCATCGCCGCCAGGGCGCGCAGGCTGCCAATGCTGTTGCCGATGGACACCTGGTCGGCGGCTTGCTGCTGCGCTTCAAGTTGCACCAGATTCTCGATGCCGTGCCCGGCTTCCACCAGCCAGTGTTCGACCCAGTTGAGCGGCATCGAGAGCGCGGCGCTCTGCCCCTGCAGGCGGCGGCTGAACTCGGCGACAAAGGCGCTGCTCATCGGCGGGCCCGAGCGTGCCATGTCCGCCACGGCCAGCACCACGTTCTTCGGATCGCGCTCGGCGACGTCCATCAACTGGTCGGCCCAGTGTTCGGCGAGCCGGCGATCGGCTTTTTCCGCCAGCACGCGGGCGCCGACGCGACGTAGGTTCTCGATCAGTGCCAGTCGCAACATGATCGGGATGGCCCACAACTCGCCCAGCTTCAGCGGCGAGATGGACTGGTAGGCCACCACGAAGCGGCGCAGGCTCTCGGTGTGCACGCGACCGTCGCCATGCGAGATCGCCTCGAGCGCGATGTCATAGACGCGTGGCATGCCTGCCGATGGGCCACTCGCAAGGCGCGGCAACTCGCGGCTGTAGCCCTTGGGCAGATGCCGCTGCGCCGTACGAATCTGCTCTTCGATCAGATAGAAGTTGTCGAGCAGCCATTCGGCGGCCGGTGTGATTCGTCGGTTGTCGCGCGCCGCGGCGGTCAGCGACTCGCAGCAATTGACCAGGACTTCCTCGTTCTCGGCCAGGCGGCCAAGCAGCAGGTCGGGTCCGCGCCCGGGGCGTAGGCGATGCTGTCGCGCCAGGGCCTTGCCGTGGCGTTCCATCTGGTCAGCACTGAATAGTTCCGAACGCAGCGCGGGCTCGTCCGCGGGACGCAAGCTGCGCGCACGACGGCGCCTGAGGAAGGCGCGCAAGCGCGATAGCCTCAATATCTCGATTCTGCGACTCATTGCAAAATCGCGGCCGAATGCTTCCCTGGTACCGGCTTTCGCATCGTAGGGTCTGGTCCTTGGTTCGGTTCATGATCGCATCCGCGACCACTGCCTGAACCGAATCGCCGCATCGGATGACCTTGCCGTTTAGGTTGCGGTCATGCGCGAGGCGTCATTCGTCGCCGGGATTGCTCACGCCATGTGGCACATGGCCGGCCGCGACATGCAATCGGGCGTTGGCGATATTGAGCTGTGAATCATCGAAAAAGATGTCGGCGCCGAAGGCTTCCAGGAACGGTCCCTTGTCGCGACCGCCGAGGAAAAGTGCTTCGTCCAGGCGCACGCCCCACTCGCGCAAGGTAAGGATCACGCGCTTGTGCGCGGGTGCGGACCGCGCCGTCACCAGCGCGGTGCGGATCGGTGAATCGTCGGGTGGAAACGCCGACTGCAACGAATGCAGAGCGGCCAGGAATCCGCGAAAAGGACCGCCGCTGAGGGGTTCGTGGGCGCGCATGGTTTCGTGCGCATGGAAGGCCGCCAGCCCGTCCTCCTGCGACACGCGTTCGGATTCGTCGCCGAAGATGACCGCATCGCCATCGAAGGCGATGCGCAGCTGGTCGTGGACCTGGGTCGCCGCCTTGGCCGGCAGGATGGTGGCCGCCGCCACGCCGTCCCGCAGCGCCTCGCGCACCGATTCCGGGTTGGCCGACAGGAACAATTGCGCGCCAAAGGGCTGGATGTAGGGCGTGGTCGGCGCGCCACTGGTGAACACCGCCCGGGCGATCCCCAGCCGATAATGCTCGATGGAATTGAAGATGCGCAGGCCGGTGTCGGAGGAATTCCGCGAGAGAAGCACGACTTCGACGCGTGGTTCATCCGCCGGCGCACCCGCGTTCATGGCGAGCAGCTTGCGCACCATCGGGAAGGCGATGCCCGGTTCCAGGATGTCGTTCTCGTGGGACCGTTGGTGCTCGGCATAGGCATCCAGCCCCTGGTCCTCGAACAGCGCATGGCCCTTCTCCAGGTCGAACAGGGCGCGCGCGGTAATCGCGACGACCAGCTTGTTAATCGGCTGTGGCGCCTCGGGTAGCGTCCTGGGCTCTTCGACGGTCATGCCCGACTAAGTGACGAACTGTTCGTTGAGGATGCGTTCCTCGAGATTGTGCTCGGGATCGAACAACAGCGTAACGGTGCAATCACGCGACTCGCGGATGCGCACTTCCACCACGTCGCGCACTTCATGCGAATCGGCCGTGGCGCTGACCGGACGCTTGTACGGGTCGAGGATTTCCAGCTTCACTTCGGTGTCGGCACGCAGCAACGCGCCGCGCCAGCGGCGCGGGCGGAAGGCAGCGATCGGCGTCAGCGCGATCACCGACGAACCCAGCGGCAGGATCGGTCCGTGCGCGGAAAAATTGTAGGCGGTACTGCCAGCGGGCGTAGCCACCAGCGCGCCGTCGCAAACCAGTTCCTCCAGCCGCACCTGGCCATTGAGATGAACGCGCAGGTGCGCGGTCTGCCGGGTCTGCCGAAGCAGGGAAACTTCGTTGTAGGCAAGCAGGTTCATGGTTGCGCCGGCTTCGGTGATGGCAACCATTTCCAGCGGGCGCAGCACGGCGGGCTCGGCCGCGCCCAGGCGCTGCAGCAGGTCGTCCTGCCGATACTGGTTCATCAGGAAACCCACCGCGCCCAGCTTCATGCCGAATACGGGCCGACCCGTTCCACCGTGCTGGTGCAGGGTCTGCAGCATGAATCCGTCTCCGCCCAAGGCGCAGATCACGTCGGAATTTTCCGGCGAATGCTGCGGATGCGCGGCGACCAGCGCCTGCAGCGCGGTCTGCGCCTCGGGCGTGCTGCTGGCAAGGAAGGCGATGCGGGGGTTGGCTGGGATGGGCATGGGGTAGGTCCGGGGTTCAGCGAAGCGTACCCCATCACGCGGCCTCGCCGGTAAGCGAGGCCGCGGCTGGCACCTACAGTATGCGGATATGCGCCGTTGCGAGTTGCGCCAGGCGACGGACGGCAACGGACAGTGTCGCAAAATCCATCGTGCGCAGGTTTCGCATGTCGTTGAACATCGTCAGCGTGTAGCGCAGCGTCGCGTCGTCGCGGCCAAGCCAGTCTCGGACCAGGCGCTCGGGGCGCGTGCCCGGTGCGGCGGAGCCGAGCACCGTTCCGACCAGGGCGCGCTGCTGTGACTGCAGTTCATCGCGCAACACGCCGCGCGCCTGGGCGTGCCAGCGACCATCCACGGGCAGCTTTTCCACGCAGTCCATCAGCCAGGTTGTGTGCAGGGCATCCGACAGTGCGAAATAGACCAGGCCGACATCGCCGACCGGCAGGTTGCGCTCCAGCGCCACTTCCACGATGTCCAGGCCGTAGCTCAGGTAGGGCACGCAGGCCATGGCCAGGGACAGTTCATTGCCGAAGCCTTGCTTGCGCCACTGGTCGCGATCGGCCTGCAGCGAGGCGCGGCTGGCGGCTGGCAGGATCTTCGGCAGCACGTCGCGCAGCTCGCGCAGCGGCGCTGCGTAGCGTTCGACCATGCTCGCGATCACCAGGATGTCGCCCGGGCGGTTCAGCAGCCAGCGCGTCATGTTGCGCTGCAAGTGCCACAGTGCCGTCAGCGCAGCGATCTGCGACGATTCCGTCACCTTAAGATCGAGGTCGTCGATGGCAGCCCAGAACGCGCGGGCATCGAGCACTTCACGGCTGACGCTGTAGGCCTTGGCGATCTGCGCCGGCGATTCGCCGGTGTCTTCCTGCATGCGCTGCAGGAAGGTCGAGCCCATGCGGTTGACCATCGAGTTGGTCACGGCGGTGGCGATGATCTCGCGACGCAGGCGATGGTTTTCCATGTCGTCGGCGAAGCGTTCCTGCAAGGCCTTCGGGAAATAGCGAACCAGTTCCTTCGACAGGTGCGGGTCCTCCGGTACATCGGAATCGAGCAGCTCGTTGAAGATGACGATCTTGTCGTAGGACAGCAGCACCGACAGCTCCGGCCGGGTCAGGCCTTGGCCGCGCGCCTTGCGTTCACTCAGCTCGGTATCGCTGGGCAGGAACTCGATGGCACGGTCGAGCAAACCCTGCCCTTCCAGCGTGCGGATGAAGTGGCCGAAAGACCCGAGGCGCGACGTGCTCATCGACTCCATCAGGCTGATGGCCTGGTTCTGCCGGTAGTTGTCGTTCAACACCAGTTCGCCAACTTCGTCGGTCATGCTGGCCAGCAGGACGTTTCGTTGTTCCATGGTCAGCTCGCCGCGCTTTACTGCGGCGCCGAGCAGGATCTTGATGTTCACCTCGTGGTCGGAGGTGTCCACGCCGGCGGAGTTGTCGATGAAGTCGGTGTTGAGCAGCACGCCATGCTGCGCAGCCTCGATGCGGCCGCGCTGGGTCATGCCCAGGTTGCCGCCTTCGCCCACCATCTTGCAGCGAAGCTGGTTGCCGTCCACGCGAAGGCCGTTGTTGGCGCGGTCGCCGACATCCTCGTGCGATTCGCTGGCGGCCTTGACATAAGTGCCGATGCCGCCATTCCACAGCAGGTCCACCGGCGCCTTCAGGATCGCGTTCATCAGTTCATTCGGCGTCATCTGCTCGACGTCGCCGGCGATGCCAAGCGCCAGGCGCACTTCCGCAGAAACCGGAATGCTCTTGGCCGAGCGCGGATACACGCCGCCGCCGAACGAGATCAGGCTCTTGTCGTAATCGTCCCAGCTCGAACGCGGCAGCTTGAACATGCGTTCACGCTCGGCATAGGACTTCGCGTTATCGGGCGTCGGGTCCAGGAAGATGTGCCGATGGTCGAACGCGGCCAGCAACTTGATATGGCGCGACAGCAGCATACCGTTGCCGAACACGTCGCCGGACATGTCGCCCACGCCGACGGTGGTGAAATCCTGCGTCTGGCAGGCGCGGCCAAGCGCGCGGAAATGGCGCATGACCGATTCCCAGGCGCCCTTCGCCGTGATGCCCATGCCCTTGTGGTCGTAGCCCACCGACCCTCCTGATGCGAATGCATCGCCCAGCCAGTAACCGTGCTCGGCGGAGATGCCGTTGGCGATGTCGGAGAAGGTGGCCGTGCCCTTGTCGGCCGCCACGACCAGGTACGGGTCGTCGCCGTCGTGGCGCACGACATCGACCGGATTGACGACCTGGCCGTCGACCAGGTTGTCGGTGATGTCGAGCAGGCCGTTGATGAATCGCTTGTAGCAGGCGATGCCTTCGGCCAGCACTGCGTCGCGGTCGCCGCCCACGGGCGGCCGCTTGACGAAGAATCCGCCCTTAGACCCGACCGGCACGATCACCGTGTTCTTGACCATCTGCGCCTTCACCAGGCCCAGCACTTCGGTGCGGAAATCCTCGCGCCGGTCCGACCAGCGCAGGCCGCCACGCGCCACTGGGCCGAAGCGCAGGTGTACGCCCTCGACGAACGGCGAATAGACGAAAATTTCGCGATAGGGACGCGGCTTCGGCAGCTCGGGCACCAGCGCCGGATCGAACTTGAAGCTGATGTAATCCTTGTGCGTGCCGCCCTCGCCCTTCTTCTGGAAGAAGCTGGTGCGAAGGGTCGCGTTGATCGCTGCCATGAACGAACGCAGGATGCGATCCTCGTCCAGGCTCGACACACGCTCGAGGGTGATGGCCAATGCGTCGCCGCAGGCATCGATCTGCGCTTCGCGATCGAGCGCGCGGTCATTGCCCATTTCCTCGAGGATGGTCGCCAGTTGCGGGCGCTCGTTCTCGGGGACGATGGCGGTCAGGGAGAAACGCAGCGCCTCGCAGGTCTTTCGGTCGGCCTTCACGTCGCGACCAGGCTCGAAGCGCGCTTCGAACAATTCCACCAGCAGGCGCGCTATCAATGGATAGCGCGCAAGCGTCTGTTCCATGTACGCCTGCGAGAAGGTCACGCCGGTCTGCTGCAGGTACTTGCAGTAGCCGCGAAGCATCGCAACCTGTCGCCAGCCGAGGCCCGCGCCAAGCACCAGTCGATTGAAGCCGTCGCTTTCGGCATCGCCGCGCCACATCGCGGCGAAGGCTTCCTCAAATCTTTGCCGCGACGAGTCCACGTCCACCTTGCCGGACATCGATTCCACTTCGAAGTCCTGGATGACGACGCGCGCATCATCGAGTTCGAGCACGTAGGGGTGCTCGCTGTTGATGCGCAGGCCGAGGTCTTCCAGCATCGGCAAGGCATCCGACAACGCGATCTCGCGGCCGGTGCGGAACAGCTTGAAGCGCAGGCCGCCATCGGCCGCGTAGTAAAGCGACAGGCGCAGGTCGTTCACGCCGTCCACCAGCGCAGCTTGGCCGACGTCGCCGGCGGCCTGTTCGGGCGTTACCGATTCGACGTAGCCGGCAGGCATCGCCTTGCCATAGTGGTTGGCCAGCTTGATGCCGGCTTCCTCGCCGTGGATTTCAACGAGGCGCTCGCGCAACTGGTCGTGCCAGTTGCGCACGATGTGGACCAGCTGCGCCTCGATGCGAGCCGGATCAGCTTCAACTTTTTCGCCGCGGCGGGGGCGCACCAGCACGTGCAACTGCGCCAGGGGCGACTCGCCGATGCTGACCGTGGTGTCGAGTCGCTCGCCATGCAGTTCTTCCGACAGCATCGCCTCGATGCGGCCACGCACGTCGCTATTGAAGCGATCGCGCGGGATGAACACCAGCGCCGAGTAGAAACGGCCATGGCGATCGCGGCGCAGGAACAAGCGCGGACGCGCGCGCTCCTGCAGGGCCAGGATGCCCATCGCGGTCGCGGAAAGTTCTTCGATGGTGGACTGGAACAATTCGTCGCGTGGCAAGGTCTCGAGGATGTGCCGCAGGGCCTTGCCACTGTGACTGGTCTCGCCCAGGCCGGACGCAGCCATCACCGCCTCGTGGCGCTGGCGCACCAGGGGGATTTCCCAGGGACGGCGATTGTAGGCGCTGGAGGTGTAGAGGCCGAGGAAGCGCTGCTCCGCCACGGCGCGACCGCTGGCGTCGAACTTCAAGACGCCGATGTAATCCATGTAGCCCGGGCGGTGCACGGTGGAACGGGCATTGGTCTTGGTCAGGATCAGCGGATCGAGCGTGGCGCCCGTCGGCAAGTCGGAAGCGGCCAGGCCTGCGAGCGGGCGCGGTTTGGCGCTGTCGTCCTTGCCCCGCATGATGCCCAGCCCGCTACCCGGCACGGCGGCCAGCGCGCGGGTATCACCGGCTTGCGTCACTTCATATTCGCGGTAGCCAAGGAAGGTGAAATGGTTGTCCGCCGCCCAACGGAGGAAATCTTCGGCCTCGGCGCGGGTCTGGTCGCTGGCCGGCATGACGCGTGCATCGAATTCGCCGGCAATCTTCAGCATCTGCTCGCGCATCAGCTCCCAGTCGCCGAAGGCAGCGCGCACGTCGGACAGCGCGGCAGCGATGGACGCTTCAAGCGCAGCCATTTCTGCCTCGCCCGGAAGACGGTCGGCGTCGATGTGGATGAGTGATTCGGCAGCACCTTCGCCGACGCTTAGCAGCTTGCCATTCGAGTCGCGTGTTACCGGGAACACCGGATGCACGATGCCGTGCGAGCTCAGGCCGTGGCGCGCGAGCGCGATGCCGACCGAGTCGACCAGGAAGGACATGTCGTCGTTGACGATCTGCACGACCGAATGGCCGGTTCCGAAGCCGTGGTCCGGACTCGGGTTGAAGACCCGGATCTTGGCCACGCCCGGGCTGCGCTGGTCTGCGAACTCGCGATTGCTGATGGCAATCGCCGCCCAGGCATCGGAGCTGCGCAACTCCAGTTCCTCGGCAGGAACGCGGGCGTAGAACGCTTGCGCGAAAGCCAGCAGGTCAGCCTGGCGGTCGGCGGGAGCGCGCGCCTTCAGGGCGGACTGGATCGATTCGATGGTGACGGCGTGGACGGTCTGGGCAGGCATCTGACGCGATTCCGATAGGGCGTGAAAAGTGCGGAATTGTAGCTTCCCCGCCCTGCCACGGCGACCTTTTGCCGGTTTGGAATCCGTGCTAGCGCGCACCGGCGGCCCGTGCCCGCGCCAAAGCGGCGCGGAAAACGGTTACCGCGTCGAACCGGGGCCGTGTCCCGTGGCGCGATGGCGCCCGGCCGTCAGCGCAATCCAGTCTCGTTGCGCGCAATCACCAGGCGCTGGATCTCGCTGGTGCCTTCGTAGATTTCGGTGATCTTGGCATCCCGGAAATAGCGCTCGAGCGGCATTTCCTTGGAATAGCCCATGCCGCCATGGATCTGGACGGCCTGGTGCGCGATCCACATCGCGGCTTCCGACGCTGTCAGCTTGGCGACGGCCGCCTCGGTGCTGAACCGACCGCCCTTGGTCTCGACCTTCTGCTTCTTCCACGCGGCGCGCAGGGTCAGCAGCAAGGACGCATCCAGCTTGCACTTCATGTCGGCGATCTTGGCCTGGATCATCTGGAAGGAACCGATCGGCGCGCCGAAAGCCTTGCGCTCCCTCACGTACGACAGCGAGGCCTCATACGCGGCGCGGGCAATGCCGACCGCTTGCGAGGCGATACCGATGCGGCCGGCATCCAGCACGCCCATCGCGATCTTGAAGCCTTCGCCTTCCTTGCCCAGCACTTCTTCAGGGCTGGCCACGTAATCCTGGAATTCGATCTCGCAGGTCGCCGATGCGCGGATGCCCAGCTTGGGCTCGGTCTTGCCGCGGAAGAAACCCGGCTTGGCCGTGTCCACCATGAATGCGCTGATGCCCTTGGCACCCTTGCCGGGGTCGGTCTGCGCGAACAACACGATGTACTTGGCGACAGGGCCCGAGGTGATCCAGCTCTTCTTGCCGTTGATGACGTAGCTGCCGTCTTCCTGACGGATGGCGCGGCAGCGCATGGCCGTCGCATCGGAACCCGACTGCGGCTCGGTCAGCGCGAAGGCGCCAATTTCGCGGCCTTCGGCGATGGCGCGGACGTACAACTGCTTTTGTGCCTCGCTGCCGTACTGCAGGATGCCGTTGCAGAACAGCGAGTTGTTCACCGATACGATGGTGGAATGCGCGGCATCGGCCGCGGCAATCTCTACCATCGCCAGCACGTAGCTGATCGGGTCCATGCCGGCGCCGCCGTATTCGGTCGGCACTTCGATGCCCATCAGGCCGTTTTCACCCAGCGTGCGGATGTTTTCCAGGGGAAATTCGCCGGTGCGGTCGTGGTGTTCGGCGCTGGGCGCGATCTTTTCCTGCGCAATACGCCGCGCCACGTCCTGGATCATCAGCTGTTCTTCGGTGAAATCGAAATCCACGGCGCTTGCCCTCTGTGCGGTTATCCAGCCCCCCATTGTAGCGGCAAGCACCGGTGAAGCCGGCGCGAACTGCCTTGACGCATCCTGCCACAGCATCTAGGCTGCTATATCTTTAGATCGGGATGAAAGGATAAATATGGATCTCGATGCCTGGTCGGCCTGCCTGCGGGTACTCGCCGACCCGACCCGTGTCCGCCTGCTCGCCCTGCTCGAGCGCGACGAACTGACCGTGGCCGAACTGTCCGCCGTTACCCGGCTGGCCCAGCCCCGCGTCTCCACGCACCTGGCCAAGCTCAAGGACGCGGACCTGGTGCGCGACCGCCGCGCCGGCGTGTCCGCCTACTACCGCTTCAACGAAGACCAGCTTGAACCCGCCGAACGCACGCTCTGGAACGCCCTGCGCGGCGGCACCGATGATCCCCTGCTCCGCCAGGACGCGGAACGGCTGACCGCCGTGCTTGCGCAGCGCCAGTCCGACCAGAACTGGGCCGACTCGGTCGCGGGCGACATGGAACGCCACTATTCACCCGGCCGCACCTGGGAGGCGCTGGCGCGTGCCGCGCTACCGATGCTCGACCCCGGCGAGGTGCTGGACGTGGCCTCCGGCGACGGCGTGCTGGCTGAACTGCTCGCGCCGCACTCGCGTCGCTATGTCTGCATCGACTCCAGCACCAAGGTGGTGCTGGCCGCCAGCGAGCGTTTGCGCAAGCTCGAGCACGTGGAGGTGAAGGAGGGCGACATGCAGGCCCTGCCCTTCGACAAGCCGCAATTCGACCTCGTGCTGCTGATGCACGCGCTGACTTACGCCGACAAACCCGCGCTGGCCGTGTCCGAAGCGGCGCGCGTGCTGCGCAAGGGCGGC
The DNA here is from genome assembly GCA_031408815.1 of Gammaproteobacteria bacterium. GTDB lineage: Bacteria > Pseudomonadota > Gammaproteobacteria > Xanthomonadales > Xanthomonadaceae > Arenimonas. The sequence continues at coordinate 26,535 of JANNWV010000043.1, forward strand.
CGTTTGCTGCTGACTTGCCTGGCCAAGCACGAGCACAAGGGCGCCGTCACGCCCTACGGCCACGTGAACCTGGGCTTCACCGAAAAGGAACTGCGCAAGTTCGCGGCCAAGGCCGGCCTGGCCGTGCAGGTCTGCGAAGTCGTCACGCAGGAAAAGCGTCCACCGCACTTCGAAGTCCTCGCGTTGCTGGCTCGCAAGGAATGATCGTGCTTCCCTGGAAAGACCCGGCGCGCGTCGCGCTGCTGGAACAAGCCCTGGCGACCCGCATCCTGGTGATCGACGGCGCGATGGGCACGATGATCCAGCAGCATGGCCTGGATGAAGCGGGCTATCGCGGCACACGCTTTCCCGAGGGCTTCGACGATTCCCATTTCGCCGAAGGTGAAGCGCACCGGCATGGACCGGGCTGCGGCTGCGCCGGCGATCTCAAGGGCAACAACGACCTGTTGACGCTTACCCAGCCGGACATCATCAGCGGAATCCATCGCGCCTACCTGGACGCGGGCGCAGACCTGCTCGAGACCAATACCTTCAACTCGACCCGCGTATCGCAGGCCGATTACAAACTCGAACACCTCGTTCCCGAACTCAATCGCGAGGCCGCCAGGCTCGCCCGCGACTGTTGCGCCGAATTCGAGGCGCGCGATCCGTCGCGCCCGCGCTTCACCATCGGCATCCTCGGCCCGACCTCGCGCACCGCGTCAATGAGTCCGGACGTCAACGATCCGGGCTTCCGCAACATCACCTTCGACGAACTGGCGGACAACTACACTGAAGCGGCGCAGGCACTGATCGACGGTGGCAGCGACGCGATCATGGTCGAGACTGTGTTCGACACTCTGAATGCCAAGGCGGCCCTGTACGCGCTGGACGCCTTGTTCGAAACACTGGGATTCCGCGTCCCGGTGATGATCTCGGGCACCATCACCGATCGTTCCGGACGCACGCTGTCCGGCCAGACAGCGGAAGCGTTCTGGTATTCCCTGCGCCATGCGCGTCCACTGTCCGTGGGCCTGAACTGCGCGCTGGGCGCGAAGGACCTGCGGCCGCACGTGGACATGCTTTCGCAAGTTTCCGAAGCGTTCATCAGTTGCCATCCCAATGCGGGCCTGCCCAACGCCTTTGGTGGTTACGATGAGGGGCCGGAGGAAATGTCGGAGATGCTCGGCGAGTTCGCCCGCGCCGGCTTGCTGAACATGGTCGGCGGCTGCTGCGGCACGACGCCCGACCACATCCGCGCCATCGCCGCCGCCGTGGACGGCGTGGCGCCGCGAAGCCTGCCGACCATCGAGCCGAATACGCGCCTCGCGGGACTCGAGCCGTTCGTCATCACGCCGGACACCAATTTCGTCAACGTCGGCGAGCGCACCAATGTCACCGGCTCGGCGCAGTTCAAGAAGCTGATCCTTGAAAACCGCTACGACGACGCCTTGGCCGTGGCCCGCCAGCAGGTCGAGAACGGCGCCCAGGTGATCGACGTGAACATGGACGAAGGCATGCTCGACGCCGAGGCCGCCATGTCGCGCTTCCTGCGCCTGATCGCCGCCGAACCCGACATCGCCCGCGTGCCGCTGATGATCGACTCGTCCAAGTGGAGCGTCATCGAGTCCGGCTTGAAGTGCGTGCAGGGCAAGGCCATCGTCAATTCCATCTCGATGAAGGAAGGCGAACAGGCTTTCCTGCAGCAGGCCGCCAAGGTCCGTCGCTACGGTGCCGCCGTGGTGGTGATGGCCTTCGATGAACAGGGCCAGGCCGATACCTTCGAACGGAAAGTCGAGATCTGCTCGCGCGCCTTTGGATTGCTGACCGAAAAAGCCGGCTTCGCGCCGGAAGACATCATCTTCGACCCGAATATCTTCGCCATCGCCACCGGTATCGAGGAGCACGATGACTACGCGGTCGCCTTCATCAACGCGACGCGCGAGCTGAAGCGGCGCTTCCCGCTCAGCCATGTCTCCGGCGGTGTTTCCAACGTGTCGTTTTCGTTCCGCGGCAACAATTCGGTGCGCGAGGCGATCCATGCCGTGTTCCTGTACCACGCGATCCAGGCGGGCATGGACATGGGCATCGTCAATGCCGGCGGGCTGCCGATCCTGGATGACCTCGAACCCTCGCTGCGCGAAGCGGTCGAGGACGTGGTGCTGAACCGGCGCAAGGATTCCACCGAGCGGCTTCTGGCCGAAGCCGATAAACATAAATCGAAGAAGGGCGAAGTCCGTGCCGAAGACCTGTCTTGGCGAGAAAAACCGGTAAACCTGCGCATCCAGCACGCGTTGGTGCACGGCATAGACAAATTCATCGAGATCGACGCCGAACAATCACGACAGGAGGCCGCACGGCCACTGGATGTGATCGAAGGTCCGTTGATGGACGGCATGAATATCGTCGGCGACCTATTCGGGGCTGGAAAAATGTTTTTACCCCAGGTCGTGAAGTCGGCGCGCGTGATGAAAAAGGCAGTTGCGCATTTGATCCCCTACATCGAAGAGGAAAAGTTGCGTACCGGCGACGCCGGCAAGGCCAAGGGCAAGGTGCTGATGGCCACCGTGAAAGGCGACGTGCACGACATCGGCAAGAACATCGTCGGCGTGGTACTGGCCTGCAACAATTTCGACGTGGTGGACCTGGGCGTGATGGTGCCGACCCAGACCATCATCGACCGGGCACGGGAAGAAAAGGCCGACATCATCGGCTTGTCTGGCCTGATCACGCCGTCGCTTGAAGAAATGAGCCACGTCGCCCGCGAGATGAAACGCCAGGGCATGGACATTCCGCTGATGATTGGCGGCGCGACCACGTCGCGCGCCCATACGGCGCTCAAGATCGCGCCGCACTATGCCGAACCCGTGGTCTGGGTGAAGGACGCCTCGCGCGCAGTAGGCGTAACACAGTCGCTGCTCAGCGCAGACCTGCGCGGCCCGCTGGTGGCGCAAATCGCTGCCGACTATGCCGAGGTCCGCGCGCGCCACGCCAACCGGGGCGACGCCAAGCCGCTGATGACCATCGAACGCGCACGACGCAAGCGCTTCGATGGCGACTGGAACAACTACACGCCGCCGGCGCCGAACCAGCCCGGCGTCACGGTGTTCGACGACGTATCGCTGGCCGAGTTGCGCGCCATCATTGACTGGACACCCTTCTTCCAGACCTGGGAGCTTTCCGGGCGATATCCGCAGATACTCGACGACGCCATCGTCGGCGCCCAGTCACGCGAGTTGTTCGCCGACGCGCAGGCCATGCTCGACAAGATCGTGGCTGAGAAGTGGCTGACCGCGAAAGCGGTCGCCGGGATCTGGCCCGCGCACTCGGTCGGCGATGACGTGTCGCTGGGCGAAGCGCAGCCTTCCACCAAAACCCTGCATTTCCTCCGGCAACAGGCCGAGAAACCCGATGACCGTGCCAATTTCTGCCTGGCCGATTTCATCGCGCCGCTCGACAGTGGCAAGTCGGACTGGATCGGCGCGTTCGCAGTCAACGCAGGCATCGGCATCGACCCGCATGTTGCACGTTTTGAAGCCGAATTCGACGACTACAACGCCATCTTGCTCAAGTCGCTCGCCGATCGCCTGGCGGAAGCCTGCGCCGAATGGTTGCATCGCAAGGTGCGAACAGAATTGTGGGGCTACGCGCCCGACGAGTCCCTGGGCGTCGAGGATCTGGTCGCCGAGAAATATGTCGGCATCCGCCCCGCCCCGGGCTATCCGGCCTGTCCCGAGCACAGCGAGAAGGCAATCCTGTTCCAGTTGCTGGACGCGCCAGCGCGAGTCGGACTGCAGTTGACCGAGAATTTCGCGATGTTGCCCGCCTCGGCCGTCAGCGGGATCTATTTCTCGCATCCGCGCAGCCAGTATTTCGTGGTCGGTCGCCTGGGTCGCGAGCAAGTCGCCGACTACGCCCGTCGCAAGGGCGTCAGCGTGATGCAGGCCGAGCGCTGGCTTGCTTCAAACCTCGACTACGATCCGGAGTGAAGCGGACCAACGACACTGGTCACCAGATCAGGTCGTCGGGCACCTGGAACGCAGGATCGGCGTACGGATCATCGCCAGGCGTTGCGTCGGGATCGACCTTCAGCGCCACCGCGGGCGGAAAAATTGCTTCTGCCTCGAGCAACAAGGCGATCGGCACCAGCAAATATCGACCATCCATTTGCGCGACGCCCAACTCGCCCGCATTCAAGGCCTTCAACTGTTCGGCATTGACGTAAACACGCTTGATCTTGCCGCCGTACTGGAAGTGCCGGGCGATTTCCGCCGTCGGATCGTTCAGCGATTTGTCCTTGAGCAATTCAGCCAGCTTCAATTTGGCTTCGCGACGAACTTTCGCTTCTTCCTGCTTCAGGCGTTCGGCCTCGATGCGATCGTCCTTCTCCTTTTGCGCGCGCAGGGCGTAGGCCTTGGCCAGGTCGATCTCTTCGCGCGTGCGCGCGGGCCTGCGATCAGCCGGCTTGGCTTGCGGCGGCCTGCGGTCACCCGACTTGCCATGCGGCGGCCTGCCGCGGGAATCCGGGCGTGGATTTTCCGACGGCCTGCCCTTCGGCCCGCGATCGTTGGGCACATGCGGCTTGCGCTCGACAGGCGCAGGGTCCGGCTTCGGCGCGGGCTTGTAGCCCAGGCCCAGCAGTTGGTCTCGTAAGGAATTACTCATGGATGACGGGGTTCCGTGTGCGCTTGCGACGCACCTGCGTCGCCGGCTCAGTAATGCGGTGGAGGCGGCTCGTTGGCCGGATCGGAGTAAAGCAGCGTGCGCAATTGCTTCAGGTCTTCCAGTGCGCGCTGCAGCAGTTCATGGTTGCGCGAGGCTTCCTCGCGCGATGCGGCCAGGGCATCGCTCATTTCATTCAAGGCCTGTTCCTGGAACGCGAAGCGCATCTCCAGGTCGGTGAACCGGCGATCGAACTGGAATTCGAGCGAGCTGTCGTCACCTTTCGCGGGCATGGCTCAGCCCACCGGCTTGATGGTTCGGCCACGGCCGATGCCGTAGTAGGCAAGGCCAGCGGCTTCGACTTCCGCGGGCTCGTAGATGTTGCGGCCGTCGAATATGGCGGCGGCCTTCAGCGCGGCCTTCAGCTTGCTGAAATCCGGGCTCCAGAACGCCTTCCATTCGGTCAGCACGATCAGCGCGTCGGCGCCCTGCAATGCCGCCATCGGCGATGCCACCAGCTGCAAGTCGGCGCGCTCGCCGTAGATACGGCCGGCCTCTTCCATCGCTTCGGGATCGTAGGCCTGTACTTTCGCGCCGGCTTCCCAAAGACGTGCCAGCAGGGTGCGGCTCGACGCTTCGCGCATGTCGTCGGTGTTGGGCTTGAAGGCCAACCCCCACAGCGCGAAGGTACGGCCCTGCAAGTTGCCTACGAAGTGGCGCAGCAGCAGTTCGAAGATCTTGTGCTTCTGGCGATCGTTCACCGCTTCCACGGCTTCCAGGATCTGTGCGCTGTAGCCGTGCTGGCGCGCGGTGCGCTCAAGCGCCTGCACGTCCTTCGGGAAACACGAACCACCGTAACCGGCGCCCGGGTAGATGAAGGAGTAACCGATGCGCGGGTCCGAACCGATGCCATGGCGAACCATCTCGATATCGGCGCCCACGCGCTCGGCAATATTCGCCATCTCGTTCATGAAGCTGATCTTGGTCGCCAGCATCGCATTCGCCGCGTACTTGGTCAGTTCCGCCGAGCGCACGTCCATCGCGACGATGCGTTCGTGGTTGCGGTTGAAGGGGGCATAGAGGCGCTTCATCGTCTCCAGGGCGGCGGCACTCGCGGTGCCGAGCACGATGCGATCGGGCCGCATGCAATCCTTGACTGCGTCGCCTTCCTTCAGGAATTCGGGATTGGAAACCACTTCGAAAGCCAGGCTGAGATTGCGCGCCTTCAACTCGGCGGCGATCGCGTCGCGCACCTTGTCGGCCGTGCCGACCGGAACGGTGGACTTGTTGACGATGACCGCGCTGCGCGTCAGGTGCTGGCCGATGGTGCGGGCCACTGCCAATACGTACTGCAGGTCGGCGCTGCCGTCTTCGTCCGGCGGTGTCCCGACCGCGATGAAGATGACTTCGCCGTGGTCGATGGAGTCGGCCGTTTCGGTAGTGAAGCTGATGCGGCCGCCGGAATGATTGGCGAGCACCAGTTCTTCGAGGCCCGGTTCGTAGATCGGGATGACACCCTGGTTGAGGCCGTCCACTTTCGCCGCGTCGATATCGACGCACACGACTTGATTGCCGACTTCCGCCAGGCAGGTGCCGGTGACCAGCCCCACGTATCCGGTGCCGAAGACTGTAACGCGCATGCTTGCTCCCTGCCCGCTGCAACGGCGACGGCTTTCGCCGCCGCCGCGCGAACTTACTTGACGATGCCGAGCAGCTCGACTTCGAACACGAGGGTCGAGTTCGCGCCGATCGGCGGCTGGCCGTTCGGGCCGTACGCGAGGTTCGACGGAATCCACAGCTTGTACTTGCTGTTGACCGGCATCAGCGCGAGGCCTTCGGTCCAGCCCGGGATGACCTGGTTCAAGGCGAATTCAACCGGCTCGCCACGATCGTAGGAGCTGTCGAAGGTGGTGCCATCGAGCAGCGTGCCCTTGTAATTGACACGAACCTTGTCGGTGGCAACCGGCTTCGGGCCGGAACCTTCGCGCATCACCTGGTACTGCAGGCCCGACGGCGTGGTACGCACGCCCGGCTTGGTCTTGTTGGCTGCGAGGAAGGCTTCGCCCTCACGCAGGTTCTTCTGGCCGGCTTCGGCCGCCTTGGCCGCCATCTTCGTCTGAAGGTGCTGGCTGAACTGGTTGCGGATCTGCTCTGCCTCGGCCGGCGTGAGCTTGGTCGGCTTGCCATTGAACACGGCCTGCATGGCCTGCGTCAGCGTGGCCATGTCGATTTCATCCTTGATCGGCTCGAGCGACTTGGCGACGTCCATGCCGACCATGTAGCTGTTGCGCTGCTTGTCGGTCATGGCGGCGGCAGCCGGGCTCATCGCTGGTTCGCCGGGCTTGGCGGCAGCTTTTTCAGCCGCGGGCGTCGGGGATTGGGCGGTGCAGGCCATGCTGCAGGCGAACGCAGACATCAAGACTGCAGAACGAAAAACCGAAGTCATCTGGTACCACTCCTGGAATATGCCGGATCGTCCCGGCGCAAGCGCGTATTGTCGCGGCCCGGCAGGCTCGCGGCAATGGCCCTCACTTCCGGGATTCAGGGTCCGGCTGGTCGAGCAAGGCTTCCACGCGCGCCACGAAGGCCGGATCCGTTGGCGCGGTGCGGCTGCCGAAGTTGGCAACGACCCGGCCGTTGCGGTCGATCAGGTACTTGTGGAAGTTCCAGCCAGGCGCTTTCCCGGTCTCGCTGGCCAGGCGTTTGTAGAGGGGTGTCGCGTCCGCGCCCTTGACATGGACCTTCTCGAACATGGGGAATTTCACGCCATAGGTCAGCGTGCAGAACTCCTGGATTTGCTTCTCGTTTCCCGGGTCCTGCCCCATGAAGTCGTTGGACGGGAAACCCAGCACCGCGAAGCCGCGGCCCTTGTAGCGCTTGTGCATGGCCTCCAGGGACTCGAATTGCGGGGTAAATCCGCACTTGCTGGCCGTGTTCACCACCAGCAGCACCTGTCCCGCGTAAGCCTTCTGCAGATTGACTACGCGCTTTCCGGCCAATTCCCGATAGTTCTGGTCCAGAAGGGCCCCGCCCGCCTGGACCGAACCGGCCGCCAGGCCCAAGGCCAGGATCGCAAACTTCAATACTTTCATGAACTTGCCCTTCAGCCCGGCCGGTGCCGGGTTATGTGCCATCAGTTTGGTCGCTTTTTTGTGTAGAGGGTGTTGACAAG
>JANNWV010000044.1:0-5215 GCA_031408815.1 Gammaproteobacteria bacterium
ATCGACGCCAACTAGGACTCAGGGCAACGCGGCGACGTGCACGCCGGCGATCGCGCGTCCTGACGGATCCGCAGCCGCCGCAAACGCCGGATCCCAGGCAATCGCGGCCGGACTCGAGCAGGCGATGGACTTGCCACCCGGTACCGTCAACGCGCAGGCATCACCGGGGAATTCTCGCTCGAAGATATCGCGATACCAGTACGCTTCCTTCGTCTGCGGCGTGTTGATCGGGAAGCGCAACGAGGCCTGCGCCATCATCGCGTCGCTGACATATTGCTCCGCATGTGCCTTCAGGCCGTCGATCCAGCCATAGCCGACGCCGTCGCTGAATTGTTCCTTCTGCCGCCACAGGATTTCCGGCGGCAGCACGCCATCGAAGGCTTCGCGCAGCGCGGCTTTTTCGATGCGCCCGGGCCCGGCCATCTTCGCCTGCGCATCCATGCCCATCGCCAGGTCGAGGAATTCCAGGTCGAGGAAGGGCACGCGTGCTTCCACGCCCCAGGCCATCATCGCCTTGTTGGCGCGCGCGCAATCGAACTGGTGCAGCGCGCCGATCTTGCGCACGCATTCCTCATGGAAGGCGCGCGCATTCGGCGCCTTGTGGAAATACAGGTAACCGCCGAATATCTCGTCGGCGCCCTCGCCCGACAGCACCATCTTCACGCCCATCGCCTTGATGCGCCGTGCCAGCAGATACATCGGCGTAGAGGCGCGAATGGTGGTGACGTCATAGGATTCAACGTGGCGGACTACGTCCGGCAGCGCGTCCAGGCCTTCCTCGAAGCGATAGGTGAAACCGTGGTGCACGGTGCCCAGGGCCTTGGCCGCGACTTCGGCGGCAGCGAGATCGGGCGATCCCTGAAGGCCGATTGCAAAGCTGTGCAGGCGTGGCCACCAGGCTTCGGCGCGGTCATCATCTTCCACCCGCTGACGCGCAAAGCGCGCTGCGCACGCGGCAACCAGCGACGAATCCAGTCCGCCGGACAACAGCACGCCATAAGGCACGTCCGTCATCAACTGCCTATGCACGGCTTGTTCGAAACCTTCTCGCAGCGCCTGTGGCGTGACGGTCTTTCCCTTCACCGCATCGTAGTCGCGCCACGCACGCTCGTGGAAAAAGGTGAGCTCGCCGGTGTTGCTGTCATAGACATGCCCGGGTGGAAACACCGACACGTCATGGCAGTGACGCGCGAGAGCCTTCATCTCGGACGCGACCCACAACCTGCCGTCGCCATCATGGCCCCAGTACAGCGGGCACACGCCGAGTGGGTCGCGGGCGATCAGGTACCGGCCCTGCTGTGCGTCCCACAAGGCGAAGGCATAGATGCCGTTCAACAGCGCCACGCCGGCCGGTCCGTGTTCGAGGTACAGCGCGTTGATCACTTCGCAATCCGAACCGGTCTGGAATTCATAGGGCTGCTTGAGGCCGCGCTCGAGGTCGCGGTGGTTGTAGATCTCGCCATTCACCGCCAGCGCCAGCCGGCCATCGCCCGACAGCAGGGGCTGCGCGCCACCGGCCGGGTCCACGATGGCCAGGCGCTCGTGCACCAGCAGGCAGCGCGGCTCGGTGTACACGCCCGACCAGTCGGGGCCGCGGTGCCGCTGTCGCGAGGAAAGGGAAAGCGCCAACGGGCGCAAGGGCGTCAGGTCGGCGCCGGGAGTCAGGTCGAACAGTCCGAGGATGGAACACATGGGTCAGGTCCTGGTTGGGAAATCGCGCGCACACCGCTGCCGGCATCCTGCCTCCGCGGCGTAGGTACATCCTGTACCCAATAAAAAACCCGCACTCTCGTGCGGGTCGTCGGTGATTGGGGAGCTGTGCCTGAGCGCGCCTAATCGTCGACCCGCAAGGGGACGTTGGGATTATTGCGATTGAGGTTATTGGTGCTGGCGCGGCTCATGACTCGACTATAGCCAATTCCGAGGCTGGCGCAAGCCCCGGCGCGATGCGAGCATGAACCCCGAGCCCTGGGAGCCGCCCGCCAATGACCCGATTGCCCCGCCTGCTGCTGCGCCTGGTCCTTGTCCTGCTGGTTTTGCTGGCGATTGCCGCCGCCGTGGGCTGGTGGGCCGTCCGCGGCAGCCTGGCGCGCCTGGATGGGGAATTGTCCCTGCCCGGCCTGGCCGCGCCGGTGCGAATCGATCGCGATGCGCTCGGCACCGTAACCGTGCACGCCGCGACTGAAACCGACGCTGCCCGCGCGCTGGGCTACGTACACGGCCAGGAACGTTTCTTCGAGATGGACTTGCTGCGTCGTTCCGCAGCGGGCGAGTTGTCCGAACTGTTCGGCGAAGTCGCACTGGAGAAGGACAAGTCAATCCGCGTGCACCGTCTTCGTCATCGAGTTACCCGTGACCTGTCAAAGGTCGCGGGCGGCAAGCTGGCGATGCTGGTCGCGTATTCCGAAGGCGTGAATGCAGGCCGCAAGCAACTTCGCGCCCGTCCCTGGCCCTACCTGTTGCTGCGGACGCAGCCACGCGACTGGCAACCGGCCGACAGCGTGCTGGTCGGCTACGCGATGTTCTTCGACCTGCAGGACGAATCCAATTCGCGCGAACTCGCACTATGGAAGCTCAAGCAGGTTATCCCCGATGCGCTCTATCGCATCATCAATTCCGACGGCACGCAGTGGGACGCGCCTTTGCGCGGCAACGCGCGTGGCAACGTCGCCTTGCCGGGCGTCGATCAACTCGACTTGCGTAAAATGCCCGCACCGGCGAAGGACACTCCCACCGACGATTCCGAACAGGCGGCGCCCGGCAGCAACAATTTCGCTGTCGCTGGAAAACTCACTGCCGATGGCCGGGCCATTGTCGCCGGCGACATGCACCTGACCATCCGCGCGCCCAACATCTGGTTCCGCGCACGACTGCTCTACGACGATGCCGACGCACCGAACGGCAAGGTGGACGTCAGCGGCTTCACCCTGCCCGGCATTCCCACTGTCATCGTCGGCAGCAATCGACACGTGGCCTGGAGCTTCACCAATTCCTACGGCGACTGGCTCGACTTCTACCAGGTGCACTGGACCGACGATGCCCATTCACGCTATCGCACAGCGGGCGGCGAAAAGTCGGTAGTGAGCGTCCAAGAGCCGATCCTCGTGAAAGGTGGCGCCACGCAATCATTCGCCGTGCGCGAAACGATCTGGGGTCCGATCACCAGCGAACAGGATGGCGATACCTCGTTGGCGCTGCGCTGGGCCGCGCACCAACCGGGTGCGATCAATCTCGGACTTTCCGACCTGGCTACGGCGCCCGGCCTCGACGTCGCCTTGAAACGCGCAGGCAGCATCGGCATGCCCGCGCAAAACCTGGTCATTGCCGATGCGTCGGGACGCATCGCCTGGCGCTTGACCGCACAGATGCCGCAGCGCACCGGCGACTGCGACAAGCAGGCGCCGATCGATCCGCTCGATGGCTGCGACTGGAATGGCTGGCGACCGCCACAGGACAACCCCGCGTTCATCGACCCACCCAGCGGGCGACTCTGGACCGCCAATGCGCGCACGGTTGACGAAGAGCAGCTCGACCTGCTGGGTGATGCCGGTTACGCCAACGGCGCACGCGCCCGGCAGATCCGGAATGCTCTCTTCAGCGCCAAGCAATTCAACGAGCGCGACCTGATGGCACTACAGCTTGATGACCGCGCGGTATTCCTGCAGCGATGGTGGCAATTGCTGCGCGACCAGGCCAAGACATCGCGCGACCCGACCTGGGTCGAGTTCGAAGCCGCAACGCGCACGTGGGAGGGTCGCGCCGCGCCCGAGTCCACCAGCTACCTGCTGGTGCGCGAGTGGCGGCTGGCGGTGCTCGATCGCATCAAGCACGGACTGATGGCGCCGGCGATGGTCGCACTGGGCGACGATTTCGTGATGCCCGACTTGCCGCAGGTGGAAGGCGTCGGCTGGCAACTCGTTTCACAACGGCCGGCGCACCTGCTGCCGAAGGATTTCGCAACCTGGGATGACCTGCTGCTGGACGCCGCGAAATTCGTGGCAGCAGAACACGGCAAGCGCGAGCCCTTGAAGGATCGCCGATGGGCCCAGCACAACGCTGCCGCCATTTGCCATCCATTGGCCAAGGCGCTGCCGTCGCTCGCCTCGCGCTGGCTTTGCATGCCGCCCGACGCGCTGCCCGGCGACTTGAACATGCCACGCATCGCCACGCCTACGTTCGGCGCGTCGGAACGCATGGTGGTTTCGCCGGGCCACGAGGAAGACGGCATCATCCACATGCCGGGCGGCCAGAGCGGAAACTTCCTGTCGCCTTTCTGGGGCGCGGGACATGCCGCCTGGGTGAAGGGCGAACCCACGCCCTTCCTGCCGGGCGCAAGCACGCACACCCTGCTGATGAACCCAAAAGCCGCGCCCTGATTTCAGGGAACGGCGAGGATCTTCGCCATCAGCGCCGGGTCATTGGGCAGCAGATCGCTGGCCGGGAGCCGCTTCACCAGTTCCCGCCACGAGGGCTTCATGGCGAAGGCCTTGCCGAACAAGGGCAGGCTTTCGTCCACGCGGCCGATGGCGGCGAGCGTGGCGGCATGCCAGAAAATGGCTTCGTCGTTGTCGGGCGACATGGCTTCGGCTTCGCTGTAGGCGATCAGCGCTTCATCCACCTTGCCCACCGTCATCAGGTCGTCGCCATCGGTCATGCGCCGGTACGTCCGCGCCACGTGCAGCAGGCGACGCAGCTCGACGATCGGTTCCTTGCTGTCTTCGACGCGCAGGTCGAACTGGCGTCCCTTCCATAGCGGCGTTGTCTTATCGCCCGCCACCACGAGAATGGCCGCGGATTGTTTGCCGCGGATATCGCCGCCCGCACCCTGGCCTGCTTCCAACGCCGCCATCATTCGTTCCGCCAGGTCGCCCTTGGTGTTTTCGAACGCAGCCTTCATCGCCGGGCACACGCTGGCGTTCTCCATCATGTTGGCCTGCACGGTGTAGTGCTCGCCCTGCAATTCGCAGTGGGCCGCGATCGCCTTGTCGCCGGTATGCACGGCGGCATTGCCCTTGGCGTCCACCATGCCGACCTGGCGCACATTGGTGTGCGCGTCCTTCGCCAATAACTGCTTCAGCGCATCGCCGGCGACGACACCATCGCGCATCAGCGCCAGGCCGTTCGGTCCGTAGCTGACCTCGATGAAGGATTGCGTCGCGACGGCGCCCACGCCGGGCTCGGCCCAGATCACGTTGGCGCCGACCGAAAACCAGTG
>JANNWV010000045.1:0-10824 GCA_031408815.1 Gammaproteobacteria bacterium
CTCAGCAACTGTCTTGAACAGACATTGCTAGGCGGCCCAGGCGAGCTCCCCGCTAGCGCGTAATTCGTCCCTCCGCCTGGCGTTGACGATGCACAGTAATTTGCGCATGCACGCCACCAGCGCGACCTTGGCCACCTTTCCTCGAGCGCGCAGTTGCTGGTAGTGCGCCCGCAGTTCCGAATCCCATCGCACCGCCGAAAGTGTCGCCATATACAGCGCCACGCGCAGCTGGCCGCGGCCGCCGTAGATCTTTCGCTTGCCCTGGCTCTGCCCGCTGTCGCGGTTCAACGGCGCCACGCCTGCCAGCTTGGCGATCTCTTGCCGATTCAATCGACCCAGCTCCGGCAACAGTGCCAGCGTTGTGGCCTGGAATATCGGGCCCATGCCCTTGCCTGACCGGATGGCCGGCGTGGCGTGGGCAGCGAGCAGGCCCTTCAATGCCGCGTCGATCTGCACCCGCTCACGCCGCAGGGCCTCGAGTGTCTTCTTCATCAGCCGCACCACCGCAGGCGCGGTCATGGCCAGCTGCTGGGTGTTGGTGACGATCTGCTCGGTCACCTGCTTGCGGCGCCGCAGCCAGCTTTTCAGCTCGCTTTCCCAGTCGGCGGCCGGTTCGTGCCGGCGCAACCGGGGCAGCAGCACCGACACCATTTCGGCCAGGACCTGCGCGTCCAGCGAATCGGTCTTGGCCAGTTGGCCGGTAGCCTTGGCAAAGTCCCTCGCCTGCCGCGGATTGACTCGCGCGATCCACAGCTCGGCCTTGGCACACGCCTCGAGCACAGCCGCCTCATAGCCGCCGGTGGCTTCGACCACAATGCGCACGTCGCTTCGTTTTCCCAACTGCTTGACCAGGCGGGCGATGCCCGCCGGCGTGTTCTTGTGTCGCTGTACACCACGCTCTCCGTGCACCGCCACGTCCAAGAACGCCTTCCCCACATCCACCCCGACTGCAATCATGGCCCGACTCCGATAAAGTGAGAACGTCGAGAGAATCACGTCTAGCCCACGCTTATGGTTTCGAGATCACTCGCGCAACTGTTCGGGCGTAAAACGTGAGCTCCGGTGTGCGGCCCCGTGCTGAGATACGGTGCTGTCACACCAAGGCGTTATCGGGCTCGCACACCGGCTCTCGACAACTAGAGTACGGATGTTTCAAGACATAAGGCGTTAGGCGGGTTAAATTGACGAAGTGACTTTCGGCACCTGAGACCACGCGAAATATGACTTAGTGTGCCACTGGATCGTAACTCGATCAGACCGGAATGAATTCAATGAGAGACAACGGCATGAATATGCCCAACCCGACACCCCGAAGCAGGTTGTGGCTCTACGTCGGCCTCGCCTTGGTCCTATTCTCGTGTCTGTGGATAGGCTGGAGCGACTTTGACCCGATGATTCCTCAGGACGAAGTTCGTGAACATATTCGTTCTAGTATCCGTTGGGTGATCCAGGTTCTTATTCGGTTCGCGATCCCGTTCGCAATCCTAGCTTTCTTCGCCAGTGAGGCCACCGCTAGGTATCGTATCGGCAAACGAACTCCAGGCGCCGGCTCCTAACTATTCAATCAAGGGGAACAGCCATCGTACCGATGTCTGTCCCCTTAACTCAGGCGTTAGGCCCGCCTTCCGGTGCAAGCGCCAGGCACTTGCGTCTTCGATTGTGCTACTTTAGTATCACTTCATGAGAACCGAACTTGTCACCACCCTGAAGCGCCAGGCAACTGAACTTCTGTCCGATCTGGAACGGGACAAGGAGCCAATCCTCATCACCCAGCATGGCCTTCCGAGCGCCTACCTCGTGGACGTCGCCAGCTTCGAGCTCCTGCAAGAGCGGATGACCCTGCTCGAGGGCATCGCAAGAGGTGAGATGGCGGTTGCCGAGGGAAGGACGCTGACTCATGCTCAGGCCAAGACTCGAATGGCCCGATGGCTCAAGTAGTCTGGACCGAGCCTGCGCTTAGCGACCTCGACGCCATCGGCGACTACATCGCGTTGCAGAATCCGGATGCCGCTGCATCCCTCATCGCCCGTATCTTCGAGCATGTCGGACAGCTGGAAGCTCATCCCGAAAGCGGGAGCAAGCTGGTCGAGCTCAAGCGATCGCGCTACCGCCAGATCGTCGAGCCACCGTGTCGGGTAATTTATCGGTACGACGACAAGTCTGTATTCGTCCTGCACGTACTGCGATCCGAACGGCTACTTCGCCCGGCCCGCTTGCGCCGCAAGCCCAAGTAGTCTAACTATTCATTCAAGGGGAACAGCCATCGTACCGATGTCTGTCCCCTTAACTCAGGCGTTAGGCCCCCAATTTGGCGATGCGCTACAATGCCCCTTGAGGTACCCATGAATTTCAGCATCGAATTTGGGCGTGAGGCCGACGGCCGGTGGCTGGCCGAGATCCCCGAGCTGCCTGGTGTCCTCGCGTATGGCACCACGGCCGAAGAGGCCATGGGAAAGGCAGAGATTTTGGCGCTGCGGGTACTCGCCGAGCGCATCGAGAACGGCGAGATTCGCCCGATCGACTTGACGATTTCAGTACCTGCCGCTGCGTGAGTCTGTCGCCGTCTACTAAGGCCAGAAAGGTCCTAGCGGCCTTGCTCGCGATAGGCTGGTCGCTTGAGCGGCAATCTGGATCACATAAAACACTCTCCCGAGATGGCTGGCTGGATCACACATTCGCCTTCCACGATGGCGACCAGATCGGTCCCAACATGCTCGTTCGTATAGCCAAGAACACCGGCCTTCGCCCGCAGGATCTTTAGGCACGGCGTAGGCTCTAACTATCCCTTCAAGGGAAACCAAAATCGTACCGATTTTGCCCCCCTTGACTCAGGCGTTAGGCTCTCAATAGTGGTACCGCAACTGAGCAATCAACATCAAACCATCCGCGACCTTGTAGACGATCCGGTGCTCGTCATTGATTCGCCGGGACCAGTAGCCGGCAAGCGCATGCTTCAACGGCTCGGGCTTGCCGATCCCTTCGAATGGCGACCGTGAAATGTCCTTGATCAGGGCGTGAATTCTTTCCAGAAGCTTCTTGTCGGTCTTCTGCCAATGCAGATAGTCGTCCCAGGCTTCCTCCGAAAAAACAAGCTTCACTTGGCCAGCTTCCGTTCTTTCCCTTTTCCGGACTCAAGACTCGCCATGGACTCAAGCAGGCGCCGCGCACTCTTTGGGCTGCGCAATAGATACGACGTCTCTTCAAGCGCCTTGAAATCGTCCAGGGACATCATCACGACGGCCTGCTGGCTGTTGCGAGTAATAATGATAGGCTCGTGGTCGTCGCAGACCCGGTCCATGGTATCGGCCAAGTTTGCGCGAGCCGTCGTGTAGGTAATTGCGTCCATGGGCACCTCCGCGTATGTACGTGATACTGTACATATGCAATCTGGGCGTGTCAATATGCGCAGGTCCTGACTATTCATTCAAAGGGAACTAAACTCGTTCCGCTTTTGCTCCCCTTAACTCAGGCGATAGGCCGCAATGGCGCACATCAGCGGGTAGGAGTACTGACATGGTTCGAGTGTGTTTAGTCTTGGTTGTTGCCTTGATCGCGAGCCCGCTGCCGGCCGCAGCGCAGAGCTCGGTCTTTCTTGAGGAGCTAACCTGGACGGAGGCTCGGGACGCGGTCCGAGGCGGCAAGACGACGATTATCGTGCCGACGGGCGGGACCGAGCAAAACGGACCGCACATGATCCTCGGCAAGCACAACATCATCGTGAAATTTACCGCGGGAGAGATTGCGAAACGGCTAGGCAACGCCTTGGTCGCTCCGGTAATCGCATACGTCCCGGAGGGATCGATTGATCCTCCTGCGTCGCATATGAGGTTCTCAGGCACGATTTCGCTGCCACAGGAGCACTTTGAGAAAGTCCTGGAGTTCACGGCTCGCAGCTTCCGAGCTCACGGGTTTCTCGACATCGTGTTGCTGGGGGATAGTGGCGGCAACTACGCTGGTCAACGGGCGGTCGCGCAGGCGCTGAACAAGGAGTGGGCTTCGACCTCCATACGGGTTCACAGCGTCGAGGCCAACTACGACGCAAACGGGTCAACCGAATGGCTTCGGCGGCAGGGAGAGACCGCTGAGAGCATCGGCTCGCACGCCGGGATCCCTGATACATCTCAGATGCTCGCCCTGCACCCCGACGGGGTACGTCGTGCCAAATTGGCTCTCGGGCAGGAGGACGATGGCAGCGGCGTGACTGGCGACCCGACGCGGGCGACCGCCACCTATGGGAAGCAGTTACTCGAGTTCAAGATTGCAGCGGCCGTCCGGGATATCAGGCGGTTGCGGGAGTCGAGTCGAACGGTCCCAAAACCGGTTGCCCCCGATGTCAGTAGCGGCCCCACCCCGGCTGCACCCGACGGCCGGCGCGAATCGAGACCGGCCGCGGGTCGGCCTCGTCGTTAGGCCCCAACTCTCAAGAGTGCAGACACGCACTGTTAGCCATTCAAGTTCAGGGATTTGGCGGACGGCGGACTCCGCTCGGAATCGATTACCGGCCTCACCTGCCTGTCGGCGACGGGGACCTTCTTGACGTCCGGCTAGTGGGCTCGACGTCTAGCGTACCGCCAGGCATCGAGACCAAAGTTACGTTTGAGCTTGTGTCCCATCCAGGCGTCGACTATTCGACGCTTTCGGCTGATGTTGCATTCAATATTGTCGAGGGAGCACGGATCGTAGGCCGGGGCACTGTTGTACAGCCCTAACTATTCATTCAACGGGACCAGCCATCGTACAGATGTCTGTCCCCTTGACTCAGGCTTTAGGCCGCAGAGAACGTGCTCACTCGGCATCACCTAGATGCTCGTGCGCAAGGTATCTTTCCTTGCGTGCGATGAGCTTGTCCAATTCAGCCCCAACCGCCTGCGCCTTATCAGCACCAAGCGCCCGTTCGATCTGCGCAACCCGTTTCGCATCGGACGGCGAGAGGTTGGTGTATTCGAGATCTGCGTAACCGCCGGGAAGAGGGAAAATTATCACCATGTCCCATTCGCCAGTATCTGGGTGGAGAATTATCGGCAGGGGCGCGCCGGCCGCCTTCATTGCCGGTATATAGATCTCATCCCAGATCTCTTTCGCCCGGCTGGCGCCGCCCGGTACGAAGGCCCAATTATTGACGTCCATATAGCGCGCATTCTCGCGCTTCCTAGGTGGATCTGCCGTTTGTCCAAACGCTGATCCTGAGAGCGCCAGGCTTGTCACCACGAGGAACGCTAGAACGAGCAGCCGCATGAGTCCTTCTCCTTTTCGGTTGACCGCGCCACAGACGACGGAGAATTTCCGCTTCCCGCCCGCAGCTGTCAAGTGAGACACCTGGACAACATCGCGAAGACGGCAGACGAACCAGGAGCATGCGCTCTAGCAATTCGTTCAAGCCAACACCGTTTCGCAGCGTGGGCAAAGCCCGATAGGTGTGTGGCTTCGCCCCCCACCGCAAATCGGTGCGGATTAACTCAGCGTAAGACGGACAGATTTGCTTCGTTGCCAGGACGCTGAGTAATCGCGTCGAGACGCGTCGAGTTCGCACATCAGGCCTTCCGGGCAAAACGCAACTCGCGAGGTTCTCCGGCCATGTTGCCAATGCGCGTTTGGTGCCGACCTGGGCACCCTTGTCACCCTGCCCCACTTCTATCGCATAATCAGCCAGGGGTCGGGGCGGTACTTGGGTCTCGCGTACCTTAGCTATATCGAGTGCGACCGTCCAAATTATTCATTCAAGGGGAACAGCCATCGTACCGATGCCTGTTCCCTTGATTCACGCGTTAGGCAGTAATCAAAGGGTGCAGCACTATCAATCAACAGGAGGAATGACCCATGCGTAGCGAAATGTTTGTTGGTCCACTATTCCAAGCGATGTCGATTTGTCTATTTGGCCTTGCCAGTTCCTTCGCTAGCGCAGATGAGCCTACGCCAGCCCCTGAGCAGGCGCTAACCCAATCTGCTGATGACGCGAAGCTCATGTGGGCTCCATGTCCACCCTTCATGCCAGCCGGTTGCGCTCTCGCGGTGCTTCATGGCGATCCGACGAAAGCCAACCTTGACGTCTTCCTCAAAGTGCCTGCCAAGTCGAGCATTCCTCTGCATTGGCATACCTCAGCCGAGCGCATGATTCTCGTAGCAGGCGAACTTCAGGTCACTTATGACGGCCAGCCAATGGCCGTGCTCAAACCTGGAACATATGCGTACGGGCCAGCCAAACGAGCGCACAGCGCTGTCTGCGCTAGCTCTGATCCTTGCATTCTATTCATAGCGTTTGAGTCGCCTCTAGATGCAGTACCAGTCGAGACTTTGGTCAAGTAGTAGCACACCTAACTATTCATTCAAGGGGAGCAACATCGTTCCGATCTTGCTCCCCTTAACTCAGGCGTTAGGCGTCACACCCATTTTCTTCGCCAGCGTTAAGCATTAAAAAGCAGGGCGTCTTCGGCAACGTGCACTTTCGGGGAAGCATAATGACTACCAGAACGTGGGGAGCTTACTTTTCTGGCATTAGTTTCGTTCTGCTATTTCTTGGCATGGTTGCCTTCTCCGATAATCTGTTCACCGATTTCGGCCAGCCCAGCAACAGCGATCCGAAGTTTATCGTTCACGGGCTGTTCGGGCTGGCTTGGTACGTGCTGCTGGCAACACAGGCGAACCTTATTCGAGTTCGCAACGTGAAGGTGCACAAAAAACTGGGTATAGCTACGTTTATCGTGGCCATAGGCGTCACCCTGAGTACGCTCTACATCTTCATCGTGTTGTGGAAAGGCTGGGGCAACATGGCAGAGGAGGCTCGTGCGAACCGCCTGTTACTCCCAGGCTATGCGACCTGTGTGTTCCTCGCATGGATGCGACGTGGCCAATCCGAGTGGCACAAGCGGCTCATTTTTACCGGCACGTTCTTCATGCTCGGACCTGTGCTGGCGCGTACTTACGACAAGCTGATCATGTCATGGATGGAGCCCCTGTTTCCTCTGCTGTATACCAAACAGGTGGACGAAGTCGGATTCCTCGTATACTTTTTCGGCATCTGGATCGGCTTCTTCCTGTCACTGGCGCTTTATGATTGGAAAACGCTACGACGCATTCATCCCGTGACTCTAGCCGGGTTCGCATGGTTCGCACTGACATGGCTCATCAGTGGATTTACATGAGTACTCATGGAGGATTTTTCAATGCTGATAAAGTTCAGTGAGTCTTCCGCTGCCGCCGAAGAGTACTTTCTCCCATCCGAGAAGCTTCTTCACGGCAATCCAAGGCAGACGGTCTGGGTCCACTACGCCGATGCGTCGGGCAGGTTCAGTTCCGGCGTCTGGAGCAGCGAACCCGGCAAGTGGAAAATCTCCTACACCGAGGAAGAGTTTTGCCACATGATCGAGGGGCGCAGCATAATCACGGAAGATGGCGGCGCTTCGGTGGCAGTGTCAGCGGGCGAGAGCTTCGTGATTCCGCGTGGTTTCGCAGGCACGTGGGAGGTCGTCGAGCGCACGACCAAAGAATTCGCAATTTACGAGCCGGGCGCATAGCTCGGCAAAAATGAGCCGGGCAGCCATCGTTGCGATGACTGCCCGTTGTCTCAGTCGTCTTTCTTGGCCGCGTCGCGAATTTCGTCGGCCGCTTCGCCGGCCTTTCTCTGGACCTTGCCCAGCTTCTGTTCGACGTTACCTGCCAGTTCCTTGGACTCGTTGCCAGTGATCTTGCCGCCCAGTTCCTTCAGCGCGCCCTTGACCTCGTGCTCAGCTCCAGAAGTTCGATTCTTGTCCATGCTGGTAGTTCTCCATCCTGCAAGATTGCCGGTACTCGATGGTAGGCGGATATCCGCCTGCAATTTGACCGCAGTCCGCATCAGGTAGGGCGGGATTAAGGTTCGCGTCTCGTCGGGACATGAGCCAACGAATCGCGGTGTCGCGGGATGTATCGCATAATCGGTGCCGGCGCTTTGCAGGCAGTAGACGACCATGGCAGCCAAATACTGGTGGCAGTGCATCGCCTGTGGCGAGCGGCCCACATGGATGGCGGTTTGCGAATCCAAAAGTATCGCCGCCTTCATCCGGGATGAACTGGCACCCAGCGGCTGGGATCAGGACTTGTTGCGACGAACCTGCACATGCAAACGCCGCTCGCTCTACATCACCTATCGCCTGAAGCGCGGCGACACCGAGCGCGTCAGCATCAGGCATATCGTCGGACTGATCCTGGACGAGGACTATCTGCCGATGATCTGGGAGACTTTTCGGCATGCCACCCCCAAAACCCGATGGATGGACTTCAAGTACCAGAGGGGCCGGAGCCCCTGGGGCCTGACCAAGCGACTTGTCCTGACGCAACCACAACTGTCACGCTTGCTGCGCAGCTACGAGAAGGGCACGGGTCGGCGGCTCGGTTCCGCTTCGCCCTGACCCGCGAAGCGGTAGACTCAGGGCCGTTCGATAATCGGGAGGCTACGATGGCACGGATTACCGGGATTGGCGGCGTGTTCCTGAAGTGCAAGGGCGACAGCGCCGCACTCGCCGCCTGGTATCAGCAACACCTTGGCCTGCCACTGGAGCCGTGGGGCGGCGCCATCCTCAAATGGCCGGACGACAAGGCCTCGGACAAGGGCCTGACCGTGTGGAATCTCGCCAACAAGGACAGCCAGTGGTTCAGTCCGAGCGAGTCTTCCTTCATGATCAACTACCGGGTCGATGACCTCGATGAAATGCTGGCGCAATTGCAGGCGGCCGATGTGCCGGTGATTGGCGGCCCGGAGTCGCATGAAAACGGCAAGTTCGCGTGGATCATGGACCCGGATGGAAACAAGGTCGAGCTCTGGGAGCCGATGGCCTGGGACGAGAAAAACAAGAGAGCGTGATAGCCGGGGCTGCGACCGGTTTTCAGGAGCAAACATGATGGCCGTGCTGGTCGGACTATTTCTTGCGCTTGCCGTTGGCGCCTTCGCCACCGCCCTCAGGCTGGATCGCGATCGGGCCTTCTATCCCACTGTCATGATTGTCATCGCGGCCTGCTACATCTTGTTCGCGGTGATGGCGGCATCGAGGGATGCGCTCTTTCTCGAGTTGCTGGTCGGCGCCGGTTTCATCGCAGCGGCCGCAATCGGGTTCAGGAAGTCGTTGTGGATCGTCGCGATTGCCCTTGCGGCGCACGGCCTGCTGGACCTTTTCCACGGCGCCTTGATCGACAACCCGGGCGTGCCCGCCTGGTGGCCTGCATTCTGCGCCGCGTACGACGTGACGGCCGCCGGCTACCTGGCGTGGCTGCTGAAGAGCGGACGCGTGCCGCGCTGATACAGAAGAAGAGGTACACCCATGAAGCTAAGTCGCCTTGTTCCGATGCAGCCGGTTGCCAATCTCGCCACCAGTGTTGATTTCTACGAGAAGCTGGGTTTCGTGGTGGAGACCCGGAACGATGAATGGGGATGGGCCATGTTGCGCTGTGGCGATTGCCAGCTGATGCTCGACCAGTCCATCAACCTGCATGCGGGCATTCCCAGGATTGCCGTCCTGTACCTGTATCCGGAAGACCTCGCGGACTTCCATCGCAGCGCCCGCGGCAACGGCCTGCGCATTACGGATCTGGAATCCACTTTCTACGGCATGACGGAATTCCGCATCGAAGATCCGGACGGCAATCGACTCTGGATCGGCCACGCCAACTGAGGAGGATCACATGACAAGTCCGGCACAAACACTCCGCATCTTTGGCGGCTATCTGATCGCATTGGCGGCAGTACTGATCGTTGCACCGAATCTGTTGTTGGCGGCTTTCGGAATGGCGCCGGTAACCGACGTGTGGATTCGCGTGACCGGAATGCTGGCGGGCTTGCTTGGCGTCTATTTGCAATCGTTGATGCGGCTGCAGCACTCTGGACAAGGCAATGCTTGAAATCATCTGGAGTGAACTGACATCCAACCTGGCGCGGGCCATCCCGCGCCAGGTCGTTGCAGCAGTTATTACGCCAGATCGAAACGGTCGAGGTTCATCACCTTGTTCCAGGCGGCAACGAAGTCCTTGACGAACCTGCCCTGCGAATCGCTGGCCGCATAGGCCTCGGCGAGCGCGCGCAGCTGCGAGTTGGAACCGAACACGAGGTCGGCGACCGTACCCGTCCACTTGACCTCGCCCGACTTGCGATCGCGGCCTTCGAGCACGGCTTCATTGCCGGCGGACTTGGACCACTTCGTGCCCATGTCGAGCAGGTTGACGAAGAAGTCGTTGGTCAGCGTCTCCGGGCGCGCGGTGAACACGCCGTGCTTGGCCTGGCCCACGTTCGCATTCAACGCACGCAGGCCGCCAATCAGCACGGTCAGCTCGGGCGCGGTGAGGGTGAGCAGGTTGGCGCGATCGATCAGCGTCTCGGCCACGGCGGCCTCGCTGCCGGTGGTGACATAGTTGCGGAAGCCATCGATGGTCGGCTCCAACGGCGCGAACGAATGTGCGTCGGTCTGTTCCTGCGACGCGTCGGTGCGGCCCGGGGTGAACGGGACGGTGACGTCGTGGCCGGCACGCTTTGCGGCAGCCTCCACGGCAGCGCAACCGCCGAGCACGATCAGGTCGGCCAGCGAAATCTTCTTGCCGCCGGACTGCGCGTCGTTGAAGTTTTTCTGGATGCCCTCGAGAGTTGCCAGCACCTTCGCCAGCTCGGCGGGCTGGTTCACTGCCCAATCTTTCTGCGGCGCCAGGCGAATGCGCGCGCCGTTGGCGCCACCACGCATGTCGGTGCCGCGGAAGGTGGACGCCGATGCCCAGGCCGTTGTCACCAACTGCGAAATGGACAGGCCCGAGGTGAGCAGCGTGGCCTTCAGTGCAGCGATGTCCTTGGCGTCGACCAGCGGATGGTCC
>JANNWV010000046.1:0-7307 GCA_031408815.1 Gammaproteobacteria bacterium
ACAATTGAAGAAAGTGCAGCGCGCCGCCGACTTCCTGGTCGAGCAAGTGGCCTTGCAGGAACCCATCTACGGCGTTTCCACCGGTTTTGGCAGCAACGCCGACAAGCTGCTGGGCGCACATCGCCTGCGCCGCGGCATGCCGGGTGCAAAGGAAAATGACGAAAGCCTGCTGGAAGAACTGCAGCGCAACCTGATCGTCACCCACGCCGTTTGCGTTGGCGAACCGTTCAGTGCCGACGTGGTGCGCGCTATGCTCGTGATCCGCATCAACACCTTGATGCGTGGCCACTCGGGCATCCGTGTCAGCACGTTGAAGGCGCAAGCCGCGATGTTGAATGCCGGCATCGTGCCGGTGGTGCCGCAGAAGGGATCGGTGGGCGCCAGCGGCGACCTCGCACCCTTGTCGCACCTGGCCATCGTCTTGTTGGGTGGCGGCGAAGCGTTCTACGAAGGTGAACGCATGTCCGGCGCCGAAGCCTTGAAGCGTGCCGGCCTCGAGCCCATCAGGCTGTCGCACAAGGAAGGCCTGGCCCTGAACAATGGCACCGCGCAGATGCTCGCGACCGGCGTGCTCGCCTGCGCCAGGCTCGAAGACCTGCTCGACACGGCCGACCTCGCTGCCGCGATGACCATCGATGCCTTCGCCGGCCGCATGCGCGCCTTCGACGCGCACGTGCACGCATTGCGCCCGCATCCCGGGCAGCTGCAATCGGCCGCCAACCTGCGCAGCCTGCTGCGTAATTCCACCCTGGCCAACATCGACTACCACCTGGTGCCGCGCTTCCGTCAGTGGGTGCCGGAAAGTTGGGAGACTCCGGCGGTCGCTCCCGGCATCCTGCCTCCCGCGACACTTGCGCATCCCTGCGCGGCGCAGCCCCTTCGTTTCGATATCTGCTGGGACTGGGTGCCGCTGACCATGCGCCATGGCCGCGAGCGCTTCTACCAGCGCTTCAAGCCCTTCCGCGGCGGCAAGAAGCACCAGCCGCAGGACAGCTATTCCCTGCGCTGCGTGCCGCAGGTGCACGGTGCCGTGCGCGACGCCGTGGCGCAGGCCAAGCGCGTGCTCGACATCGAATTGAACGCCGTCACCGACAACCCGCTGTTGTTTCCGGACCTGCCGGGCGCGATGTACGTCGAGGACCAGGTCGTATCCGCGGGCCACTTCCACGGCATGCCGCTGGCGCTGGCGATGAGTTACGTCAAGGCCTCCATTCCCGTGCTCGCCTCGATCTCCGAGCGCCGCTTGAACAAGCTGGTCGACCCGGCCACCAACGATGGCTTGCCGGCCTTCCTGATCGGCAATGAAGACGGTACCGAAAGCGGCTTCATGATCGTGCAGTACACTGCCGCCGCCATCGTCAACGACTTGTGCAGCCGCGCGCACCCGGCGTCCGTCTACAGCATCCCGACCAGCGCCAACGCCGAGGACCACGTGTCCATGGGCGCCAACGAGGCGCGCCACGTGCTGGAGATGACCGACGACCTGGCACGCGTGCTCGCCCTTGAAATCTATTCTGCGGCGCAGGCGCTCGACTATCGCCGCGACATGATCAACGCCGCGCGCGAGCTCGCGCGCAATGGCGATGCCGAAGCGCTGGCGGCGAAGATCCAGGGCGCACCGTTGCCCGGCTCGCCCGATCGCGCGAAATTCCTGGAAGAGGTCGAAGCCTTGCGGATCGAGCTGGCCGAGGCCGGCGAATTCCATCCGGGTCGCGCAGTCGCCGCGACGCTCGACCGCCTGCGCGAGGACATTGCCTTCATGGACGCCGATCGCGCCATGGACGGCGAAGTCGCGCTGGCCGTGCGTCTGGTGGAGCAGGGCGAGTTGCTGCGCGCCGCGAAGGCTGCCGTCTAGGCGGAAACGTGCACGCGGTTGCGGCCGGCGTTCTTGGCCGCATACAGGGCATCGTCGGCCTGGTGCAGCACTTCATCGGCCGACATGCTTGACCCGACCGGCACGCTGTACACGCCGATACTGGCCGTCATCGGGATCTCCTTGCCGGCGTAGCGCACCGGAACCGCGCCGATGTGCCTGCGTACGCGCTCGGCAATGTCGACCACGCGTGTCGCCGATACGCCCGGTAGCACCACCACGAATTCCTCACCACCGAAGCGCGCGCACACCGCCACTTCCTGCACCAGGCAGTCGGCCAGGTTACGGGCCAGGCCGCGCAGGCATTCGTCGCCGGCCAGGTGGCCGTATTCATCGTTCACCCGCTTGAAGTGGTCCAGGTCGATCAGCAGCAGGCTGATCGGCTGTCGGGTTTCCGTCGCGTGGTGCAACATCTGTTCGAATACTTCACGGAAATGCCGGCGGTTGAACATGCCGGTCAATACGTCGCGGCGGTTGGATTCGCGCAGCCGCGAATTGGCGTCGGCCAGTTGTTCCAGCGCGGCGCTGAGTTCGGCGGTGAGCCGCGACACATTGCGCTCGAGTTGTTCGTTGGCCTCGCGCACGACGTTTTCGTTTTCGCTGCGCAGGTTGGCGTAGCGGTAGGCGAGGGCGAACGACAGCAGCACCATTTCCATGGCCGAACCGATCTGGATGCCGTATTCGGTGAAGAAATTCTTCTGAAGGATGCCGAACGACACCGAGGCATACATCGCCGTGCCCACCAGCAGCATCGTCCATGCCGCCAGGAACAAGCGAGCCGGGCGATAACCGCGACGGATCGCATGGAAGGTCTGGTACAGCACGGCGAGCACGCCCGGGAACACGCCGTAGGTGCCCAACTGCACTGCCGTCCGGTAATCCACCCACAACGACGACAGGCCGACCACCGCATAGAAGGCGATGAAGGCCAGCGAAATCTTGTCGCCCAGCGGCCATCGCTGCTTTTGTTCCAGGAACAGGCGGACGAACTGGTGCATCGCCATCTGCGAGAACGCCATGGCCAGCGGAATGGCATGGTTGGCCAGCCACGGCGAGCCGGGCCACAGGTATTCAAAGGCCAGCCCGTTGAGGCAGAACAGGACGAGGCCGAACCCGGCCAGGTGGCACATGTACCAGAAGTGGCTGCTATCCCTCAGCGACAACCACAGCACCAGATTGTAGAAGAACAAGGCCAGCAGGATGCCGTCGTACAGGCCAATGCCGATCTGCGCATCGCGCTCCATTTCGGCGAAGGCGCCAAAGGTATAGATGTGCAGGGGCGCCTGCATCGAGCTTTCGCTCTGCGCACGCACCAGCAACTCCACCTCGGTGCGCTGCGGCAGGTTCAACCAGAAATTCGGATGCCGGTAGCGGATGGCGCGCGCCGAGAACGGCAGTTTGTCGCCCGATGCCAGGTGGTCCACGCGACCGTCGGGATAACGCATGTAGACGTCGAGGTTGTCGAGCAGGGAGTACTGCAGGACCAGCAGCCAGCGTTCTTCGCCGTTGCCGTCATTGAACAGGCGGGTGTGGAACCAATAGGCCCCGTCACCGAAGCCGAAAGTCGCATTGCCGTTGGGCAGGGGCGCGAACCGGCCCTGGGCGGCCGCCTGGAACATGCTGGACGCGTCCGCTCGCCCGTCCGGGTCGACCAGGTAGGTCATGCGCGGGGACAGGGACAGGTCGGTCAGGCCAGGGCTGATAGTGACGCGAGCAGGCTTCGCCTCGGCCAGGCAGGCGCCCGCCAGGGCCAGAAACAGCACCAGAATTCGCAAACCCAGGCTCACCCGACACGCTCTCCCGATTTAGCACACCTTAACGGGACGCGTCGGGATTGGCTACGAGCAGACATTTTGCAGGGCAACACTTGCCAATGTAATAGTGCGCTGTTACATTAGCGCAATGAAACGAAAGCCCGCCCTGCCAGCAGAGCCCCGCAGCCGCGGGTCCGAACCGCTCGACTGCCTGATCGAGGCAGTCCTGGCCATGCGCAGCCCGGACGAGCTGCGCGCGTTCCTGGAAGACCTGTGCACACCGGCCGAACTCGAGGCGATCGCCGACCGCTGGCGAGTCGTGCCCTTGCTGTTGCAGGGCGTGGCCTACCGCGAAATCCATGACCGCACCGGCGTCAGCGTCACGACCGTCGGCCGCATCGCCCGCTGCCTCGACCTCGGTGCCGGCGGTTATCGCCTTGCCGCCGAACGCGTGCTCGGCGATTTCAATTCCAGCCCCATCTGAATTCAAGAAAAGGACTTCACCCATGCGGACGCATGATCGCCTGCGAATTGCCATCCAAAAATCCGGACGCCTGTCCGACCCAGCGCGTGACCTGCTTGCGCGTGCCGGGCTGAGTTTTCGTGAAAGCCGCGACCGCCTCTTCTGCTATGGCGATTCGCTGCCGATCGACCTGTTGCTGGTGCGCGACGACGATATTCCCGGCCTGATTGCCGAAGGTGTCTGCGACCTGGGCGTCGTCGGCCAGAACGTACTGGACGAACAAGCCGCAGAACGCCGCGCCACCGGCAAGGACGAAGCGTTTTCCGTGCTGCGCCCGCTCGGCTTCGGCCGTTGCCGCTTGTCCATTGCCGTGCCGAACGAGTGGGACTGGCAAGGCGACAACCAGCGTCTCGCCGGCACCCGCATCGCCACCAGCTATCCGCACCTGCTCGCACAATGGCTGGCCGCGCAAGGCGTGGATGCGGAACCGGTTGTGTTGTCGGGCTCGGTTGAAATCGCGCCGCGCCTGGGCAAGGCCGAGAGCATCTGCGACCTGGTCTCGTCCGGCGCCACGCTGGTCGCCAACCAGTTGAAGGAAGTTGCGATCATCCTCGAAAGCGAAGCGGTCCTCGCCGGTCCGGCCAAGCCCTTTGGCGACGTGCGCGCCGATCTTGCCGGCCTGTTGCTGCGTCGTCTCGATGGCGTGCTCAGCCTGAAGGCCAGCAAGCTGCTGTTGTTCCAGGCCCGCCGAAGCGCCGTGCCGGAAATACTCAAGCTGTTGACTGATGCCGAACCACCCACCATCACCACCATTGAAGGCCGCAGCGAGGATGTGTCGCTGCAGGCGCTGTGCCGGACGGCGATGACCTGGCAACGGCTCGAAGACATGAAGCGTGCCGGCGCCTTCGGCATGCTGGTGCTACCCGTGGAGCAGATGCTGGCATGAAGATCCTGGCCTGGAATCAGAT
This sequence comes from Gammaproteobacteria bacterium, assembly GCA_031408815.1. Classification (GTDB taxonomy): domain Bacteria; phylum Pseudomonadota; class Gammaproteobacteria; order Xanthomonadales; family Xanthomonadaceae; genus Arenimonas. The sequence continues at coordinate 5,059 of JANNWV010000046.1, forward strand.
GGATGAAGCTTTGCGCGCGCTCGCCTTGCAGCGACCGGTGGAAGCGAGCAATGCCGAGCTCGAAACCGCAGTCGCGCGGATCATCGAGCAAGTGCGTGCCGACGGCGACAGCGCGATTCGCGCGTTGACGCGGCGATTCGATGGCATCGAGGTCGGCGACGCCGCCGTGGACGAGGCGCAGTTCGACGACGCGCGCGCGGCCGTTCCCGATGATGTCTACCAGGCGATGCAGCAGGCGCGCGAGCGGCTGGTCGCATGGCATGTCGCCGGCCAATCCTTGCCTTTCGAAATCGAGACCGCGCCGGGCGTGCAATGCGGACGAATCCTTCGCGGCATTCGCCGGGTCGGGCTGTACGTGCCGGCTGGCACCGCGCCCCTGCCGTCCACCGCGCTGATGCTGGGCGTGCCTGCTGCGCTGGCTGGCTGCGACGACATCGTGTTGTGCACGCCACCGCGCCCCGACGGCAAGGCCGACCCCTACGTGCTCACTGCGGCCCGCCTGTGCGGCATCACGCGGGTATTCCGGATCGGTGGCGCGCAAGCGATCGCCGCCATGGCCTTCGGTACGCCGACCGTTCCCGCCTGCGACAAGTTGTTCGGCCCCGGCAACAGCTTCGTCACCCAGGCCAAGCAGCAGGTGTCCGTGCGCAGTGGCGGCCCGGCCATCGACATGCCGGCGGGTCCGTCCGAAGTGCTGGTGATTGCCGATGCCGGCGCGTCGCCGGCCTTCGTGGCGTCCGACCTGCTGTCGCAGGCCGAACACGGCGTGGACTCGCAGGTCATCCTGCTTGCGCTTTCGGCAGGTTTCATCGAGAAGGTGGGCGTCGAAATCGAACGCCAGTTGCAGGCCCTGCCACGCGCCGACATCGCGCGCGCGGCGCTGGCGCACGCGCGCCTCATCTTCGTCGACGATCTCGACCAGGCCTTCGACATCAGCAACGCCTATGCCCCCGAACACCTGATCCTGGCCTTGCGCGATGCCCGCGCCTGGCTGCCCAGGGTACGTAGCGCCGGCTCGGTATTCCTCGGCGACCATGCGCCGGAATCACTCGGCGACTATTGCTCGGGCACCAATCACGTCTTACCCACCAACGGTGCCGCGCATGCCTACAGCGGCGTCAGCGTCGTCAGTTTCCAGACCAGCATCAGCGTGCAGTCAGTAAGCCCGGCAGGCCTCGCCGCCATCGGCCCTTGCGCCGTGACGCTGGCGCGAGCCGAGGGCCTGGAAGCACACGCCCAGGCGGTGTTGCTGCGGCTGGAGGCATCGGCATGAGCGCGGTCCTGGAATTGCTGCGTCCCGACTTGCGTGATTTTGCCGGCTATTCATCGGCGCGCCGCGCCAGCGCGCGTGGCTCGGTCTGGCTCAACGCCAATGAGGCCCCCGAACCTTCGATTGCCGATGGCGGGCTTTCGCTCAATCGCTATCCCGATCCGCAACCACGCGCCTTGCGCGAGCGTCTCGCGGCCCTGTACGCCGTTGCGCCCGAACAGTTGATGGTGACCCGCGGCAGCGACGAGGGCATAGACCTGCTGGTGCGCGCGTTTTGCCGCGCCGGTCGCGATGGCGTGGCTGTCGCACCGCCCTGTTTTGGTATGTATGCGGTGTGCGCACGCGTGCAGGGCGCGCCGCTAGTGGAGGTGCCGCTGATGGATGCGGACGGGCAATGGCGGCTGAATCTGCCGGCGCTGGTTGATGCGGTTACCGAGCGCAACGTGCGCATCGTGTTCCTGTGTTCCCCGGCCAACCCGACCGGCCAGGCGCTGGACATCGACCAGATCCGCACGCTCGCCGCCTCGTTGGCAGGTCGCGCGGTGCTGGTAATCGACGAGGCCTATGGCGAGTACAGCGCCATCGCCAGCGCCTCAACGCTGCTGGCCGAGTTTCCCGGGCTGGTGGTGTTGCGCACGATGTCCAAGGCCTATGCCCTGGCCGGCGCGCGCATTGGCTGCGTGCTGGCCGATCCCGAATTGATCGCCGTGCTGCGCAATCTGTCCGCCCCGTATCCGGTGCCCGCGCCGTCAGCGGCGTTGGCGCTGGCCGCGCTGTCCGATGCCGGCATCGCGCAGGCGCGCCAGCGCTGCGAACTCGCCGTCACCGAGCGCGAATCCCTGCGCCGCGGCCTGCTCTCGCTTCCCGGCGTCACCCGTGTTTATCCTTCGCAGGGCAACTACCTGCTGGTGCGATTCAGTCACACCCAGGCCGTCTTCGACCGCTTGCTGTCGGCCGGCATCGTGGTGCGCGACATGCG
>JANNWV010000047.1:0-2905 GCA_031408815.1 Gammaproteobacteria bacterium
GCGCCGGAGAGCACCAGTGAGATGCCATTGACGATGCGGCGGCGGAGGTAGATGCGGTCGGCGACGGTAGCCATCATTTCCCATCCTGGCGCTTGAGGCCCATCAACATGAATTTGGCGATGCTGAGCACGATGAAGGTCACCACGAACAACAGGAAGCCCAGCGCGATAAGCGAGGACAGATACAGCGGCGAATCGGCTTCCGTGAACTCGTTGGCGATGGTCGCGGCGATCGAGTTGCCAGGTTCCAGCAGCGATGTGGTCAGGAAGTGCGCATTGCCGAGGACGAAAGTGACGGCCATCGTCTCGCCCAATGCGCGACCAAGGCCCAGGAAGATGCCGCCTATGACCGCGGATCGGGTGTAGGGCAGCACGATGTTCCAGACAACCTCGGTAGTCGTGGAGCCGAGCGCGTAGGCGGACTCCTTCAGGCGGGTTGGTACGGTCAGGAACACTTCGCGCATCACCGAGCTGATGAAGGGAATGACCATGATCGCCAGGACCAGGCCCGCGGTCAGCATGCCGATTCCAAGGGGCGGGCCCTGGAACAGTTTGCCGATGATCGGCAGCGGTCCGACGTTTTCATCGAGCCAGGGAAACACGTGCTCGCCCAGGTAGGGCACGAGCACGAACAGGCCCCACATGCCGTAGATGATGGACGGGATGCCCGCGAGCAATTCGATGGCCGCGCCGATCGGCGTTCGCATCCAGGTCGGCGAAACTTCAGTCAGGAACAGCGCGATGCCGAAACTGATCGGCACGGCGATGATCATGGCGATAGTGGCGGTCACCACGGTGCCATAGATGGGCACAAGGGCTCCGAACTTCTGCTGGACCGGATCCCAGTCGGTGGAAGTAAGGAAGCCGAAGCCGAAAGTCTGGAACGCCTCCCGGCCTCCCCAGAACATTGAAAGGGCGGCGCCGAGCAGGGTCAGCAAGACGAAGAAACCCGCTGCCGTGACGGCCCAGCGGAACATCCGGTCGTTGCGGCCGTCCTTGCTTGCCCGGTCGTCAACTTCAATGGCGAGGGTATTGCTTGCTACGGACATTCGATTTCCCGCGTTTCAGGCCGAACCTTCAAATACAAAGCGCGCCCGTTCGGGCGCGCCTTGCCCCGCTTGTCGTGGATCAGAACTTGAAGTTGGCGGACCAGTAGGTTTCGATCTGCTTCACCAGTGCCGGCGGCAGCGGCACGTAGCCAAGATCGGTCGCAGCCTTGTCGCCATTGGCATAGACCCACTTGAAGAACGCAATCGCCTGGCGCGAACGCCCGGCATCCTTCGGGTTCTTGTACATGATAATGAAGTTGGTCGCAGCCACGGGATAGGCATCGGCGCCCGGAGCATCGGTCATGACCAGGTAAAAGTCCTTGGTGTTGGCCCAGTCAGCACTTTCCGCAGCAGCCTGGAAGCTTTTGATGCTGGGCGTGATGAAGTTGCCGGACTTGTTCTTGACCTGGGCATAGTTGAGCTTGTTGACCAGGGCGTAGGACAGTTCGACGTAGCCGATCGCGCCCTTGACCTGCTTCGTGTAGGCGGCAACGCCTTCATTGCCCTTTCCGCCCAGGCCGGTCGGCCACTTGACCGAGGTGCCTTCGCCAACCTTCGTCTTCCATTCCGGGCTGACCTTGGAAAGATAGTTGACCCAGTTGAAGGTGGTGCCCGAACCGTCCGAGCGATGCACGACGGTGACGCGGGTAGCGGGGAGCGTTACGCCGGGGTTGATGGCAACGATCGCCGGATCGTTCCAGGTCTTGATCTTGCCGAGGAAGATGTCGGCCAGGATCGGGCCGGTGAAGCGGAGCTGGCCCGGCTTGATGCCCGGCAGGTTGACAACGGGCACGACGCCGCCGACGACAGACGGAAACTGGCCGAGGCCGAACTTCGCGAGTTCTTCAGGCTTCATCGGCGAATCGGACGAGCCGAAGTCCACGGTGGCCGCCTTGATCTGGGCAATGCCGCCGCCGGAACCGATCGACTGGTAGTTGACTTTGTTCTTGGTGGCCTTGTTGTAGTCGGCCGACCATTTGGAAATGGCGGGGTAGACGAAGGTCGCGCCGGCCCCGGTGATATCACCGGCCTGGGCGCTGGCACCCGCCAGCGCGGCGATCGCGAGCACGGCGATGCGGGTCTGGGTCTTGATCGAACTAAGCACGGTCGAACTCCTTGGATGGAATGACCGGGTAAGGATGGCCTTACCCGGCCTTCATATGATTTGTCACAAAGATGACAATCGGGTGACACGACATCCCCGCCTTCAGCCGGGGTTGTCGGATGGCTTACCAGTACAGCTGGGTGCGGACTTCGATGATGCTGGGATTGTCCTCGACGAACAGCTTTTTGGACGAACTGTAGCGCTCGCTGTTGACCTTCACGTAGTTCAGGGCAACCTTGAAGTTGGAACGCCAGTACCAGTTTACGCCGACGGTCCAGTTGTGTTCCTTGCCACCGAGCACGCCGGTGACCGTGGACGGGGCGGTAAACGTGCCGTCGTTCAGGTCGACCTGGTCGTAACGCAGGCCGAGCTGCCACATGCCGCTGGCTGGCTCGTTGGGCAGGCCGGTGGTGATCACCGCGTCCTTGTAGCCCCAGGTCTCGCCGGTCAGGTTCCAGAGGCCAGACACGTAGAAGCTGTCGAAGCTGTAGTCCTGTTGCACCGTCCGGCCCACGTCGGTCTTCATCATTTCGCTCTGTACCTTCACCGGGCCATGCACCCAGGCGGCCTCCAGGCCAAGCGTGCGAATGCGGTCGGCATCGGTGAACTGGCCCGAATCGACCAGGCGAGTGCCGGTCAGGTCGGCGCCCGGACGAACGCGGAAGCGCGCGCGATTGTCGCCATCGAACGCGGGCGTCGCGCCAACGGTGCTGCCGGCGTCACGGGCTTCGTAGTCCACCAGCGACACGCCG
>JANNWV010000048.1:0-11962 GCA_031408815.1 Gammaproteobacteria bacterium
TCCACCACGTGACAAGCCGCGCTTCGATAGAATAAGAACGGCACGGATGAGCCCATTGCGAGCTCACTCTGACCCTGCCATTCGCCGAGACGAAGCGGAAGCCTTGTATCGCTACCTAGTCGTGAGGACAGCAGGATAGAACTACGGATTACGTATAGGAGCAGGGGCGGGCGTTCATTTTGACCAAGTCGGCTCGACGCCGCAGGCGGAGAGACGCGACTCAAAATGAATGCCGGACCCAGCTGCACCGTAATGCGTACCGCTAGTACGCGTAACCGCTTCGAACTATCGAGCCGAAGCCGTGGCCAGGGTGATGGTTGGGACCGAAGCGAAGTATTGTTCGATGGGCTCCGGCCGATGGATGCCGAACCCTTGTGCGTAATCAACGCCAAGATCGCGAAGGGCAGTGAAGATTGCGTCGTTCTCGGTGTGCTCGGCTATCGTCTGCTTGTTCAGCACATGCGCAATATCGGTGATCGACCGGATCACCGCCGTGGACAGCGGTGAGCTTTCCAGGTCGCGCACGAAGCTGCCGTCGATCTTGAAGTAGTCCACGTCCAGCGACCGCAGGTAGTTGAACGAGCAAAATCCCGTGCCGAAATCATCCAGCGCAAAGGCACAGCCGAGCGAGCGCATCTTCGTGATCAGGCCTTGCGCGCGGGCGAGGTCGCGTACGGCGCTGGTTTCGGTGACTTCGAAGCACAGCTTGTAAGCGGGCAGGCGGCTATTGCGGACGCGGTGGTAGAGGAAGATGCCGAAGCCTTCGTCCACCAGCGAGGCGGCGGTCAGGTTGATGGCGCAGGTGTGCACCTGCGCGGCGGCGTCGGGGCGGGATTCGAGCCAGCCCAGCGTCAGGTTGACGACATGGCGGTCGAGGGCGACGCCGAGTTGGAATCTTTCTGCCGCGGGGATGAAGTGGTCGGGCGCCAGGCGTTCGCCGGTGTGCGGGTCGCGCATTCGCAGCAGCACTTCGAAGTGGCGGCCTTCGGACGCATAGGGACGTGCGAGTGGCGCGGGAGGCACGACGCCGGGAGCGCCGACGGGAGGGTCGTGCAGGGGGGCGATGGACTGGCAGTCGATCTCGAACAGGTTGCCGTCGATGGCCTCGCGGATGCGCAGGGCCCAGTGCATGGCCTGGGTACGTTCGTGCATCTCGCCGGGCTCGAGGCTCGCCAGCACGACGCGGTTGCCGCCGAGTTCCTTGGCGGTGAAGCACGCGGCGTCTGCCAGCGACAACAGGCGCGCGTATTCGATTTCGCCGGCCTTGAAATTCACCAGGCCAATGCTGACGGTGATGTTCAACACGTGGTTCTGCCAGCCGACGCGATAGTTTTCGACCGCGCGTTGCAGGTGTTGCAGGCGCAGTTCCATCGTCTCCGCGTCGCCCGACAGCAGCAGGGCGAATTCGTCGCCGCCGATGCGGAACACCTGGTCGCCGGCGCGCAGTCGCGCCTTCAGCAAGGAGCCGATGCCATGGATCAGCGCATCGCCCGCGGCGTGGCTGGCGGTGTCGTTGATCAGCGTGAAGTGGTCAAGGTCCAGGTAGGCCAGCGCGCTGCCTTCGCCCTTGCCGGCGAGTGCCAGCAACACGGCCTCCTCGAACGCAGCGCGATTGGGCAGGTTGGTGGCGGCGTCGGTGGTGGCGCGGCGCAGCACTTTTCGCGTGGCGATGCGTTGTTCGTTGATGGACGCCACCAATACCAGCGGCAGGGTGCCGACCAGGCTCATGAAGCCAAGCAGCAGCGCGGTATCGAGCGCGGTTTCCGGCGGCTTGAAGCCGGCCAGACCCAGGCCGGTGAGGGAGGTCAGGAACAACACCGTGACGCTGGTGCCCAGCGTCGTCCACAGCGGCTGGAAGCGCAGCGCACTCCACAGCAACAGCGACATCGGCAACGCAACCATGCCCAGCGCGTACACGCTGTTGCGCAGGCCGCCCCAGTACACGATGCCGAACGACACCAGCAGCACGATCAGCCAAGGCGCTTTTTCCTTCACCGACGTGTAGTCGTCGTCGCGCGGCATGTCCGGGTTGTTGGAGGCAGGCGCCGCGAGCAGCAACATGCTCGGCGTGATGCAGATGATGCCGAGCAGGTTGCCGATGGCCCATTTGAACGAGGCCAGCCAGATGTCTGACACCGAGATCATGTTGGAGTACAGCAGGCCGCTGACGCCGATGGCGGCCGACACCAGCACCATGACCACGGCGCCGCGCAGCATGATGAAGCCGCTGGCGATGCTGACCCGGGGCGGGATGCGGGACAGGTGCACGGCGTAGGCGCCGGCGAGGGCGCCCAGCCAGTTGCTCAAGGCCGAGAACGGCAGGAACGTGGCGGGCACGGGGGCGAACAGGAAATGCGATGCGATGACGGCGACCGGGATGAAGCTGGCGCCGCGCCAGCCGTAACGAAGCACGGCGGCATAGCCGATGCCCGCCGACGGCCAATACAAGGCCACCTGGGACGGGCCGCCAATGAAGGCCACGGCATACCAGGTGCCGAACATGTACAGGGCAGTGAACAGGATGAAGCGCAGCATGGTGCGTTCCCTCTACCCCCAGTTTCTACCGCGTGGCCTGCACTCGAGCCCAAGCATGCGCCTTGCCCATGCTGGCTGAACGTGATGGGTTCAACATTCGATGACGTTCACGGCCAGCCCGCCGCGGGACGTTTCCTTGTACTTGTCCTGCATGTCCCGCCCGGTGTCGCGCATGGTCTTGATGACCTTGTCCAGCGACACGCTATGCGAGCCGTCGCCGCGCAGGGCCATGCGCGAGGCGTTGATGGCCTTGACCGCGCCCATGGCATTGCGCTCGATGCAGGGGATCTGCACCAGGCCGCCGATCGGGTCGCAGGTCAGGCCCAGATTGTGTTCCATGCCTATTTCCGCGGCGTTTTCCACCTGGCCCATGCTGCCGCCCAAGGCCGCGGTCAAGCCCCCCGCTGCCATGGAACACGCCACGCCCACCTCGCCCTGGCAGCCAACTTCGGCACCGGAGATGGAGGCGTTTTCCTTGTAGAGGATGCCGATGGCGCCTGCGGTGAGCAGGAAATCGATGATGCCCTGCTCGCTGGCGGCCGGGCAGAAGCGGTCGAAATAATGCAGCACGGCGGGCATGATGCCGGCTGCGCCATTGGTCGGGGCGGTCACCACCCGCCCACCAGCAGCGTTCTCTTCATTCACGGCCAGGGCATAGAGGTTGACCCAGTCGAGCACCGTCAGCGGATCCTTCATCGCCGCTTCCGGCCGGGCGCTCAGGTCCTGGTACATGGCTGGTGCCCGCCGCGGAACCTTTAATCCACCCGGCAGGACGCCGGTCTGTCGAGTGCCGCGGATCAGGCAGTCCTGCATGGCGCGCCAGATTTCCAGCAGGCCTTCGCGGACGTGCGCTTCGCTGCGCCAGACGCCTTCATTGGCCATCATCAGTTCGGCGATGGTCAGCTTGTTGGCCGCGCACAACTTCAACAATTCATCGCCGCTGTGGAAGGCATAGGGCAGCGGTGTGGTGTCGGCAACGATGCGGTCTTCAGCGGCTTCGTCCTGGTTGACGACGAAGCCGCCGCCGACCGAGTAATAATCGCGCGTGGCCAGTTCCCGACCGTCGGCGGCGTAGGCGCTGTAGCGCATGCCATTGGTGTGGAAGGGCAGCTTCTGTCGCTTGTTGAATACCAGGTCGGTCTTTTCATCGAAGCTGATAGGGTGCGTGCCGAGCACCATCAGCTTCTTCTCGGCGCGAATGCGCGCCAGCGACGCAGGAATGAGATCCGGATCGATGCTGTTGGGCCAGTGGCCTTCCAGTCCCATCAGCACGGCCTTGTCGGTGCCGTGGCCGCGGCCCGTCAGCGCCAGCGATCCGTAAAGTTCGACGCGTATGCGCACGCACGAATGCAGGGTGCCCGCTTCGTCCAGCCACTTGCTCGCGAAGCGTACCGCGGCGCGCATGGGCCCGACGGTGTGCGAGGACGAGGGACCGATGCCGATCTTGAACAGGTCGAAAACGCTGACAGCCATATGAAATAGAATTCCGCCGGGGCTTCCATTCTAGCCCCCGACCGATTCTAAAGGCTGCAAGGGCGCGCCCCCTGATGAACCTGACCCTGTTCCAGCGTGACGATTGTCCCCTGTGCGATGACGCATATGAACAACTGCTGGCCGCGGGTGTGGCCGATTTTGATCCGGTCTGGATCGATAGGGATGCGTCGCTGGAGCTTGCCTATGGCGCCCGCGTGCCCGTGCTGCGGCGCAATGATAACGGTGCTGAACTCGGCTGGCCCTTCGACGCGGGCCAGGTGCAGGCCTTTATTTCTTGACCGGGACCAAGGCCAGCCGGGTCTTGACCTTGACCTCGTTGGGCAGCAATTCGGTATCGGCCCAGTCGCCCATGCCGACGCCGAAATCCAGCCGCTTGAGGGTGGCCTCGCCCGACAGCACGGCCTTGGCGCCGGCCGTCCAGGTGAAGCTGAGCAGCACCGGCTTGCTGACGCCATGCAGGGTCAGCGTGCCGTCGGCGGCATAGCGATTGCCGCCCAGGGCGCGGATGCGGGTGGCGATGAAACGCGCCTCGGGCTTTGCGGCCACATCAAAGAAGTCGCTGCTGCGCAGCATCTGGTCGCGTTCGTCGTTGCGGGTATTGGCGCTGGCCAACTGGATGCGCACGTCGAAGCGGCTGGTCGCGAGCTTGGCGGGATCAAAACGAATTTGCGGCGTGAATCGCGCGAACTTGCCGTCGAAGGCCTCGCCCTGGAAGCTGGCGCTGAAGCCCAGGGTGGATTCGGGCAGGGCCACGTAGTCGGCGCCTTGTGCGTTGCCCGCGTGGCCGCAAGCCATGATGCCTGCCGCCATTGCTACCCACCCCATCCCCAGGCGCATCGGCTTCATTCCTTGTGTTTGATCGGCAGCATGCGTGACAAGGTGCGGTCGCGCAGTCGGTAGTGGTGGTAGAGCGCGGCGGCCGCATGCACGGCGACCAGGGCGGCCAGGGTGAAGAACAGGAACTCGTGCGTTTCCTTCGCGAATTCCTTCAACTGCGGGTCGTAGCCGCCGAGTTTGGGAAGCGCCACCAGGCCGAACCAGCGCAAGGGAAACCCCGATGCCGAATTGAACCACCACCCCGACAGCGGGATCGCAATCAGCAATCCATACAGCGCGCCATGCGTGAGCGCGGCGATGCGGTCCTGCCAGCGCGGCGAGCCGGGCAGGGGTTCGGGTCGGCCGGAAAAAAAACGCCAGCCCAGTCGTAGCGCGGTCAGGCCGAGCACGGTCAATCCGAAACTCTTGTGCAGCGCATACACCTGGATCTTCAGCGGGCTGGTCGGCAGTTCGGTCATCACCAGGCCGACCACGGCCATGCCCACTACCAGCAGGAACGTCAGCCAGTGCAGCGTGATGCTGGCACTGCCCCAGGTATCGGAACTATTGCGCAGGTTCATCGGAGCCTCCTTTCACTTCATCAACCTTGGGCGCGTCGCCTTCGGCAGCATCGCGCACTGCTTCGGCCTCGATCACCAGGCGCACGTCATCGCCGACCAGATTCTTCCAGGACGTCATGCCGAAGTCGCTCCGGCGCAGCGAAGCGGTCGCCGAGAAGCCTGCGGTCTTCTTGAAGGTGAGTGGATGCCGGCGCAGTGCATTCATTGTTACCACCAGGGTGACGGGATGCGTGACGCCATGCATCGTCAGGTTGCCTGTGACATTGGCGGTATTGCTGCCGGTCGATTCGACCTTCGTGGATTCGAACACGGCCTCGGGGAATCTATTCGCATCGAAGAACGTGCGGTCAAGGATCTTCTCGCGCCAGTTGGCATCGCCCAGGTCCAGCGTGGTCATCGGGATGCGCACCTTCAGTCGGGCGGTGCTCCAGTCCGATTCATCGAACTGCAGTTCACCTTCGATACGCGAGAAGGTACCGACCGGATGCGAGAAGCCGGCGTGGCTGACCTGGAAGGCGACCCGCGTATGCACCGGGTCGAAGGCGTACCGCGTTTCTTCGGCCACGCTGGCGCCGGCCGCCAACACACCGGCCAGCACGAACACGACACGCAGCGCGACGACGCGGGCGAATCGGTTGAGACGGCAGTATTGGTAACGACCGGACATTCGCTGATCATAACGACTCAAGGTGAATGCGAGGTGCTTGCGGGGGCAGGGGTTCGTGCGAGGATGCAAGGGCGGGGCAACCTTGGGGAAGGTATTGCGCAATGGCTGGGTGTTCGCGGCGCTGATGGCGACCGCGACCGGGGTGTGCGCCGCGCTTCCGGAAACGCCACAGTTCCGGCCCGTGGGCGTGGCCGATGGCCTGCCATCCAGCAGCACCACGGCGCTCGCACTCGATCGCGACGGCTACCTGTGGATTTCCACGCGCGACGGCCTGGCCCGTTACGACGGCGTCGGTTACAAGGTCTATCAGCATAGTCCGGGTGACACGTCGGGCTTGCCCGGCAATTTCGTGCAGACCGTTTTCGTCGATGCCGGCAACCGGATCTGGGTCAGCGTTGAAGGCCAGGGCGTGAGTGTGCTGGATGCGGCGCGAAAGGGATTCCGTCATTTCAACCAGACCACCCGGCCGCTGCTGCTGAGCAACGACATCTGGGCGATCACCGCGACGCGCGATGGCATGTTGTGGTTCGGCACCTTTGGCGGCGGCTTGTATCGCATGGATAAAGATGAAGTGCTGACGCGCTTCATGCCATCGGCGAAGGATGCGCGCAGCCTGCCGGATGAAAACGTGTTGGCCCTGGCCGTGGATGCGCGCGGGCAGCTGTGGGCCGGCACGACGTCGGGACTGGCGCGATGGACCGGCAAGGATTTCGAGAGGGTCGCCAGCGATGGCTTGAGCGGCAGCGTGGTCTTCAGTCTGTCGGCGGAAAGCGATGGTAGCTTGTGGGTCGGTACTGATGGCGGACTGGACCATCTGCTGGCCGACGGCCGCATCGAGAAACCCGCGTGGCGCGATCGCCTGCCTGATCGTGGCGTGACCTCGGTGTTGCTCGATCGCGAAGGCACGCGCTGGATAACGACGCGGCGCGGCATGGTTCGGGAACGCAACGGCGTGGTGGACGACTTGCGCGATGGCGTCGCCGGCACGCGTCCGTCCTGGCTGGGCGTGGAAGATGGCGAAGGCGGGCTGTGGTTTGCAACCAAGGACGATGGCTTGCTGCGGCTGCCGGCGGGCTGGCGACATTTCGCGGTGTTTGCCAATGGCAAGGGCGACCGTGGCCTCGCCACGGTGCCCGTGCGTGGCAGCTCGCCGTCGCGCGATGGCCGTGTCTGGCTGGTGGGGGCGGGCATGATCGATCGCCTGGATCCGGCGACCGGTCGCGTCGAGCATGTGTTCGACACTTCGGTGGCTTTGCCCGAAAGGCGATTGCAGTCGGTGGTCGAGCGCGCTGATGGCAGCCTGTGGCTGGGCCATTCACGCGGGCTGAGCCGACTGGATATTGCTTCGAAGCAATTCCGGCACTGGACGACTGGCAAAGGTCCGCAGGACATGCTGCCCGGTGCGGTGCAACTGCTGGCCGAAACCAATGACGGATTGTTGTGGATGGCTTCCTACGGCGGTGGCTTGCAAGCGCGCGACCGCAACGGTGTCTTGAAGCACAGCTTCACGCCGCTCGACAAGCACGGCGTGGACACGCCGGAGCAGGAACAGATTTCGCCGGGTCCCGATGCCGCGTTGTGGATTGCCGGGCCGGCCGGGATGCGGCGCTGGAATGCGGCTGCGATGCGCTTCGACAAGATCGTTGGCGCACCGGACGCGCATGTGTACGGATTCGCGGTGGTGCCGCCCGATACGGTGTGGCTGCATCGCATGGGCGCACTGGAGGCCTACCACTGGGACGGCAGGGCCTTGTCGCGCTTTCTCAGCGTGGGCGCCGATGCTGGCATGCCTGCGGTGGGTTCAGGCGGCGTGATGGCCGACCGCAGCGGCGCGATCTGGATCACCACGACGCGCGGCCTGCTGCGCTACGACCCGGTCGGCGAGCGATTGCGCATGTTCGGCATGCGCGACGGCTTGCCGAGCCAGGAATTCCTGACCCAGCCGCCGGTGATGTTGCCGCAAGGGCTGGGCCTGGCCAGCACCAATGCCGGCCTGTTGTTGTTCGATCCCTCGCGCATCCAGCCGACCGCTGGCGCACCGCGCCTGGCCCTGGATTCGATCAGCCTGCGCCGCGACGAGGACCAGGTGGCGTTGGCGGCCGATGCGCCCTCGTTGACGATGCAGCCCGATGACCGCGACCTGCAGGTAACCGCGCGCCTGCTGTCCTTTGCCGACCCCGCGGCGCATCGCTATCGCTACTGGCTGCATGGTTATGACGTCGACTGGGTGATGGTCGGCGCCTTGGGTGCGCGGGCCTTCTCGCGACTGGAGGCGGGCAACTACCGCATGGAGATTGCCGCGAGCAATGCCGACGGCCGCTGGTCCCCCTCGCGCGAATTCGCCTTGCATGTGCAGGCACCGTGGTGGCTGCGACCGACGGCCCTGGTGGGTTGGATGTTGCTGTCATTGCTGGCCGTGTTTGCGCTGGGTTGGCTCTATCGTCGCCGGCTGCGCAATCGCCACGCCGAACACCTGCGCGAGAATCGCCGCGAACTGAGCGATGTCGGATCGGAAGCGAAATCGCGTTTCCTGGCCATGCTCGGCCACGAGATCCGCACGCCGATGACCGGCGTGCTGGGCATGGCCGAACTGTTGCAGGGCTCGACCCTGGAACCACGCCAGCGACTGCAGGTGGACGCGATACAGCGTGCCGGCGACCAGTTGTTGCGCCTGGTCAACGACGCGCTCGATCTCGCGCGCATCGAAGCGGGCAAGCTGACCCTCGATGAAAAACCCTTCGATCTGCATGCCTTGCTGGATGAAGTGAGCGCGACCTTGCAGGCGCTGGCGCATGCGAAGGGCCTGCAGTTTTCCCTGCAACGCGCGCCGGGCACGCCGCGCGTATTGCGCGGCGACGCCGGTCGCCTGCGCCAGATCCTGTTGAACCTCGGCGGCAACGCCATCAAGTTCACCGACGCCGGCGAAGTCGCCCTGCGCAGCGCCGGCACGCCGCATGGCTTGTTGCTCGAGCTCAGCGACAGCGGTCCCGGCATGTCCGGGGACCAGGTGGCGCGATTGTTCCAGCGCTTCGAACAAGGCGGCGACCTGCGCGCATCGCAACGCCTCGCCGGCAGTGGGCTCGGCCTGGCCATCTGCCAGGAACTCGCCGTCGCCATGCAAGGCCGCATCGATGTGCAAAGCCAGCCGGGGCAGGGCACCTGCTTCCGCGTCACATTGCCCTTGCCTGTCGCGACGGTGGACGACCTGCTGCCCGAACCCGCCCGCCGCGCCGTGCGCAAGGTCAACGGCCTGCGCATCCTGGTGGTGGAAGACGACCTGACCGTCGCCGACGTCATCACCGGGTTGCTGGATTCACTGGGCCACGAGCCCGTGCACGCCGCCCAAGGCCTCGCCGCCCTGACCGAACTATCTCAATCGAAATTCGAATTCGCCTTCCTCGACCTCGACCTGCCCGGCCTCGACGGCTTCGAACTCGCCCGCATCATCCGCAGCCAGGGCCACACCCTCGCACTCGTTGCATTGACGGCCCGCACCGACACCCAAGCCGAACCCCTCGCATTCGCCGCCGGCATGCACGGCTTCCTGCGCAAACCCGTAACGTCTTCGCTCCTGCAATCGAAAATCGAAGCGGTGCTGGCCCTGCTGCGCACGGGTGAACAACCGAAGCACTAGTTCCCAGTCCAGAGCGGTTGACGAAATGACTCGCAGCGCCGGGCATGGGAGGGTCATCGCGCCCGACATCGAAAACGTCCATGTTTTCGAAGTCGGCCGGCCGCTCATGCGCATCCTGCGCCCGCGGCACTCGGGCATCCATGCCCTTCGTTCCTTGCGTCCTGCACCACTTCGCGATGCCTACCGGCCCCCGACGTCGGCCCCCAATTCAAAGGCGTGCAAAATCAAGGAGAGTGCACACGTGGCTTCACCACGTCACAAGCCGCGCTTCGACAGAATAAGAACGACACCAACGAGCCCATTGCGAACTCAATCTGACCCTGCCATTCGCCGAGACGCAGCGGAAGCCTTGTATCGCTACCTAGTCGTGAGGACAGCAGGATAGAACTACGTATTACGTATAGGAGCAGGGGCGGGCGTTCATTTTGACCAAGTCGGCTCGACGCCGCAGGCGGAGAGACGCGACTCAAAATGAATGCCGGACCCGGCTGCACCGTAACGCGAACCGCTAGTACGCTTAACCGCTTCGAACTCTAGACCCGAGAGAATTCGTGCACAGCGTCAACGAGCACTTTGACATGGTCGGGATTCATGTCCGGAGAAAGCCCATGGCCGAGGTTGAACACGTGGCCAGGGCCGGGACCGTAGCTTTCGAGCGTGCGTCGAACTTCCGAGCGGATTGCGTCGGGTGATCCGTACAAAGTCGCCGGGTCAAGATTGCCTTGCAGCGCGATCCGGTCGCCCGTGCGACGGCGGGCTTCTTCCAGCGATACCAGCCAGTCCACGCCGAGTCCTTCGGCGCCGGTCTGTGCCAGTTCTTCGAGATACGGGGCGTTGCCCTTGCCGAACAGGATCAATGGCGTGCGCTCGCTGCCTTCGCCGCGTTTGAATTCCTGGGCGATGCGTTGCAGGTAGCGCAGGGAGAATTCGCGGTAGTGGTGCGGTGCCAGCACGCCGCCCCAGGTGTCGAATACCATCAAAGCCTGAGCGCCCGCGGCGCGTTGCGCCGAGACGTAGGCGATGACGGCGTCGGTGGTCACTTCCAGGAGGCGATGCAGCAGCGCCGGTTCGCTGAAGGCCATCGCCTTGATCTTGGAGAAATTGTCGCTGCCGCCGCCTTCGATCATGTAGCAGGCCAGGGTCCACGGGCTGCCCGAGAATCCGATCAGCGGCACCGAGCCATTGAGTTCGCGACGGATCAGTCGCAATGCGTCCATCACGTAGCGCAGTTCGCCTTCCATGTCGGGCACGGCGAGTTTCGCGACATCGGCGGCGGTGCGCACCGGGCGGGCGAAGCGCGGGCCTTCGCCTTCGGCGAAGCTCAGGCCCAGGCCCATCGCATCGGGAATGGTGAGGATGTCGGAAAACAAAATCGCGGCATCGAGCTCGAACCGGCGCAGCGGTTGCAGCGTCACTTCGCAGGCCAGTTCCGGATTGGTCGCCAGCGCCATGAAGCTGCCGGCCTGCGCGCGGGTGGCGCGGTATTCGGGCAGGTAGCGGCCGGCCTGGCGCATCAGCCAGACCGGCGTGGCGTCGACGGGTTCGCGGCGCAAGGCCCGCAGGAAACGGTCGTTCTTCATCGTCACGGGCAGGTCTCGCAAAAGGGTTTCATTGCGGCGCGCTCGCGCCCTGCGCGAACATCACCTGGAAGCCGCGCTTGATCTGGGCGTCGCGGGCTCTTTCAAACGCGGCCAGCGCGGCGGCTTGTTCAAGAAACTGTTCACGCTTCAAGGATGCCTTGCCGCCGATCTGTCCTGCCTCGCGCAACAGCGACCAGCCGCCCAGCATGTCCTGTTGCAGGATCAGCTGGACGTACTTGGGGATTTCACCGGCGAGGGGGCGTTGTTGCAGCAGTAGGCGCATAAGGCCGCTATTGTAGCCGCGCCGCGCGCGGGGCTGGCGGCGGATTCAGGAAAAAACCGCGGCTATCGCCGCTTCCGGGATGTCGGCCACCACTTCGGCATGGCCCAGTTCGCGCCACAGGATCAGCCGCAGGCGGCCCGATACCGCCTTCTTGTCGAGCCGCATGCGATCTATCAGCGCCTTCGGAGAAAGGCCGGCGGGCAGCGAGGTGGGCAGGCCGAAGCGTTCCAGCAAGGCCTGCAGCCGTTGCGCGTCGGCCATCGGTGCGCGGCCCAGCTGGGCCGACAGGCGGGCCGCCAGCAACATGCCCAGCGCCACCGCTTCGCCATGCAGCAGGCCGCCGTAGGCCTGTTCGGTTTCGATGGCGTGGCC
>JANNWV010000049.1:0-23379 GCA_031408815.1 Gammaproteobacteria bacterium
CTGATCCAACCATCGGGACATCTCTTGACTCCCTACACATCCAAAACTAAAGCATCACCCGCACTTGCTATACCCACAATTCAAACAAGTCTGACACCCATCCATCAACACCAGCGCCTTCGTACTGCACTTGTGACACAGCGTCGCAGTCGCCGGAAAAGAAGCTCCCTCGCCGGCTTCGGTGGCCGCCTCTTCAGCGCGTAACGCGCTGTCGGCTCCGGCACCGGCGAGGTCGCCGCTCAACTTGGTTCCGATGGTGCTGTCAGGCTTTTTTTTTGACTTGTTCTCGTAGGCTGCGCGCTTCTCGGCGATCAGCGCGCGCTGGGCGTCGCTCAGCTCGGGGTCGATGATCATGCCGATGGATTTGAGGTGTTCTTCCACCACGTTGCCGATTTCGGCAACGATGGATGGCATGTACACGCCGCCGGCCTTGAAGTAACCACCGCGCGGGTCGAACACGGCCTTCATCTCGTCCACCAGGAAGGTTACGTCGCCGCCCTTGCGGAACACGGCCGACATGATCCGCGTCAGCGCCACGATCCACTGGAAGTGGTCCATGTTCTTGGAGTTGATGAACACTTCAAACGGGGGGCGCAGTTCATGCGGCGTGCCCTGGTTCAGCACGATGTCGTTGATGGTCACGTACATGGCGTGTTCCACCAGCGGCGATTTGATCTTGTAGGTGTTGCCGATCAGCACCTCGGGGCGCTCGACCTTCTCGTGCATCTGCACGATATTGGATTCGGGTTCGACCACGGCTACAAACACAGGCGCGGCAGCAGCGGCTGCGGCGGCCGCAATGGCGGCATCGCGGTCTTCGGGCTTCTGGACGCTATAAGCCTTGATCTTCTTGTTGATCTTGATGGTCATGAAACAAAAAACTCCTGGGGGGACGGTGCTCTTGAAACCTTCACCCCCTCCCGCAAGCGGGAGGGGGTTGGGCTTTGCAGCAATCGGAACAACTTATGGATGGGGCGTGTAGCGTGTAACAAACGGTGAAACGGGCGACGCTTTACTTCTTTTTCGCTGCCTTCCTGGCGGCTTTGCGAGCCGGCGCTTTCTTTGCAGCCTTGCGGACTGCCTTCTTCGCGGCCTTCTTCGCCGGTGCCTTCCTGGCTACCGTCTTTTTCGCAGCAGCCTTCCTGGCCGGTGCTTTCTTCTTTGCAGCCTTTTTAGCTGGCGCCTTCTTGGCAGCGGCCTTTTTCTTCGGCGCTGCCTTCTTCTTCGCCGCCGCTACGCGCTTGCGCGCTGCTGCCACGCCGTCCTTCACGGACTTGACGGCAGCTGCGGCCTTCTTCTTCACGGCCTTGACGACAGGTGCAGCCTTCTTGGAAATTGCCGCGCCGATCTCCGACGCTTTCTCGCCGACGCTGTCCATCGCGTTGCCGATTGAATTACCAGAACTCTTTGCCTTTTTCATCGTACCGTCCTCGTAGGTGGCAGATCAGAACTTCCCGTAGTACCCCTCTTTGAGGGCATCGAACAGGTTGGCGGCGCTGTGCATCTCGCCGTCGTATTCGATCTCCTCATTGCCCTTGGCTTCCACGATCGTTCCGTCTTCCAGTTCGAAGCGATACATCGTGTTTTCCAGGTCGGTTTCCTTCACCAGCACGCCCTGGAAGGCGGCCGGATTGAAGCGGAACGTGGTGCAGCCCTTCAAGCCTTGCTTGTGGGCGTACATGTAGATGTCCTTGAAGTCCTCGTACGGATAATCCGTCGGAACGTTGGCGGTCTTGGAAATGGACGAGTCGATCCACTTCTGCGACGCGGCCTGGATATCCACATGCGACTTCGGCGACACATCATCCGCCGCGATGAAGTACTCGGGCAAACGAGTGGCTTCGTCGGTGGAGAACGGCATCGCGGCCTGGTTCACCAGCGCGCGGTAGGCCAGCAGTTCAAAGCTGAAAACCTCGACCTTTTCCTTCGACTTCTTGCCTTCGCGGATCACGTTGCGGCTGTAGTGGTGGGCGAAGCTCGGCTCGATACCGTTCGATGCATTGTTCGCCAGCGACAGCGAAATCGTGCCCGTGGGTGCAATCGAGCTGTGGTGGGTAAACCTTCCACCTACCTCCGACAACTCTGCAACCAGTTCCGGCGCCACGCCGGCCACGCGCTGCATGTAACGCGAATACTTCGCGTGCAACACGCGACCCTTGATGGTCTGGCCGACTTTGTAGCCGTCCTTCTTCATCTCCGGGCGCTTGCGCAGCATCTCCGCCGTAACAGTGAAGTCTTCATCCATGATGGGGGCCATGCCCTTTTCTTTCGCCAATGCCAGCGACACTTCCCAGCCGGCAATGGCCATGTCGCGCGACACGTCTTCGGTAAAGGCGCAGCTTTCCGGCGAGCCGTACTTCATGCGCATCATCGTGACCGTGCTGCCCAGGCCCAGGAAGCCCATGCCGTGGCGGCGCTTGCGGGTGATTTCGGCGCGCTGCTGCGGCAACGGCAGGCCATTGACCTCCACCACGTTGTCCAGCATGCGGGTGAATACGCGCACGACTTCCTTGTACTCGTCGAAGTCGAAGCTGGCCTTGTCGGTGAAAGGTTCACGCACGAAGTTGGTCAGGTTGATCGAGCCGAGCAGGCAGGCGCCATAGGGCGGCAAGGGTTGTTCGCCGCATTGCCCGGTCACCAGACCGTTGAAAATAACCGTGTTGTGGTCGACCTGGGTGGTATCAAACACCGCTTCCTCGCCCACGTATTCGATGCGCGCGATGCGGGTGGCAAAACGCTGCGTCTTCAGCAGCTTCTTGTCCTGCACCCAACCCTGATACTTGTCATTCTTGGCCGGCAGCATGAAGCCGATCTCGTGCATGAACTGCTCGCGCGATTCGCCATCGACAATCAACTCGAAGTCCGCCTGGCAGTCGTACAACTTGTTCTGGCCGTGGCCGTCCGGCAGCAGGCGCTGGCCAGCGGCGCGGCGGGCGCGAATGCGGCTGAACACGCCAAAGTTGGCGAGCAAGGCCTGCACATCCTTCAGCAGCGTCTCTTCGCTGGAAGCCAGGCGCACCGAGCAGCTCTCGCTGCGGCTGGAAATATTGACGGTACCGTCGGTCTGGAACAAGGCACGCAGATAGGCCTTCACGCAGGCCTCGCTGCCTTGCCAGATAACTTCCGGCACCACCAGCTTGCTGTCCTTGGTGAAGTTGTAGGGCTTCAGCGCGCGCGCCAGCAACACAGAGCGGATCGACACCATATTGCGTTCGGCCACGGCGACCGGTGCCACGGTGTATTCGCGCAGGCCTTCGGAGGTGCCGGCGGTCATCGTGTTGACGATATCGGCAACGCGGTTGGCCAAGGCGCGCTCTTCGCCCCACAGGCTGATAACGGCGGCGTCTTCGCCCTTGCCACGATCGGTGAAATGACCATCGCCGGTGATCAGGCCCAACAAGGTACCCAGGTCTTCAGACCCTTCCGTGCCGAACTGTCCCTTGCCCGACTGCACCCACAGGCTATCGCCCACGGTCAGTTCGCTCAGTTTGATCTTGCCGCGGTCGGTGTAGAAATCGTGCCACTCGGTGGCCTTGATCTCGTAACCGTCTTCGGAAACGACGCGATACACGCGCGCACTTTCCGCGGTGCAGAACGCCGGCACCGCCGAACGCACTTCGGTGCCGCGACCTTCCAGGCCGAGCGCACGACGATCGGCCGTTACCTGCAAAGCCTGCTGCGAAGCATGCAGGTCGCCGATGCGAACCATGCCGTACTGCGTGGCCAGGCGGGTGTCGGCGGTAACACAGGGATTGGTTGCGCGAATATTCTCGCACCACCAATTGTTGTTCATTTCATTAACGCGGTCGATCAAGATGAAACCGGGCTCGGCAAAATCATACGTGGACGCCATGATGCGGTTCCACAACTGCTGCGCGCGGATGTGGCCGAAGATCTTGCAGGCCACCAGGCCGTCTTCGCGCGTCACGTACATATCGGTGTTCGGCCAGTCGCGCCACACGACCTGCTTCGGGTCGTTGAGGTCGACTTCGTCCTTTTCCTTCAGATTGACCGGGAAAACCAGCGGCCAATCGAGGTCTTTTTCCACCGCCGCCATGAAGCCGTCGGTGATGAGCAGGGACAAATTGAACTGGCGCAGGCGGCCGTCTTCACGCTTGGCGCCAATGAATTCCTTCACGTCCGGATGCGACACATCAAACGTGCCCATCTGCGCGCCGCGGCGACCACCGGCGGACGACACGGTGAAACACATCTTGTCGTAGATATCCATGAAGCTTAAGGGGCCGCTGGTGTAAGCACCGGCGCCACTCACGTACGCGCCGCGCGGACGCAGCGTGGAGAACTCATAGCCGATGCCGCAGTTGTGGATGACCAGCAAGCCGCCGTTGCCGGCGAGATAGTTGTTGTGGCCGTCCACGGTGAAGTCGAAGAAGGTTTCGGACAAGGGCAGGTTGCGACGGATGGACTCCACCGGGCGCAGGCTGCGGGCCAGCGTGATCAGCGGCTTGAGTGCGGGGAAATTTGCTTCCCAGCGATCGAGCCAGACGCGGCTGACGCGGTCGCGCAGGTGGTAGCCGTGATAGAAGCCGTTGGCCTGGCGTTCGACCGCGCTCAGTGCGTCATTTTCAACAACCAATGCGGCGCGCAACGAAGCCGGCACCTGGTACACGTCGTACTGGCCGGGCGTGCTGGCGTTTTCGCTGATGCGCCGGCGCTTGCCGCTGTCGGCCATGTGTTCGGCCACGCGCGCCAAAAACGCCGAGTCGCTGATCTTCAGCATCGCGCCGCCGCTGTCGTGAACATCGTGCCCGTTCAACACATGCGTGCGCGGCTTGCGCAAGGTCAGCGACGCATGCACGCCGAACAGGCCGAGCAAGGATTGCAGCTCGCGCGCGAAATCATGGTTCTGCGTGGCAAGGGTGGCGCTGCCGTGTTCGAGACCCACGGTGCCATCGGTATCAAGCAGCCCAGCCAAAAACGGCAGGAAATGCCGATCAGGCTGCGCCTTGATCCAGGCCGGTACATGCATGTGCGCGGTCTTGGAACTAATCTGGTTGCCGATCAGGTCGGCCGCCTTGCTGGCGGCAAAACTGGCAACGGCATAATCCCAAACCGGCGTGCCGTTCGGGGTTGCGCCGGCGACAACCTTTGCATTGGCGCCACAGAAGGCCTGGAAGAATTGCGCGTAGCGTTCAACCACTTCGCGCTCGGCGGCGCGGATCTTGAACACGAGGCGCTTGCCCAATGCCTGCGCGCGATTCGCCCACAGCTGGCGGCTGGGCTTGTAGGCGATGTGTTTTTCGTACGCGGAACCGTCGCCCAGATGCGCGCCGGCAAACCATGCATCCAACGCGCGCGACGCATCGGCGCTCCAGTCGAAGCAATGCTGCACCAGCGCGTCTTCGGGGCGCACTTCATCGGCGCGCACCCAGTGTGTCTTGTCGCCGCGGAACACCAGCACCGGATGCCGCACCGACGTGGTCAGCGTGGCGCCGCCGGCAACGATTTCGATGTTGTCGGCATTGGCCACGTGCGTGGTCAGGTGGTCCAGGATCTGGCGCATCTCGAAACGCCCGCTGGCGCGGTCGTAACTCATGATCTGCTGGTGGCGCTCGGTTACCGCCAGGTCGGCCGTAGTCAGGCCACGCTCGGTGACGACCCAGGTGCCTGGCGCAACGCAACCGGCTTTCAACGTCAGCCCAGCCTCATGCACCTTGTCCAGAATGCCGTCCATGGAATCGGTGATGGTGCCCGACACGGTGCAATTGATGGTGCTGGTGGACGGCTTGTGTTCCAGCGCGCCGGCGTTGGAGGTGATGCGGCCAGCGGGGATCGCACCGCGGCGCAGGGCCCACAAAAAGCGCTCGTACCAGTACTTCTGCTTTTCGGGATTGGTTTCGGCATCCGACAGCGCCTTGGCCACGCGCTTATAAGTGTCATCTATGGACACATCGACCGGCTCGCCATTCTTTTTCTTCAGGCGGTACTTCTTGTCCCAGATATCCACCGATGCCGGTTGCATCGGGATGCCCTGTGCGGCTTCGGTGACCAGATCGGCCTTGACCGCTTCCAGGCGAACAGTGCTCATCGTGCGTGAATCCTCATTTCTGGCCCCGGTTTTCCCGGTAGCTTTGTTGTTATTGGTCATGACGCGGTTGTGATGGGAGTCTCATGAATTAGACCCCATTTCCCCTTGGCTCGCGCGGCTTGCCGGCTTGACGAAGCCCCACATCGTGGGGCCCTCCCCCGTCGGCCACCCAACATGTTGTGTGACCGCCGGGGCCAAAAGTACCCCCCTACAGGGGCACTGTCAACCGCCTGTAACCATGATGTTTCATAAATTTTTTGCAAGGCGGGCAAGGGTTTGGAAGACACTCCTAATGAAAATTATTTTTCGTGAACTTCTTGGCTCAGGGACCGGTCATCCCCATTTGTTAAGCTGGTTTAGTCCTTGTTTTCAGCCTTCGGAAGCCCCCATGCGCCCCTTGCCCACCCTGTCCCTGATCCTGCTGGCCGCCCTGGGCGGCGGCGTCGCTGCCCGCCTGCTGACCCTGGGTCCCGCCGACGACGGCTCTCCGGAGGCTCTGGTGCAGACCGCGATCTCGGCCGCCCTGCCCGGGCTGGCCAATGCCGCGCCCCCCACCCCGGTGGTCGGCGGGGCCCCGATGCCGTCCCTGGCGCCCATGCTCGAGCGGGTGACGCCCGGCGTGGTGAACATCTATACCAAGCAGGTGGTGCGGGTGAACAACCCGCTGGCCGAGTTCTTCGGCGGCGGTCGCTTCCCGCAGGAGCGGGTGCAGCAGTCGCTGGGCTCGGGCGTCATCGTGGACGCGACGCGCGGCCTGATCCTGACCAACAACCATGTGGTGGAAGGCGCGGATGCGGTGTCGGTCACCCTGTCCGACGGCCGCACCTTCGAGGCCGAGCCGATCGGGTCGGACGCCGACACCGACGTGGCGGTGATCCGCATCACGGCACCCAACCTGACTGCGATTCCACTGGCGGATTCTTCGACCTTGCGCGTCGGCGACTACGTGGTGGCGGTGGGCAATCCGTTCGGCTTGGGCCAGACAGTGACCTCAGGCATCGTGTCGGCCGTGGGCCGCAGTGGCCTGAGCGGCCTTGGTTACCAGAACTTCATCCAGACCGATGCCTCGATCAACCCGGGCAACTCCGGCGGCGCGCTGGTGAACCTGCGCGGCGAGCTGGTCGGCGTCAATGCGGCCACCTACAACCCGCGCGGCAGCGGCGCCGGCAATATCGGCTTGAGCTTTGCCATTCCGGTGAACCTCGCCCGCGAGGTGATGCGCCAGCTGATGGCCTACGGCGAAGTGCGGCGCGGCTCGCTGGGTCTGCAAACCCCGGACATGACCGCCGCGCTGGCCAAGCAGTTCGACCTGGACATCAACACGCGCGGCGCACTGGTCACGCGCGTGTATCGCGGCTCGCCGGCGGAACTGGCCGGGGTGAAACCCGGCGACATCATCATTGCCGCCAACGGCCAGCGCATCGACACGGGGCAAGGCCTGCACAACATGGAAGGCCTGTTGCCGGTCGGCCAGGCGGTGAAGCTCGCCCTGATGCGCGACGGCAAGCTGCTGTCGGTATCGGCCACACTGAAGGCGCAGGCCAAGGAAGTGGACGGCGCGTCGCTGGATCCGCGCCTGGCCGGCGCCACCTTCACCGACCTGCCCGAGCGTTATCGCCAGCAAGGGCTTAGCGGCGTGATCATCAGCAAGGTCGCGCCGGGCAGCCGCGCGGCGCGCAACCAACTGGACGGCGGTGACCTGGTGCTGGCGATCAACCGGCGCACGGTGGCAGACCTAAACGCCTTCCGCGCGCAGTTGTCGCCGGCGCCCAAATCACTGGTGCTGTACCTGCAGCGCGGCGGCGCCCGTGGCGAGTTGCCCATGCAATGAATTTAAGGCAGGCTCAGCCAATACGGCTTAACCTGCAGTGCGTCACACCCAACGTGTCACAACAGGAAGCAAGACCATGGCCAACGACAACAATAATGGTAAAGCCGCCAACGAGCCCGGCATCGTCGAAAAGGCCGCGCTTGCGCGTGACCAGGTAACGGTCGGCGTCGCGGATGCGGTTGAAAGTGGAATGGAAGCGGCGCGCAACGCCAAAGCGGTGCTCGACGAAAAACTCGAAGGCCTCATCGATTCGGGCAAGGACGTGATCGACCAGGCCGAAGACCTGATCCGCACGCGTCCGTGGGTAAGTTTCGGCGCTGCCTTTGCGGCCGGATACCTGATTGCCAAGCTGACCCGTTCGAAAGAATAGTCCGTGCCCGCTCTGGACGCTGCAGAGCGATTGAAGCAGGACGTAAGCGCGCTGCTTGAGGCAGGGCGCGGCGTCGCACGCGAATATGCCACCGCCGGAAGTTCGTTCCGGCGCCTGGTGCTGTCCGACATTTCGTTGGCGCGGGTTGCGCTGATCCGCGGCCTGGTGTTCCTTCTGCTGGGCGCGCTGATGCTGGGCACGGCCTGGGTCACGATGATGGTGATGATCGTGATCGCACTCACGCAGACCGGCATGTCGCTGTTGTGGGCCTTGTTCATCCCGCTGGTGCTGAGCCTGGGCATTGCCTGGTATGCCTGGCGTGTGGCGCGCAAGGCACTGGCCTTCGCCGACCTCGACGCCACGCGCCGGCAATTGGCGATCATCTTTCCACCCACGCAACCGATCTCTACCGAATCGGCGACGGGCACGCCGAATCCCGGCCCGCCCGATCCCGAAGGCAAGACCGAAGACGTGGCCCCCAAGGCGCCATGAGCATCGAAGACCGACTGAAAGTCGTGCAGATGGCCGAGATCGATTGCGAGACATCGATCGTTCGCGCGCGCGATTCCTGGGGCAAGCTCGGCAGCACGTTCAAGACGGCGGCCACGCCCTGGCGCATCGTTACTGTCGGCGCCATCAGCGGTTACCTGATGGGCCGCAGCAAAGCGCCGGGTGCATCGAGCATGGGCGGGCAGATTTTCAGTGCCGCAGCGCAGGCCATCATCACCGCGCTGGGCGCCAGCGCCACCTCTGGCATTGCTGCAGGCGCGGCCGCCGAAGCCGCCGCCGATGCGAGCGCCACGGCCACCACCGACGCCCTGCGGCAGGAAGCTGCAAGCTCCGACGCAAGTGGCTGAGCAAAGCACACCCGTCTCGTTTCCCACCTCCCACTGGCGCGCCGTGCACCTGCTGGCGTTGATCGTGGTGGTGGCTGCGGCCTGGGCCGCGCGCGACCTGCTGATTCCCATCCTGCTGGCGCTGTTCCTGGCGCTGATCGCCAATCCGCTAGTAACGCGTTTGTGCAGCTGGCACGTGCCGCGCTGGATCGGCGCGTTGTTCGTGGTGTTCGGCGGCGTGCTGTTGGCGATCACGCTGGCCAGCCAACTGGTCGCGCCGGCCAGTGACTGGTTCCAGAAAGCACCGCAGGAACTGCGCCAGATCGCACCGAAACTCAAAGCCATCACCAAGCAGGTGGATGCGGCCAACAAGGCGGCGCAATCGCTGGTGACCGCAGCCGGTACCGCGCCAAGCAAGAAGGAGCGCGAGGCCGCGCTGGCGCAGGACAAACCGAAACCACCGAATCTGTGGACGCTGATCCGCGCCGCACCGCGCATGCTCGCGCTGTTCGGCGCCGTCATCCTGTTGGCGTATTTCTTCGTGGTATATGGCGTGGGCCTGCAGCGCAACTTCATCGCCATGCTGCCCGACCGGCAACGCAAGCGACTGACCGCGGACCTCCTGCACGCGCTGGAAATGGAAACCTCGCGCTACGTACTGACCATCACCATCATCAACGCCATGCTTGCGCTGTTGTTGACGGCGGTGTTGTGGGCGCTGGGCCTGGGCCTTGGCGATGCGCTGTTGTGGGGCGCCATCGGCGGGCTACTGAACTACGCGCCCTACGTCGGACCCACCGTGGGCGTCATCACTTTCGGGCTGGTTGGCGTGGTGGCATTCGACAGCCCGATGAAGATGCTGGCGCCGCCGGCGATCTACCTGGGCATGCAGATGCTGGAATCGGAAGTGATCACGCCACTGATCATCGGGAAACGCTGGTCGATATCGCCGCTGGTCATCCTGCTGTGGCTGCTGTTCTGCGCTTGGTTGTGGGGTATCGCCGGCGTGCTGCTGGCGATGCCGGTGCTGGTGTGCTTCAAGATCGTGGCCGAGCGCGTGCCCGGGATGAACGGATGGTCGGCGGTGATCGAATGATGCACTCCCCTACTGCCGACGACTTGCCGCCGCCGGAAATTCCGGACAACGCACGACTGCCGGTGGGCGATCCGCCAGGCACGCCGCCACCGCCGGAACCGCCGGTGGATGAAGAACCCGCATCGGGCATCGGCGCCGTCCGCGTTATCGCCGTGATCTTCAGCCTCGCTGCTTGCTGGCTGGCAAGCGACCTGCTGGTGCCGGTGATGCTGGCGATGATGCTGGCCTTGCTGGGCAACCCCTTGGTGAGCCGCCTGGCGCGCATGTGGATTCCGCGCTGGCTCGGATCGCTGGTGGTGGTGCTGGGCGGCTTGGTATTGGCGGTGTGGTTGTCGAGCCTGTTGATCAGCCCGGCGACGGACTGGATGAAACAGGCGCCGACCCAATTGCGCGAACTCGCGCCAAAGTTGAAGAAGCTGACCAAGCAGGTCGAGCAAGCCAACAAGGCGGCCGCCTCCATCGTGGATGCCACCGGCGCCGCCGCACCCGCCGGCGCCGTGTCCGACGCCGAGAAACCACGCCCGCCGAATCTATGGACCTTGATCAGCAGCGCGCCGCGAATACTCGCCTCGGTATTGGCCGTGTCCCTGCTCGCGTATTTCTTCCTGGTGTACGGACAAGGATTGCAGCGACACGCCATCGCGCGATTGCCCGGCGCACAACAAAAACAGGTCACCATCGAAATCCTTCGAACCATCGAAGCCGACCTGTCGCGCTACGTGCTGACCATCAGCGCCATCAATTTCACCCTGGGCCTGATCCTGACCGGCGGCCTGGTGTGGATGGGCCTGGACTGGTCCGACGCACTGCTATGGGGCACGCTGGCCGCACTGTTCAACTTCGTGCCCTACGTCGGGCCACTGAGTGGCGTGATCCTGCTCGGCCTGGTCGGCGTCGTCGCCTTCGACGCCCCCGCGCAGATGCTCATCCCACCCGCGCTGTACCTCGGCTTGCATGTGATCGAATCGCAATTCGTCACGCCGGTCATCCTGGGCCGGCGCATGGCGATCTCGCCGCTGGTGATGTTGTTGTGGCTGATGTTGTGGGGATTCCTGTGGGGCATCGCGGGGCTGCTGCTTGCCGTGCCGATGCTTGCGAGTCTCAAGATCGTTGCGGAGCGGGTTGAAGGGTGGCAGGGCTGGGCGAAAGTCATCGAATAAGCTCGCGTCACTCTTTGTGGCGCGAACGCTTGGCGGCGCCGGGGGGTGGGTTCGCCCTGGTCGACTCGGCGTAGCCGCTCCTGCGGACTTAGAGTCGACCGGTTGGCCATCCATGGCCAACCTCCTGTCCGAACCCACCCCCCGTCACCGCCAAGCGTTCGTCCGCGACTGACGAGGGTTATTGAAGGTCAACGGCAGCGTTGCATCCTTCCACTCGTCGAACATGCGGCTGAGCATCACCTACGAGTCCAACCGTCATGCGTGACGGTTGTGTGATCAAGAAAGAGCACCGCAGCACGACTGCTTTCTCGTTGGATTGATGCTTCCAGGCAGAAGGTCAACGCTTGGCTTCCCGACATTCCGCGAAGGCTTTGGGCGTCGTTCCTCACTCCTACCCCAGACTCGTTGACGGACGCTTGGCGGCGACGGGGGGTATGACTTCGTAGGAGGCCGGCCAGGGAAGGCCGGCCGCACGCCCCTGAGTCCGCAGGATGCGGCTACGCCGGGGCGGCCGTAGAAGTCGTGCCCCCCGGCGCCGCCAAGCGTCCGCGCCACGAGATGGGAGTAAAATGAAAATATGGAAACGGCGCCCAAAGCACTGAGTCTGGATCTCGACGATACGCTGTGGCCGATCTGGCCAGTAATCGAGCGTGCCGAAATCGCGCTGCAGACATTCCTGCAGGAGCGTTGTCCGCGTACCGCCGACATGTATTCGATCACCCGCATGCGTGAGTTGCGCGAAGAAATCGCCGCGGCGCACCCGCAGTACGCGCACGACTTCACCCGCCAGCGCAAGTTGTCGCTGGCGCATGCCTTGCGCAGCGCCGGTGACGATGAGTTGCATGTCGAAGATGCTTTCACCGCGTTTTATGTGGCGCGCAACGACATCGAGTTTTATCCCGATGCGATGGCGGCGCTGGATCGGCTGGCGGCGCGTTGGCCGATTGCGGCGTTGACCAATGGCAATGCCGACTTGCGCCGGATCGGCATCGCCGATCGCTTCTCGGTATTCGTGGCCGCGCGCGACGCCGGCCACGCCAAGCCCGATGCGCCTATTTTCCATTCCGCCTGCCAGCAGCTCGGCCTGGCCCCGCATGAAGTGCTGCATGTCGGCGACGATCCGCTGCTGGATGTAGCGGGCGCGCACTGGGCGGGTATGCGTACTTGCTGGATCAATCGGCGCGACGAAAGCTGGCCGGAACAATTTCCGAAACCCGATTTGCAATTCACTACGCTGGAAGCATTGGCCGACTGGCTCGATGCCCGCCATCCGCAACCGGAGAACGCATGAGCCTGCCCGCCTGCTTCATTGCCGCCGCCGACATGGTGGCGTCCTGCCCGATCGTTGTTGTGGATCGCGCAACGTATCCGGCCTGGCTCGACGCGCACAATGAATCCACGCGCCGCTGGCTTGAAGCAAACGCATTCACCGCCAGTACCGGTGCCTGGCTGCTGCTGCCCGATGCCAATGGTCGTCCGGCCTGCGTGATCGCCGCGGTCAGCGATGCCGGCGATCCGCTGGCGCTGGCGCACCTGCCAGTGTTGCTGCCGGTCGGCGCCTATCACCTGGATGGCGACTCGCCGGTGCGCATCGATCCCGCGCTGGCCTTACTGGGTTGGGGACTGGGCGCCTACAAGTTCTCGCGCTACCTGTCGCCGGTTCGACCGCCGGCGCAATGGGTAGTGGATGCAGACAACAGCGACATCCAGCGCAGCGTCGCAATCCTGCGCGCCAGCGAATTGGTGCGCGACCTGGTCAACACACCGACCGAACACATGGGCCCGGGCGACCTGGAGGCGGTGGCCGACCGCCTGTCGCGCGCGCACGACGCGAAGCTGCATGTGATCGCCGGCGAGGCCTTGCTCGAACACAATTTCCCGACCATCCATGCGGTGGGACGCGCCAGCCATCGTGCGCCGCGCCTGATCCAGTTGCAGTGGGGCAAGGACGAACATCCGCACGTCGCCATCGTCGGCAAGGGCGTGTGCTTCGACACCGGCGGCCTGGACATCAAGTCCGCCGACGGCATGCGCAACATGAAAAAAGACATGGGCGGCGCCGCGCATGCGCTGGCCCTCGCACAACTGGTGATGGCGCTCGAACTGCCGATCCGCATCACGCTGCTGGTGCCCGCGGTCGAAAACGCCATCGCCGGCAATGCCTTCCGCCCGGGTGAAGTGATCGTGACGCGACAGGGCCTTAGCGTGGAAGTGGACAACACCGACGCCGAAGGCCGGCTGGTGCTGTGCGACGCGCTGACCTATGCCGCGGAACTCAAGCCCGAACTGATCCTGGATTTCGCGACGCTGACCGGCGCGGCCCGCATCGCGCTGGGCCCGGACCTGCCGGCGCTGTTCAGCAACGACGATGCGCTGGCCGCCGATTACGTGCAGGCCGGCGAGCGCGTGCGCGACCGGATCTGGCGCATGCCGCTGTGGCGCCCGTACGTCAGCCACCTCAAGAGCAACATCGCTGACATGACCAATGGCGGCCCGTCGCGGATGGGCGGGGCGATCGTGGCTGCGCTGTACCTGGAGCGTTTCGTGCCCGAGGCGATGTCCTGGGCGCATATCGACGTCTATGCCTGGAACGACAACGACCGCCCGGGCAAGCCCGCCGGCGGCGAGGCGCAAAGCCTGCGCGCCGCGCTGGCCCTGTTGCAGGCCCGCTATCCCTTGTAGGAGCGGCTTCAGCCGCGATGCTTCAAGAAATCGCGGCTGAAGCCGCTCCCACAGTCAACTTCTTACTTCCGGCAGGTTGTTCGGCGGCTTGACGCCGTCCACACTGCCGCACGCTGACACTGCATCCCTTGAAACCCACGGACCCACCATGAATTCCCCCGCCGACCTGTTGAAGGAACTCCGCATCGACCGCCGTGGCACGGCGCCGAAGAAGCGCAAGCGCTGGCCCGCCATCGTCGGCCTGATGGTCGTGTTGTTGGTGGTGGTCTTCTTCCTGATGGGCCGACGCCCGGTGGAAGTGGAAACCGCGAAGGCGCGATCGGCGGCGGAAGGCGGCCCGGCTTCGGTGCTGGACGCCTCCGGTTACGTGACGGCACGGCGCATCGCCACGGTGTCGTCGAAGATCACCGGCAAGGTTCGCGACGTGATGATCGAAGAAGGCCAGCGCGTGGTGGAAGGCGAAATCCTCGCCACGCTCGACCCGGTCGATGCCAGTGCGCAACGCGATCTGTCGCAGGCGCAGCTCGCTTCATCGCAATCGCAACTGGCCGAAGCGCAGGCACAGTTGAAACTCGCCGAACGCAATCTCATTCGCCAGCGCGAGCTGGCCGCGAAGAAATTGGTCGCCGCACAATCGCTCGACAGCGCCATCGCCGAACGCGACTCCCGCGCCGCGCGCCTGGTATCGCTGCAACGGGCCGTGGGCGTGGCGCAGGACCAGTTGACCATCGCCGGCATCGGCGTGGACAACACCGTCATCCGCGCACCGTTCTCGGGCGTCATCGTCACCAAGGCCGCGCAGCCGGGTGAAATGATTTCTCCGATTTCCGGCGGCGGCGGCTCCATCCGTACCGGCATCGGCACCCTGGTGGACATGGATTCGCTGGAAGTACAGGTGGACGTGAACGAGGCCTACATCGGCCGCGTGCAGCCCAAGATGCCGGTGGAAGCGGTGTTGAACGCCTATCCGGAGTGGAAGATTCCGGGCGAGGTGATCGCCATCATCCCCACCGCCGACCGCAGCAAGGCGACGGTGAAAGTGCGCATCCAGCTGGCATCGAAGGACACGCGCATCGTGCCCGACATGGGCGTGCGTGTGAGCTTCCTGGAAACGACCAAGCCCGGCGCGGCCAAGCCGACCGGCGTGTGGGTGCCGACACGCGCGGTGCAAACCGTCGAGGGCAAGAGCAAGGTGTTCGTGGTTGAAGAAGACAAGGTGGCCTCGGTTGCCGTGACGGCCGGCGAAGTGCGCGACGTGGACCAGATGATCTCGGCTGGCCTGAAGGGCGGCGAGACCGTTGTGTTGTCGCCGCCGAAGGGTTTGAAGGACGGCAGCCGCGTCACCCTCAAGAAAGAATGAGCGATGGACGCCTCTAAAAACGCAACCCGGCCGCTGGTGGAAATCCGCGGCCTGACCAAGGCCTACACGCGCGGCAAGCAATCCGTGGAAGTGCTGCACGGCATCGACCTGGATATTCCTGAAGGCGATTTCGTCGCGTTGATGGGTCCGTCGGGCTCGGGCAAAACGACCCTGTTGAATTTGATCGGCGGCCTGGATTCACCCAGCGGCGGCGTGCTGATGATCGACGGCGACCGCATCGAGGAACACAGCAACAACGAGCTGGCCGCCTGGCGCGCAGCAACCGTTGGCTTCATCTTCCAGAGCTACAACCTGATGCCCGTGCTCAGCGCGCTGAAGAATGTCGAGCTGCCCTTGCTGTTGACCGACATGTCGCGCAGCGAACGCGTGCGCCGCGCGGAGGTGGCGCTGGAGCTCGTCGGCCTGAGCGATCGCGCCAGCCACAAGCCCAACGAACTGTCCGGCGGCCAGCAGCAGCGCGTGGCGATCGCGCGTGCGCTGGTGTCGGACCCGCGCATCCTGATCTGCGACGAACCCACCGGTGATCTCGACCGCAAGACTGCCGATGAAGTGCTCGGCCTGCTGCGTCGATTGAACGAGGACTTCGGAAAGACCATCGTGATGGTGACGCACGACCCCGCCGCCGCGAAATACGCAAAACGCATCGTGCACCTGGACAAGGGCACGCTGGTGGACGAGGCGGCGCACTGATGTCCTTGCGTCGCCGCCAGCCTGGACAGCGCGCGTGATCGCGAAATACTTCCCTTTGGTCTGGGGCGGGCTGATGCGCAAGAAGACGCGCACCACCTTCACCCTGCTCGCCCTGATGGCGGCCTTCGTGTTGATCGGCCTGCTGCAGGCGGTGAATTCGGTGCTGTCGGGCGGCGCGAGCTTTTTGGGCGTGAATCGCCTGATCACCCAAGCCAAGACCAGCTTCACGCAGCCGCTGCCGAT
The DNA here is from genome assembly GCA_031408815.1 of Gammaproteobacteria bacterium. Classification (GTDB taxonomy): domain Bacteria; phylum Pseudomonadota; class Gammaproteobacteria; order Xanthomonadales; family Xanthomonadaceae; genus Arenimonas. The sequence goes on from JANNWV010000049.1 coordinate 16,339, forward strand.
GCGCATGCTGCCGCAGATAGAAGCGGTGCCGGGCGTGAACTTCGTTTCGCATTCGCAGTTCTTTGGCGGCGTCTACCAGGACGCGCGCAATTTCTTCCCGCAGTTCGCGGTCAACCCGCAGCGCCTGTACGACACCTATCCGGAATGGGTGCTGCCCGAGTCGCAGCGGCGCGCCTTCATCTCCACCCAGGACGGCGCGATCGCCGGCAAGTTGCTGGCCGACAAATATGGCTGGAAGGTCGGCGACATCATTCCGCTGAACTCCTTCATCTGGACCAAGACCGACGGCACGCGTGTCTGGGAATGGCGGCTGGTCGGCATCTTCGACGGCCGCGACGAGGAATGGGCCAAGCGTGCCAACCTGATGTACCTCAACTATGGGCAGTTCGACGAGGCGCGTGTTGCCGGGGCCAAGGGTTTGGCTGGCGTATTCGTGGTCAGCGTCAACGACCCGATGCAGAGTGAACGCATTGCCGCGGAAATCGACCGCAAGTTCGAAAACTCCCCGGATGAGACCAAGAGCCAGAGCGAACAGGAATTCCAGTTGGGCTTCCTCAAGCAGCTGGGCAATATCGGCTTCATCCTCAATGCGATTTCGGGCGCGGTGTTCTTCACCATCCTGATTTTGACCGGCTACACCATGAGCCAGGCGGTGCGCGAGCGCGTGCCGGAATTGGCGGTGCTGAAATGCCTGGGCTTCACCGACCGCACGGTGCTGGGCCTGGTGCTGGCCGAGTCCCTGTTGCTGTGCCTGCTGGGCGCGCTGATGGGCATGTTGATGGCCAGCGTGATTTCGCTGGGCATTCCGCCGGAGTATCCGATCACCACCAGCCTGGGTGTGTGGATGTTCGCGGGCGGCGCGGCGGTGTTCCTGGCGTTGGCAGTGGGCTTGCCACCGGCCCTGCACGCGATGCGCATCCGCATCGTAGATGCGCTGGCGGGGCGCTGAGCCATGAGTACGCTCACCCAGATCCGCGAAATCGTGTTGATGAACCTGCGCAGCATCCCGCAGCGGCTGGGCGCGTCGCTGGTCATTGTCATAGGCATCGGCGGCGTGGTCGGCGTGCTGGTGGCGATGCTGTCGATGTCGGCCGGGCTGGACAAGACGCTGACGGCCACGGGCAATCCCAATCGCGCGATCATCCTGCGCGGTGGATCCAACGGCGAACTCGCCAGCTTCCTCGACCGCGCGTCGAACACCTTGATCAAGCAGGACCCGGCGATTGCCCGCGCCGACGACGACCTGCCGCTGGCGTCGGGCGAGTTGATCGTGATCACGGAAGTGCCGCGACGCGGCGACACCAGCGGCGCGAACGTGTCGCTGCGTGGCGTCGAACCGAAGGCCTTCATCCTGCGTCCGGAAATTCAGTTGACTGCCGGGCGATTGTTCCGCCCCGGGCTGCGCGAGCTGATCGTGGGTGATGGCGCCTACCGCGAGTTCGGCGGACTGGATGTCGGCGCCAAGCTGAAATTCCGTGGCTCGTACTGGACGGTGGTCGGCCGCTTCAAGGCCGGCGACGCGCATGATTCGGAATTGTGGGCGGACCTGGAAACGGCGCAGAGCGCGTTCGGTCGGTCCGGTGTTTCCTCGGTGCTGGTGCGACTGACCTCGCGCGATGCCTTCGATTCGCTGAAGAAGCGCCTGAGCGAAAATCCGCAATTGAACGTGGACGTGCAGACCGAGCGCGAGTTCTTCAGCGCGCAGTCGGCGGGCACGACTCGCATCATTCGCTGGGTAACGACGGCGGTAACCATCATCATGGCGATTGGTGCCTTGTTCGGTGCGTTGAATACGATGTTCTCGGCGGTGTCGTCGCGCACCGCAGAAATCGGCACGCTGCGCGCATTGGGTTTCGGCAGCGCGCCCGTCATTGCCTCGGTGATGGCGGAGGCGATGGCCTTGTCGGTACTCGGCGGCCTGCTCGGCGCCGGCATCGCCTACGGCGTGTTCAACGGTTATTCGGTATCGACACTTGGCGGCAACTTCACGCAGGTCGCCTTCAATTTCGCAGTGACGCCGCGGCTGGTGAGTCAGGGCTTGATCTGGGCGCTGGCGATTGGATTCATTGGCGGTCTGTTTCCCGCGGTGCGCGCTGCGCGCTTGCCAGTAACCCAGGCACTACGCGGCTAAGGCTTCCCGTGGGAAGCGTGGCTGGCCTCGCGGATTGACTGGCGCGGGCGCCGATTGCACCATGCCAGAACTCTCCCGGAGCACCGCCATGGCCACGTCGCCCGCCCCACGCTCCTGGTGGATCTCTTCGTCGGGCCTCCTGTTGGTGCTCGCGCTGGTCACCAGCGCCCTGGCCTGGATGGAAATCGCCTACCCGGTACTGACCCTGGGCAATGTCAGCCGGCACGCGGGGCATGTGGCTTGGCTCTACGCCCACGTGGTCGGCGGCACCTTCATGCTGGTGTTCGGCACGCTCAATCTCTATATAGGCGCAACGCGCAGGTTTTTCCGATTCCATCGCCAGGTCGGTTACCTGTACCTCGCCGGGGGTGCCCTTGGCGCGATGGTGGCGCTGATCGTTTCCTTGGCCACGGTGCACGGCAAGGTGGTGCAGCCCTTCGCCTTCGACCTGACGGTGGTCGAGGACTCCGGCTTCGGTTTGGCCATGCTGGCGATTGCCTGGCTGGTCTGCGCGGCGATGGGCTGGCGCGCTGCGCGCAACCGGCGCATCGACAACCATCGTGACTGGATGATTCGCAGCTACGTGCTGGCGTGGTCGTTCGTGATCTGCCGGCTGCTCAACCGGGTTCCCGCCATGGATGCGGTGACCAGCCTCGGCGATGGCGCTGGCTTCATCTGGATGAGTTGGCTGGTGCCGCTCGGCATCACCGAACTGGTGCTGCAGTGGAAAGCGGGCGGAGCGCTGCAACGCCGCTAATGTGCGACTGGCTTCGGCCGCGCGCGCCACAGTCCGTCGGCGGCAAAGATGGCCAGGCCGACCCAGATCAGGACGAAACCGACCAGGCGGCGGTGGTCGAAGGGTTCATGGAAGAAGAACACGCCGCTCAGGAATTGCAGCGTGGGAGCGACGTACTGGATCAGACCGACCGTGGACAGGCGCACGCGCCGCACTGCAAAGGCAAAGCCGATCAGGGGCAACGCCGTCAGCGCGCCGCCGAACACCAGCAACACATCCACGCCGGTGCTCCATGAATCGAAGAAGCCGCCCTGCCCCTGGCTTTCAAACCAGACCAGCGCGGCCAGGGCCGGCAGGAAAAGATAGACGCTTTCGACGCCCATGCCGGCAACAGCGTCTATGGACAGCAACTTTCGCAGCAATCCATACAGTGCGAATGAGAAGGCCAGGCCGATCGCGATCCACGGCGGCTGACCGAATTGAAAGGTCAGCCAGGCCACACCGGCGGCAGCCAATGCCACGGAAACCCACTGCGCACGGCTCAGGCGCTCGTGCAGCAGCACCACGCCAAGCAGCACATTCAACATCGGGTTGATGAAATAGCCCAAGCTCGATTCGACCACATGGCCGGCATTGACCGCCCATACGTACAGCAGCCAGTTGACGCCAATCAGCAGGCTGCTCAGTGCCAGCATCCACGCGGCGCGCGGACGCGCGAGTGCAGCGCGCAGCCAGCCCCGGCCCTGGGTCCACAGCAGCCAGGCTGCGACCAGCAGCGTGCTCCAGATGATCCGATGGGCAACGATCTGCAGCGACGGCACCACCTTCAGCAGATGCCAGTACAGAGGCATCAGGCCCCACATCACGAAGGAAGCGACGGCTACCCACAGGCCGCGCCGCATCTCGTTATTGCCTGGACTCATGGCTTGGCCTCGCGCGCCTTTGCAAGGGTGATGATCAACACGCCCGACAGGATCACCACCATGGCGCCGACCATGCGTGCATCCACGTATTCGCCAAGGGTCAGCATGCCCAGCAGCACGGCAATCGGCGGATTGACGTAGGCGTAGCTGGTGGCCAGCGCCGGCCGCACGTGCAGCAACAACCACGAATACGCCGAGTACGCGACGATGGATCCAAACGTGATCAGGTACAGCACCGCCAAGCTGGGTCGCAGCGGCGGCACTTCATGCATGCGCTCGCCAAGCAGCAGGCCGAGCAGGCCCATCATGGCGCCGCCGCACAACATCTGCGCCGCAGTATTCATGAAGGGCGGAGCGAGGTCGCGGCCGCGACTCCAGACCGAGCCGAAGGCCCACGACAAGGTCGCAACCAACAGCGCCAGCATGCCGGGCAGGCTCGCGCTCATCGCGCTGCCCAGGTTGAGCCAGACCACGCCGGCGAAACCCACACCCAGGCCCAACCATTCGACCCGGCTCGGATGCCTGCCGCGGAAGGCGCTGAACATGCCCACCCACAGTGGCATCGAAGCAATGGCGACCGCCGCCAGCCCGCTGCTGACGGTCATCTCGGCGAAATTGACCAAGCCATTTCCCAGCATCACCAGCAGCAGGCCCAGCACCATCGCGTTGCGCCACTGCGCACGCGTGGGCGGGGCGTGGCCGCGCAATCGCAGGAAGCCATACAACAAGCCGCCCGCCGCCACGAAGCGCAGGCCGCCCATGAGGAAGGGCGGATAAGCTTCCAGGGCGATGCGGATACCGAGGTAGGTTGAACCCCAGATCAGGTAAACCGCGGCCAAGGCAAGGAACACCTGCAAGGGCGTGACGCCGTTGGGCTTGGGCGGGAGTTCCAACGTGGGACTGCTCATGGCGGATCAGGACTCGGAGGTAGGCGCCGCCCCAGGGGCAGCGCAAGTGGCCAAGCTTACCGGCACGGGGAGAATGGCGATCAAAAATCCACGCCTCGACATGGACCGCGCATTCCCAGCCGAGAATTTCAGGCGACGCGTTCGCGCTGCAGCAGAGCGTCTTTCAAGGGCAGGCCCCACCGGTAACCGCCCAGCGACCCGTCCCCCCGCACGATCCGATGGCAAGGCACGATGACCGCCAGTTTGTTTTGTGCGCAGGCCCGCGCGACGGCACGCGTTGCGGTCGGCTTGCCCAGCGACTCGGCAAGTTGTGCGTAACTAAGCGTGTGGCCCGGCGGAATCTTCATCAGCGCCTGCCAAACCCGTTGCTGGAACGCCGTGCCGATCAGTTCCACGTCCACCGCGCCGGATCGGCCACTGAGCATGCTCGCCACTTCGCGCACACGAGGCGCCAGGAATTCATCACGACCATCGAGCACCTGGGCAATTTGAGCCTTCGGGAATTCTCCGCGCAGCTCTGCTTCCAATGCGGCGGCGTCATCGCCCAGCGCGATCGAACACAGCCCGCGCTCGGTGGCCGCCACCAGCGCCTGGCCGAGTTGGGTTTCAATGATGGTCCAACGAATCTGCAGGCCCTCGCCGCCGCGGCGATAAGCGCCGGGCAGCATGCCCAGCTTCGCGGCGCCGTCTTCATAGACCCGGCTGCTGGAACCGTAGCCGGCCTGGTAGAGGGCGCGCGTGACATCGCCGCTGCCGCGCAATTCGCGCTTCAGCGTCGCCAGTTTTTTCTGCGCGCGGTACTCCGCCGGGCTCAGGCCAAACGCGGCACGGAAGCGCCGCTGCAGGTGGGTTGGGCTGAGGCCCACCGCCGCGCCCAGCGCGTCGAGGCTGAAGTCCCCGCCATCGAGCAGGCTGCGGGCTTTGTCCAATCTCGGGTCGGCGCTGGTGGTTTCCATGCGCCCAGATTATGCCCCCGCCATTTGCTGCGCTATCCGATTCTTGCTCGGAATCTGCTCGCAAGCCCTTAACGGTTGCCCGGCTATCCTCCGAAATTCCAGAGGAGAGCAAGCATGGCCGACAAGAACCGACTGACCGCAGCCGACTTCGACCCGAAAGTAATGCGCCTGTTCGACCAGTACGTGCACGGCGCAATCGATCGGCGCGGATTCCTCACCGGCGCCGGCCAGATGGCGATCAGTGCAGCGGCAGCAACGGGTTTGCTGGCGGCGCTGAGCCCGAACTTCGCGGCGGCCCAGCAGATCAAGCCGGACGACAAGCGGCTGAAGGCCGAATACGTCGAGTTTGATTCGCCGAACGGCTACGGCAAGGCGCGCGGTTACCTGGTGCGGCCTGCCAGGGCGAAGGGCCCCTTGCCCTTGCCCGTGGTGCTGGTGGTGCATGAAAACCGCGGCCTGAATCCGCACATCGAGGATGTGGCGCGCCGATTCGCGCTGGAAAACTACATCGCGTTTGCGCCTGATGCCTTGTTCCCGCTAGGTGGTTATCCGGGTGACGAGGATTCCGCGCGCACGCTGTTCGGCAAACTCGACCAGGCCAAGACGAAAGAGGACTTCCTGGCGGCGGTCGCGATGCTGGCGGAGTTGAAGGGCGGCAACGGCCGACTGGGCGCGGTCGGCTTCTGCTACGGCGGCGGCATGGTCAATTTCCTGGCGACGCGCGTGCCGACGCTCGCTGCGGTCGCGCCCTTCTATGGGCAAGCCGCGCCGCTGGAAGACGTGCCAAAGATCAAGGCGGAAATGCTGGTCGTGCTGGCCGGCACGGACGAGCGAATCAATACCGCGTGGCCCGCGTACGAAGCAGCCTTGAAGGAAGCGAAAGTGAAATACACCAGCTTCCAGCCCGCCGGCACGCAACATGGTTTCCACAACGACACCACGCCGCGCTACGACGAGAAAGCGGCACACCAGGCCTGGGAATTGACGACGGCCTTGTTTGAACGCCAGCTTCGAAAGCCCACCTGACACCGGTCTGATGCAATAAAAAAGCCCGGGAATTTCCCGGGCATTTTGTATTCGATGCGGAGCCTGTCAATCGCTCCTGACAGTCGCCTGGTGCGTCACCGGCATCACCAGCGCGGCCAGCTTCGCGTCGCCACTCAGCGCAGCAATCGCGTCGGCCAGGATGGCGGCGGTTTCGCGCAACAGCGGGTCCGGGCGATTGCGCTGATGCACGAGCACCTCTACCGGTCGGAGTCCTTCCGCGGGGTGGCGTTCGGCGTCTACGTGCGCAGCCTCGCGCAGGCGGTCATCGAGACCAGCGGCATGCCCGCCGAGCGGGTCCGCTTCGAGCTGGAGGTCGGAGATGAAGAACTCCCGGCGGAGC
>JANNWV010000050.1:0-13582 GCA_031408815.1 Gammaproteobacteria bacterium
CTGCAGATTCCGGACGGCAAGAAACATACCGACGAGTTCTTCGGCAAGGTCGAGACCTATCGCAAGCAGGTCACCCTCGTGCAGACCGGGGCCGCCGCCAGCGGCGTCGGCTCGGTCAGCTTCAAGGTCAAGTACCAGGGCTGCGCGGACATCGGCGTGTGCTATCCGCCGCAGACCCGCACCCTGACCGTGGCCTTGCCGGCGGCAGGCGCAACTGATGCGGCCAACAGCGCGGGCCTCGACGGACTGGTTGGCGCGCCCGCCGATCCGCTGGCAGGCCTGGCCAGCGGCGCATCCGGCCTCGGCGTGGGCGATGCACTGCCCGAAGCACAGGCCTTCCGCTACGAGGCCATCGCCAACTCACCTTCGGAATTGCTGGTTCGCATTACCCCGGCCAAGGGCTATTACCTGTATCGCGACAAGACCTCCTTCCAGTTGCTCGATGCGCAAGGCGTGACCCTGGGCGAGCCGCGCTGGCCGGCCGGCAAGGCGCATCGCGACGAGCACTTCGGCGATGTGACCGTGTACTTCGACGTGGCCGAAATTCCACTGCCGCTGATCCGCAGCAATGAGGCAGCGCAGACGCTGACGCTGCAAGCCAATTTCCAGGGCTGCCAGACCGACGGCATCTGCTACCGACCGATGACGCGGCAGCTGACGGTGGACTTGCCCGCAGGCGCTGGCTCTCCTGTGGCAGCGGCTTCAGCCGCGATAGTTTCCGCGCAAAGCATCGCGGCTGAAGCCGCTCCCACAGAATCCGCCGCCGACACCCATGCCCCGCCAGGCCTGCTGTTGTCCCTGCTGCTGGCGCTGATCGGCGGCCTGATCCTCAACCTGATGCCGTGCGTGTTGCCGGTGCTGTCCTTCAAGGCGCTCGGGCTTGCACAGGCCAGCCGCAGCCATGCCCATGCCCGTGCCCACGCGCTCTGGTACACCGCCGGCGTGCTCGCCAGCTTCGCCGTGATCGGCGCACTGGTGCTGGCCTTGCGCAGTGCCGGCCAGGCCCTGGGCTGGGGCTTCCAGTTGCAGCAACCTGAGGTCGTCGGCGGACTCACGATGCTGATGTTCGCGATCGGCCTGAGCCTGTCCGGCGTGTTCCAGTTCGGCGCCACGATGGCCGGTGTCGGTCAATCGCTGACGGAAAAATCTGGTGCCACCGGCGATTTTTTCACTGGCGTGCTCGCCGTGATCGTCGCCAGTCCGTGCACCGCGCCGTTCATGGCCGGCGCACTCGGCTATGCATTCACCGCGCCGGTGTTGCCGGCGATGCTGGTCTTCCTCGCGCTGGGCCTGGGTCTCGCGCTGCCCTTCCTGCTGATCGGCTTCGTGCCTGCTCTGGCGTCGCGCCTGCCACGCCCCGGTGCGTGGATGGAAACGCTCAAGCACTGGCTGGCGTTCCCCATGTACCTGACCGCGGTCTGGTTGCTGTGGGTATTCGGCAAGCAGCGCGGCATGGATGCGGTGGGCGTGTTGCTGATCGCCGCCGTAGTGCTTGCGCTGGGATTGTGGTGGCTGGAAAAACAGCGCTACACCGAGCGTCCCGCGCAAAAAGTGCTGGCCTGGCTATTGATCGCCGTGGCGACGGCCGCGGCGATTGCCGCGGTTCGCCTGCCGGCACAGGCCGCTGCGCAGCAAGTCAAGCAAGGCACCGTCGCGTACTCGGCAAAAGCACTGGCCGAAGCGCGCGCCGAAGGCCGTGCCGTCTTCATCGACATGACCGCGGACTGGTGCATCACCTGCAAGGTCAATGAAAAAGCCGTGCTGCACACCGACGCCTTCCGCGAACTGCTGGAGCGCACCAACACCGTCTATATGGTCGGCGACTGGACCGACCAGGATGCCGAGATCAGCGCCTTCCTCGATGAATTCCACGCGCCGGGCGTGCCGCTGTACGTCGTGTATCCGGCAGGCGGCGGGCCGGGCAGGAAGCTGCCGCAACTGCTCAGCCAATCGATCATGGAAAAAGCGCTGGACCCGGCGGCCAAGCCCTGACATGCGCTGGAAGCCGGCCTTGCTGATCGGCATGGCCGCGCTGCTTGCGGCGCTGCTCGGCCTGGCGGCGAGCGTCGCCGTATACGGGCCCGCGCCCTTGCTGTCCTCGCCCCTGGGCGGGCTGGTTTCCGGCCTGATTCCCGGCGGCGACCCGAGCGGATCACTTTCCCCGGGCGACCCGGTGCCTCCATGGCAACTGCCGGACTTCGAAGGCAATTTGCGCACCGTGGCGAAACCCGGCCAGGCCACGCTGGTCAACTACTGGGCCAGTTGGTGCGCGCCGTGCCGGGAAGAACTGCCGCTGCTGGCGGCGCTGGCCCGGCGCCCCGGCAACCAGGTCCAGGTCGTCGCGATCGCGCTCGACAACCTGGCCGACGCCCAAGGCTTCCTCGCGGCGCACCCACTGGCCATGGATGTCCGCATCGAAAACCCCAGCGGCACCGACAGTTCGGTATTGTTGGGCAACCGGCATGGCGTGCTGCCCTTCAGCGCGCTGATCGGGCCCGATGGCCGGCTGATCGCAAGCAAGGTCGGCGCCTTCCGCTCCGCCGGCGAACTCGATGACTGGGCCGCACAGGCCCAGCCAACGCCCTAGTGCCGAAATACTAGTCAAACAGTAGGCATCTTCAGCGAAAACGCGCAGATCGTCTGGACAAGCCTTCGGCATCCAAGGCACACTCCCCTTCCGCTCTGGAGGGACCGGTGGCCAAAATCCTTGTCCTGCATGGACCCAATCTCAATCTGCTCGGCGTGCGCGAGCCCGATGTCTATGGGCGCATCACCCTGGCGGAGATCGATTCCCGGCTTATCGAGCGCGCGGAAGACTGCGGTCACAGCCTGGAGACTTTCCAGTCCAACGCCGAGCACGAACTGGTCAACCGGGCCCAGGCGGCGATGTCCGACGGCACCGACTTCGTGCTGATCAATCCGGCGGCCTTCACCCACACCTCGGTGGCGCTGCGCGATGCGCTGGCAGCGACCCACCTTCCCTTCATCGAGATCCACCTGTCCAACCCGCACGCACGAGAACCCTTCAGGCATCGCTCCTACTTCAGCGACCTGGCCAAGGCGGTTATCAGCGGTTGCGGCGCCGACAGCTACCGTTACGCCCTTGAACACGCCATCCGCAAGCTCGCCAGCCTGCCGCCTTCCGCGGGCGGCATCGGCGCCGATGCGGACAACGAATAAACCCCACCTACTTCATACAAGAAAGACGAGGCCTGCATGGACCTTCGCAAGATCAAAGCGCTCATCGACCTGCTCGACAAGTCCAACCTGGCCGAACTGGAAATCAGGGAAGGCGAAGAATCCGTTCGCCTGGCCCGGCACTCCCAGCACGCGCCGGTGATGGTGAGCCACGCACCGCCCCCGGCGCCGGCAGCCCCTGCCGACCACGACCGCCGCGCTGCCGCGCAGCCGATGCCGGCCGTGTCCGCCACTGCCAGCGAAGCCCAGGTCGGCAAGAACGGCAAGGACGTGCCCGACGGCCACATGGTTCGTTCGCCGATGGTCGGCACCTATTACTCATCCCCGAATCCCGATTCGCCGCCGTTCGTGAAGATCGGCCAGACCGTGAAGGCCGGCGAGACGCTGGGCATCATCGAGGCGATGAAAATGTTCAATCCGATCGAAGCCGATGTGTCCGGCACCGTGCGCGCCATCCTGGTCACCACCGGCCAGCCGATCGAGTTTGACGAACCCATGTTCGTCATCGCCTGATGACCGACGGCAAGGGCCCGACCATGCTGAAAAAAGTCGTCATCGCCAATCGCGGCGAAATCGCGTTGCGAATCCTGCGCGCCTGCCATGCGCTCGGCATCAAGACCGTGGCCGTGCATTCCACCGTGGACCGCAACCTCAAGCACGTGGCGATGGCCGATGAATCGGTCTGCATCGGCCCGGCGCCGTCGAGCGAGAGTTACCTCAACATTCCGGCCATCATCGCCGCGGCCGAAGTGACCGATGCCACGGCCATCCATCCGGGCTATGGCTTCCTGTCGGAAAACGCCGACTTCGCCGAGCGCGTGGAGTCCTCGGGCTTCATCTTCATCGGCCCCACCGCCAACGTCATCCGCATGATGGGCGACAAGGTGGAAGCGATCCGCGCCATGAAAGAAGCCGGCGTGCCCTGCGTGCCCGGTTCCGGCGGCGCGGTCGGCGATGACGAGCCTGAAGCCCTGCGCATGGGTCGGGAAATCGGCTACCCGATCATCGTCAAGGCGGCGGGCGGCGGCGGCGGCCGCGGAATGCGCGTGGTGCGCGAGGAAGCGTCGCTGATTTCGTCCATCGCCACGACGCGCGCAGAAGCCAAGGCCGCTTTCAGCAACGACATGGTCTACATGGAAAAATTCCTGGAAAACCCTCGCCATGTGGAAATCCAGGTCCTGTCCGACGGCCAGGGCAATGCCATCCACCTGGGCGAGCGCGATTGTTCGATGCAGCGCCGCCACCAGAAAGTGGTGGAAGAAGCGCCGGCACCGGGCATTACCGACGAACAACGCGAACGCATCGGCAAGATCTGCACCGACGCCTGCGTGCGCATCGGTTATCGCGGCGCAGGCACCTTCGAGTTCCTGTACCAGGACGGCCAGTTCTATTTCATCGAGATGAACACCCGTGTGCAGGTCGAGCACCCCGTCACCGAGATGGTGACCGGCGTGGACCTGGTGCGCGAACAATTGATGATTGCCTCGGGCGAAAAACTCAAGCTGCGCCAGGAAGACATCGTCATCCGCGGCCATGCCATCGAGTGCCGCATCAATGCCGAGGATCCGGAAACCTTCCTGCCCAGCCCGGGCCTGATCAAGCATTTCCATGCGCCCGGTGGCCCCGGCGTGCGCGTGGATTCGCATATCTACGAAGGCTACAAGGTGCCGCCGAATTACGATTCGATGATCGGCAAGCTGATCGTGCACGGCAACACGCGCGCGCAAGCCATTTCACGCATGAAGGTGGCGCTGTCGGAGATGATCGTCGACGGCATCAAGACCAACGTGCCGCTGCAACAGCGCATCATGGCCGACATCGGTTTCCAGCAAGGCGGCGCGAATATCCATTACCTGGAAAAACGCCTGGCCGAGCGCAAGGAAAAAGTGATCGGGCTCGGATAGAGCCCACCCACAGGGAGTTCAAGGATGGACAGGCCCACGCATTTTTCGATGATCCGCGACTTCCACCTCGCGGACTGGTTCACGCTGGCGAACGCCTTCTGCGGCATGGGCGCGGTGTTGTCGGCCATGGCCTACCTGACCGGCGCACATCCGGACGGTTTGTGGTGGGCGGCGGCATTGATCCCCGCCGCCTTCATCTTCGACGTGCTTGACGGGCGCATCGCGCGCTGGCGCAAGCAGCAGTCGGTGTTGGGCCGCGAGCTCGATTCACTCGCGGACGTGATCAGCTTCGGCGTGGCGCCTGCCGCCATGGCCTTTGCTGTCGGGCTCAACGGCTTCTGGGATTGCCTGGTACTGGCCTACTTCGTCGCCTGCGGCGTCAGCCGACTGGCACGCTACAACGTCACTGCCGAAGCCTTGGCCGGTGACGAATCGGGCAAGGTCAAGTATTTCGAGGGCACGCCCATTCCCAGCAGCGTGCTGCTGGTGGGCTTGCTTGCTTTCGCCATCTGGCAGGGCCGCATCGGCAGCGATATCTACGGCGGCGCGCTGATGCTGGGCAACTGGCAATTGCATCCGCTGGTCGGGTTGTTCGCCCTGTCGGGCTCGCTGATGATCAGCAAGACCCTGCGTATTCCCAAACTGTGATCAGGGATTGGGCGCGGAGCTGACGCGGGGAGAGTCCCTGGTCACGGAAATATAGGACGCCATCACGCCATCGATTTTCACGTTGTCGAACTTCACAAAGGTGCTGTTGTAGTCGTGGGTATGGCTTTCGTAGGCCGTCTGATGGCTTTCGTAGGCCGTCTTGAGATTGGTCAATGCCGCCACCTGGCCCCACTGGTTGGCGTCGACCTTTGCATTGATCTGGTCAAGCCGGGCCTTCAACTGAGCGTTTTCAGCCTGCAGCGAATCCATCTGGCCAGCCAGGGCTTGCAACTTTGCGTCCATGTCTGCTTGCTGGGTCATCACCTGCGACGAGTCGGGGACCAGCAATGCCGGGGCAATGCGCACCGGGCGCAGGCCGATGCTCTGCTGGGCGAATACACCGGCTGAAACGACGAGCAGGGCGGGAAGCAGCAAGGCCGAAATTTTCATGGCAACTCCAGACTGGGGGTCAGGTGGCAGTCTAGCCCCGACTCGGCCCGAACACATCCCGACCCCGGCTTGCGCGATAATCGCCATTCAAACGCTTCCGGCTATCACTTGAATGCCCTGGCTTGAACTTTCCCTGCGCTGCCGCGCCGCCGACGAGTCTCGTCTCGAGACCGCGCTCGAAGAGCTCGGCGCGCTTTCAGTGTCCTTGCTCGATGCGGCGGATGCAGAAAACGAGAAAGCCATCCTCGAACCCGGCGTCGGCGAACTGCCGCTGTGGCCGGAACTGACGATGCTGGCCTTGTTCGAGGCCGACACCAATCCCGACTTGCTGCTGCACGCCATCGAAGCCTGGGATGAACGGATCGACCTTGCCAGCGCGCAGTTCCGCGTGGTGGAGGACCAGGATTGGGAACGCGCCTGGATGGACCAGTACCAGCCGATGACATTCGGCGAGCGCACCTGGATCATCCCCTGGAACATGGAAGCGCCGCCGGAAGCGATGGACGCGGTGATCGTACGGCTCGACCCGGGACTGGCGTTCGGGTCCGGCACGCATCCCACCACCGCCTTGTGCCTGCAGTGGCTGGATGGACTCGATTTGCAAGGCAAGACGGTGCTCGATTTCGGCTGCGGCTCCGGCATCCTCGCGTTGGCGGCGCTGAAACTCGGCGCAGCGCACGCGGTGGGCGTGGACAACGATCCACAAGCCTTGCTGGCGACAGCGGACAACGCGATGCGCAACGGCGTGGGCGATCGACTCGCGGTTTACATGCCCGCCGACGAACCGGCCGCTCGCTATCCGGTCGTGGTTGCCAACATTCTTGCGGTCGCACTCGACCAGTTGGCGGAAACCTTGGCGGCGCGCGTCGAAGCCAACGGCGTGATCGCGCTCTCCGGCATCCTGCACGGACAGGAAGACGCCTTGCTAGTGCGCTATGCGCACTGGTTCGATGATTTGCAGGCGACCCGGCTCGATGACTGGATGCGCATCACTGGTCGCCGTCGCGGCTGAGATTTCCTGATGTCCCAAACGCCCGACTTCGCCACCGCCAAACCGCCGCCGCCACGCCGGGCCTGGCGCCTGCTGGCCTGGGCCATTCCGCCGCTGCTGTTGCTGGCGCTGGTGTTGCAGGTCGTGCTGGCCGATCGCGCACGGTTGGCGGCAGATCCGCAATGGCGTGGGCGCATCGTCGCGCTCTGCGGCTGGATCGGCTGCAGCGTGCCGCCCTGGCATGAACCCACCGCCTTCCATGTCACCGCGCGCGATTTGCGGCCGCATCCCAGCGCGGCAGGCGCTTTGCTGGTCAGCGCGACGTTCCGCAATGACGCCGCCTATGCACAGGCCTGGCCGGTGCTGCAACTTTCCCTCGCCAACCTCGATGGCGACGCGTTGGGGCTGCGGCGTTTTACACCGCGTGAATACCTGGGTAGCGAACCCTCCAGCCAGTGGATCGGACCCGGGCAATCGGCCAGTGTCACCCTGGAAGTACTCGACCCCGGCAAGCGCGCAGTCACTTTCGAATTCGATTTCCGCTGACCGTTCTGCCGATCAGGTCACAGGCCAGGCATGGCGCTGCGCGGGCCTCGTGGACCGTTGCAAAAAGTCGCTTTGCGGTCGGCACGCGCTGACGGTAGACTGCGTGTCCGTCGGAATCAAAGGCGGCCCGATGATGAATGGCTTGGATGCCGAGGTTCGCAGCAACGGGAAGTGTTGCCGGTTCGAAAAATAATTCCTGGAGCCTGTGTCTCTTGAACGCCGTGCATGTCCTTCGCGCTGAACCTGCGCCCCCTTCGCATCCGCAACCGGCGTTGCGCGATTACGTGGCCAAGGCTGTACGCCGTTATCTGCTGGACCTGGGCGAGTGTGATTCGCACGAGTTGTACGACATCGTGCTGCGCGAAATTGAAGTCCCGATGCTGACCGAAGTCATGCGCCATTGCGACGGCAACCAGAGCCGTGCCGCCGCCACCCTGGGCTTGAACCGGGCCACGTTGCGCAAGAAACTCAAGGAATACGGCATCAGCTGAATGCCGCTGTCTTGAAGCTATAATTCACCCTTCGCTCCGGGGTGATCCATGTCCATCGACCGCCTGCCCGTACGCCGGGCGCTGCTTTCTGTTTCCGACAAAACCGGGCTGCTGGCCCTGGCCCGCGCACTCGCCGGGCTGGGTGTCGAACTTCTTTCCACCGGTGGCACGGCGCGCGCACTGCGCGACGCCGGCATCCCGGTACGCGACGTATCGGACGTCACCGGATTCCCTGAAATCATGGACGGCCGGGTCAAGACCCTGCATCCGGCCATTCACGGCGGCCTGCTCGGGCGCTCGGGCGTGGATGACGCGGTGATGGCCGAACATGGCATCCAGCCGATCGACCTGCTGGTGGTCAACCTGTATCCCTTCGCCGCGACCGTGGCGAAACCCGACTGCAGTTACGACGACGCGATCGAGAACATCGACATCGGTGGCCCGGCGATGCTGCGCGCCGCCGCCAAGAACCACGCGCGCACCAGCGTGGTGGTGGACCCGGCGCAATACGATTCGCTGATCGAGGCCTTGCGCGCCGGCGGCACGACCCTGGCGCAACGCCGCGGCTTTGCGGCAAAGGCCTATGCGCACACCAGCCGCTACGACGGCCAGGTCACGCAGTGGCTTTCCGCGCGATCTGCAGATCCCGATACGCCGGAAACCTGGCCGCACACCTTCAACCTGTCGCTCGATCTCGCATCGTCGCTGCGTTATGGAGAAAATCCGCACCAGCGTGGCGCGCTGTACGTTGAAAAGGACGCGCCGCAAGGCATCGTCGCCACTGCGCGCTTCGTGCAGGGCAAGGAACTGAGCTTCAACAACCTCGCCGATGCCGATGCCGCGCTGGAATGCGTGAAGGCTTTCGACGCGCCGGCCTGCGTCATCGTCAAGCACGCCAATCCCTGCGGCGTGTCCGAGGCCGGCGACTTGATGCAAGCCTACGACCGCGCCTATGCCGTGGATCCGACCTCGGCCTTCGGCGGCATCATCGCCTTCAATCGCCCGCTGGATGCCGGCACCGCGGCGGAGATCCTCAAGCGCCAGTTCGTTGAAGTCGTGCTCGCGCCGTCCATCGCCGACGATGCGCTGCCGCTGTTCGCGAAGAAGCCGAACGTACGCGTGCTGGCGGTCGGCAAATTGCAGGTCGCCACGGGACTGGAATTCAAGCGCATCGCCGGCGGCCTGCTGGTGCAGGACGCCGATACCGACGCCCTCACCGCCGCCGACTTTAAGGTGGTGACCAAGCGCGCGCCGACGCCATCCGAAATGGCGGACCTGCTGTTTGCCTGGAAGGTCGCGATGTACGTCAAGTCCAATGCCATCGTCTACGCGCGCGAGTTGCAGACCATCGGCATCGGCGCCGGCCAGATGAGCCGCGTGGTGTCGGCGAAGATCGCCGGCATCAAGGCCGCGGAAGCGGGCCTGGTCGTGCCCGGTTCGGTGATGGCGAGTGATGCCTTCTTCCCGTTCCGCGACGGCATCGACGCCGCGGCCGAAGCCGGCATCGTCGCCGTCGTGCAGCCGGGCGGGTCGATGCGCGACAACGAAGTCATCGCGGCCGCCGACGAAGCCGGCATGGCCATGGTATTTACTGGTCGTCGTCACTTCAGGCACTGATCGCATGAAACTACTGGTCATCGGTTCCGGCGGTCGCGAACATGCCCTGGCCTGGAAGCTGGCGCAGTCGCCGCGGGTCAGTGAAGTGTTGGTGGCGCCGGGCAATGCCGGCACGGCGCGCGAAACCAAATGCCGCAACGTCGACATCAAGCCGACCGACCTGGATGCGTTGCTGCAACTGGTGCAAGCCGAGGGCGTGCACCTGACCGTGGTCGGGCCGGAAGGCCCGCTGGTGCACGGCATCGTCGACAAGTTCCGCGCCGCCGGACAGCGTATCTTCGGGCCGACCGAATTCGCCGCGCAGCTCGAAGGCAGCAAGGCCTTCGCCAAGGATTTCCTGGCGCGGCACGGGATTCCCACCGGTTATTACCAGGTGTTCGATGACGTGGAACTCGCGCTCGACCACGTGCGCGACGTCGGTGCGCCGATCGTCATCAAGGCCGACGGCCTGGCTGCGGGCAAGGGCGTGATCGTGGCGATGACCTTGCAAGAAGCCGAGGACGCGATCCAGGACATGCTGCAGGGCAATGTCTTCGGCGCCGCCGGTTCCCGCGTGGTGATCGAGGAATACCTCGACGGCGAGGAAGCCAGTTTCATTTCGATCGTGGATGGAACGATTGCGCTGCCGATGGCGACCAGCCAGGACCACAAGCGCGTGCACGACGGCGACACCGGGCCCAATACCGGCGGCATGGGCGCGTATTCGCCCGCACCGGTAGTCACGCCGGAAGTCCATGCGCGCGTGATGCGCGAGATCGTCGAGCCGACCGTGCGCGGCATGATCGCCGACGGCCATCCGTTCACCGGCTTCCTGTATGCGGGCCTGATGATCGATGCCTCCGGCGCGCCCAAGGTGATCGAATTCAACGTCCGCTTCGGCGACCCGGAAACACAGCCGGTGATGATGCGCCTGCGTTCCGACCTGCTCGACTTGCTGGAAGCGGCGGTCGATGGCGAACTCGCAGGCGTGCAGGCCGACTGGGATCCGCGCCCGGCGCTGGGCGTGGTGATGGCGGCAACGCCTTATCCGGAAACGCCGCGTACCGGCGATGCCATCGAAGGCCTCGACACTCCGCTGCCGGCGGACAGCAAGGTCTTCCATGCCGGCACCATCGCGCGCGACAGCCAGGTACTGACCGCAGGCGGCCGCGTGTTGTGCGCCTGCGCGCTGGGTGCGACCGTGCGCGATGCGCAGGTGCTGGCCTACCAGGCCGCCAGCGCGATCCACTGGGATGGCGAATTCCATCGAACCGATATCGGCTGGCGCGCAATCGCCCGGGAAACCCATGGCACATAACCAGTTCGACTTGCTCAGGCAGCGTCGCTTCCTGCCTTTCTTCCTGACAGCCGCGCTGGGCGCGTTCAACGACAACGTATTCCGCAACGCCATGCTCGGCCTGGTCATCGTCATCGGCCTGAGCAACGAGGAAGTGGCGCTGTACGCCAACCTCGCGCCGGCGCTGTTCATCCTGCCCTATTTCCTGTTTTCCGCGACCGCCGGGCAGATTGCGGAGAAGTATGAAAAATCGGCGCTGATCCGGATCACCACCGCGATGGAAATCGCGATCATGTCGGTGGCGGCGGTTGGATTCTGGTTCGGGCAACCGGCGATCTTGCTGGTGGTCTTGTTCCTGACCGGCCTTCAGTCGGCGCTGTTCGGCCCGGTGAAGTATTCGATCCTGCCGCAGGTGCTTCGCCCCGAGGAACTCACCGGTGGCAACGGCCTGATCGAGATGGTCACGTCCATTTCGATTCTCTTGGGCATGATCGCCGGCATCCTGTTGTTGCAGGGCAATGAATTCGGCCCTCGCTACGCGGCCTTTGCCGTGGTCGCGCTGGCCATCACCGGAAACCTTGTAAGCCGCGCCATTCCGCGCGCCGAAGCCGCGGCGCCCGACCTGAAGATCAGCTGGATTCCGATCAAGGAATCGCTGTCGGTGCTGCGCCTGGCGCGCAAGCAACGCGCGGTGCGCAATGCCGTGCTCGGTATTTCCTGGTTCTGGTTCGTCGGCACCGTGCTGACGGCACAATTGGCCAACTATTCCGAACTGCACCTGGGCGCGGCGGAAAAGCAGCTCACCATCTACCTGTTGTGCCTGGCGCTGGTGTCGGTCGGCACCGGTATCGGTTCGCTGTTGTGCGAAAAGCTGTCGGCTCGCACCGTCGAGATCGGCCTGGTGCCGATGGGCGCGCTGGGCATGACCATTTTCTGCATCGACCTGTACTTCGCGCGCAGCGGACTGGCGCCGGTGGCGGGCATTGGCGCGGCCGAATTCATCCGTCAACCGGGCAGCTTCCGCATCCTCGCCGACCTGACCCTGTTCGGCCTGTTTGCCGGCTTCTACGTGGTGCCGCTGTTCGCGCTGGTGCAAAGCCGCACGCCGCGCGACGAACTGTCCCGGGTCATCGCCGCGCTCAACATCCAGAACGCCTTGTTCATCGTGGCCGCCGCGGTGCTCAGCCTGGTGCTGCAGCGGGCGCTGGGCTGGAGCATTCCGCAGTTGTACCTGGCCACCGGCATCGCCACTGCCATCGTCACCGGCATCATCTTCATGCTGGTGCCCGAATTCCTGATGCGCTTCCTGGCCTGGATGTACGTGCGCCTGATGTATCGCGTCACCATCGTCGGCGTGGAAGACAAGGTGCCCGATGAAGGGCCGGCGCTGCTGGTCTGCAACCATGTCAGCTACATGGACGCGTTGATCCTGAGTGGTGCGATCCCGCGGCCGATTCGTTTTGTCATGTACTACAAGATCTTCAAGACGCCGGGCGCGGGCTGGATCTTCAAGGCCGCGCGCGCGATCCCGATCGCCGGCACACGCGAAGATCCGCTGCTGATGGAAAAGGCCTTCGAGGAAGTCGATGCCGCCCTCGCCGCCGGCGAACTGGTCTGCATCTTTCCGGAAGGCGCCTTGACCCGCGATGGCGAGATTGCGTCCTTCAAGTCGGGGGTCGAACGCATCCTGGCAAGGCGTCCGGTGCCGGTAGTGCCGTTGGCGCTGAAGGGCATGTGGCTGAGCATGTGGAGCAAGCGCGATTCGCGCATGGGCCGCCTGCGCCTGCCGCGCAGATTGCGCGCGCACGTGGAAGTGGAAGCGGGACCGGCCATCGCCGGCAGCGAGGCCACCGCGGAAATGCTGGAAGCGAAAGTGCGCGCGATGCGCGGCGACCAGGCTTGATGCGGGCCTGCGGCCATCCGGCCGCGCTTAGTTGACGAAACCCGCCACGACGAAAATGGCCAGCACGGCCAGCCACAGCAGCAACACGCGCCAGACCAGGCTCATTGCGTCACGCAGTTCCAGCAGGGCCGGCGCTTGCGCGGGGCCGTCAATCGCGTAGGCGTCTTCTTCAGCGAGTTCGCACACCACGCTCGCGCGCGCCGCCGCGCCGAGGAATCCGATGTCCAGTCGCATGCCGCCGTTGGCATGCCAGTCGCGCCACGCGCCGAGCACGCCATCGAAATTCGCAGCCAGCGCCAGACCGAAGGTCATCAGGTGCGCAACCGGCCAGTTGAGGATATCGACAAAGAGTTTTGCGGCCTGCGCCTGCGCCGGAGGCAGCACGCGTTGCGCCTCGCCTTGCGCGCCCAGCGACACCAGCCGGTACAGCAGCGCGCCGGCCGGGCCGAGCAGCAGGAACCAGAACAACACGCCGAACCAGCGCCATAGCGCGCAGCGGAATACCGCTTCGACCAGGCTGGGGCCTTCGATGACCGGCTCGCCGCCTTCAGGAAAAAG
>JANNWV010000051.1:0-49243 GCA_031408815.1 Gammaproteobacteria bacterium
CGAGGCGCGCCAGGTTTTGCTGCGCGCCCATTTCCGCTCGCTGGGCATGTCGGTATTCGAGTTCCTGCGCGCCTGGTGGGGGCCGCTCGCGCCGGTGGACCGCGGCTTCGACGTACAAGGCCTGGAACACGTCGAACAAGCCCGGGCCGGCGGCCGCGGCATCATCCTGATCTCGCCGCACTTCACCACGCTGGAAATCTGCACGCGACTGTTGTGCCGGTACGTTCCCGTATCGGGCATGTATCGCCCGCATGATTCCGACGCGCTCGACTGGGCGGTGCGGCGCGGCAGGCTCGGCCACGCCACGGCGATGTTCGCCCGCGATGAATTGCGTCCTGCCATCCGCCACCTCAAGAACGGCGGCGTGCTGTGGTTCGCGCCCGACCAGGAAACGCGGCGCGGCGACAGCGTATTCGTGCCCTTTTTCGGGCAACCCGCCTGGAGCCTGACCTCCACCCACGCGATGGCCCGGCTCAGTGGGGCGAAGGTGCTGCCACTATTCCACGAGCGGCGCGAGGATGGCACTTACCGGGTCGAGATCGGCGCGCCGCTGGACGATTTTCCAGGCAAGGATGCGCATGCCGACACGGCGCGCGTAATGGCCCTGATCGAAGCACAGGTGCGCCGCGTGCCGGCGCAATACCTGTGGATCCACAAGCGCTTCAAGACCCAGCCCGACGGTCGCCCGTCGCCGTATGCCTGATCAGTCGTAGACCGAAGGTTCGCCAGGCGGACGCGTCTTGAAGCGGCGATGCACCCACAGGTACTGCGCAGGATGTTCGCGCACCACTTGCTCGAGTTCGCGCATGTAGATGGCAGCGGACTGTGCAGGCGGCGCATCGAGCCAGCCCGGCCACGCGGCTTCGATGCGCAGGTGGTAACGGCCGTCGTCGGCGCGATGGAACCAGAACGGCAGCATGCGCGCGCCGCTGCGACGCACCAGTTCGGATGTGCCGGTGAGCGTGGCCGCCGGGATTCCGAAAAACGGCGCGAAAGCATGCTGGTAGTTGAAATCCTGGTCGGCCGAATAGACCACCCACTCGCCCGCCTGCAAACTTCGCAACAAGCCGCGAACATCCTTCTTCGCCAGGGTCGTGCCGAAGATGCGCTGCCGCGCGCGTTCGAACATTGCTTCGATGCAGGTCGAATTGTGCCGCCGCACCACCCCGCGCACGGCACCGCCGGTGGCGCGCTTCAACAACCACGCTGCCAATTCCGTCTGCGTGAAGTGGCCTGTGAACAACAACACGCCCTGCCCGGCATCCTTCGCTGCCTGCAGGTGCTCCAGGCCTTCGATGCGCACCGCGTCGTGCAGGCGTGAATCAGGCGCATACCAGGCACGCAGCAATTCGAAGCCGCCCATCACCGTCTCGCGCAGGTTGTCGCGCAACAGTCGCTGCCGCGCGGCGGCATCGAGTTCGGGAAAAACCAGCGCGATGTTGATGCCGGCAATGCGCCGGCGTTCCGCCATCAGTGGCAAGAGAAGCCAGGCCAGGAACGATGACATCGCCAGCAGCAGCGATTGCGGCAGGCGAGCGATGGCGCGCGCCATCCCTTCCAGCGGCGCCGTGCCCAGGCACCGCACTACGGCCGGCCCTGGCGCCCGGCCTCGAGCACCTTCGCGTATTTCAGGAAAGCGTAGAACGCCTGCGTGCGCGCGGCGATGAAGCCCGCCCAGCCGTTGAGGAAATAGCGCTGGCCGACGTAGAAGCGCAGGAACGCGACGCCCGGATAGAACACCAGGCGCAAACCGAGAAAGCGTGGCGAGCGACTGGCCTTGTACTGCACCAGCCCGCTTGAGTATCGGTTGATCTTGTCCACGCGCACGGCGATTTCCGGTTCGCCGTAGTGGCGAAACCCGGCGTCGATGTCGCGCACCGTGCCGCGCACTTCCGGCGCGGCGTGCACGGGCACCGAATTGAGGGCGCCGCAGCTGCGCCGGAACAATCGCAGGTGCCAGTTCGGGCGCGTCCACGGATGCGGCCAGCGCCAGAAAAGCCACTCGCGTCGCGGCAATCGGTAGCCGTCGGCGCGCGGCGCCTGCAGCTCGGCCTCGATGATGTCGCGACCGGTCTCGGTGAGGGTTTCATCGGCGTCGAGCAACAGGACCCAGTCGTGAGCGGCCTTGTCGATGGCCGATTGTTTCTGCAGCCCGTAACCCTTGAAGGGCTCGATGAAGATTCGCGCGCCGTGGCGCTCGGCAATGTCGCGGGTGGCGTCGTCCGATCCGGAATCGAGCACCACGATTTCATCGCAGAAGGCCAGGCTCGCCAGGCAGTCGTGCAAGGTGCCGGCGTTATTGAACGTGGTGACGACGCCGCTAATCGGTGGCCGGGGCATCGTCTTGCAACGCGAACAGCGAACCGGCGAACAAGGCCAGCAGCAGCAGGAACACGCCGCCCCAGAAGGTGGAATAGAAGGCCAGGCTGGTATTGAGCGGAAACACCGTCACGGCCAGCGACAACGCGGGCACGGCCGCGCGACGTCGCGCCGGCGGCAACGACCAGCGCCATGCGCGCCAGGCCAGCGCGAAGCCCATCAGCCACAACAACAGGCCGATGAATCCGGTTTCGCTCAGGATCTCCAGCACGATCTGGTGCGCATGCAGCGCGCCCTGCTGGCCGTGGCTTAACCAGAAATCATCGCTGGATGCGTACTGGGCATAGGCGTCGCGAAAACCGCGAATGCCCACGCCATTGACCGGATGATCGGCGATCATGCCCGTTGCCGCGCTCCAGATGCTCAGCCGGCCCGACAGCGCCTCGTCGAGGCCGGCGCGGTCGCCGCTGAACACCTCGAGCGAGCGCGCGATGCGGCTTTCAAACTGCGACGAAAAACTGAAAGCCAGGGCCGAGCTGATCACCAGTCCGATGCCCATCGTCAGCAACAACTGCCGGCGGCTCAACCGGCGCCAGCCGCTGGCCAGCAACACCAATCCAAACACCAGCCAGGAGGCGCGCGAGCCGGCGAGCAGGATGACGGTGCCCAACAAGGTGGCGGTTGCAATCCAGCCGGGTGCGTGGAATTTTTCCGCGGCCATTTCCAGCGCGAATGGCGACAGCGTGGCCAGCACCAGGCCAAGCTTGAGGTTGTCGGCGCCGAAGATCCCGCTCAGTCGGTCGGAAGAATTCGCGCCGCCCAGGCTGTAACCGGTGATGGCCTGCACGACGCCATCCAGCGACCAGAACAAGGTGATCAGTCCCAGCCCGATGAACACGATGCGACGACCATCGCGGGGTCCGACCGCCATCGCCGTCAACCACAGGAACGGCAGGTAGCGAAGGTCAAGCAACACTTCGCGCCAGGCGCGACGGCCATCCACGGCATCGATGGCGGAAAAAAATTCCGGCAGCCAATAGCAGAAGAACAGCGCGGTGATCAGTGCCCAAGCCTCACGACTGAGCAAGGCCGTGCCGTGGTTGAAGCGACGCACCGACAGGATGGTCAGGCTGGCCAGCGCGCCCAGGCTGAGCACCGCCTCGGCCACACCCACGGCCGGCCACAAGGCAACGAACGCGAGCACGACATAGGGGGTCCAGCGAAATCCGGGGGCCTCAGGCAACGACTGATTCATAGACCTCCAATGTCTGGGCTTGCATGGCTGCCAGGGACTGCGGATTGATTGGCGGCGCGGGACGCGGCTGCGCCAGGACCTCGAGTGTAGTGGCCAGCAGCGCCTGGCGGTCGCCCAGTGCCACCAGCCCTTCAGGGAAATATTGGCCCAGGAGTTCACCCACGCCGCCATGGTTCCAGCCCACCACCGGGGTTCCCGTGCATAGCGCTTCAACCACGGTTCGACCGAAAGCCTCGGGTTTTCCGGAGAGTTGCAACACCAGGTCTGCCTGTCGGTAAGCAGACAACACATCGTGGATGGGCGGGCTGATTTCGAGCGCATCGCCGATGCCCAGCCTTGCCGCGACTGATTCGAGCTCCGCCACGTACGCCTCGCGGCCGGGCTCGCGCGTGCCGAGCAACCACAAGCTGGCGTCGCAGCCCGAGGCGCGCAGGTCGGCCAGCAGGTTCAGTGCGGCTTCGTGCCCCTTCAGTCGCGTGCCGCGGCCCGGCATCAGCAGGCGCTTGGGTCCGTTGTTCGGCGGCCTGCCTTCCGGGGCCGGGCAAAAATGCGCCGCGTCTATGCCGCGCTCGATGATGACCAGGTTTGCCGGCGCAGTCACCGGCCAATGCGACAACACATGCGCGCGGACCGAACCCGACACGCAGATCACGCGTTCGCCGCGGGTCATGATCGAGGAATACCAGCCCGGTGAATTGAGCCCGTGCACGGTAGTGATGAAATGTGGTCGCGGCGTCCCGAGTCCGCGCATCGCAAGCCAGGCCAGCCAGGCCGGCAGACGCGACCGGGCGTGCACGATGTCGGGCTGGTATTGCCTGATGATCCGGCGCAGCGCGAACACATGGCGCAGCGTGGACAGTGACTTGCGACCGATGTCGAGCTCGATGTGTTCGCTGCCGCCACGCAGCAGGGAATCAACCAGGCGCCCGCCCGCGGACACGACCACCGACTGGTGCCCGCCCCGGACCAGCGCCGCGGCAATTTCCAGGGTTGAACGCTCGACACCGCCGCTGCCCAGCGCGGGCAACAGCTGCAGCACGGTCAGGCGGCGCATGGCGACGCGCAGGCCCTGATCGTCAGTCTTCCAGCACGAACAGCGCGCCGCAATACGGGCAGCGGGCCGAGCCCGTCGCCTCGACGGGCAGGTACACGCGCGGATGCGAATTCCACAAAGCCATCGCGGGCGTCGGGCAGCTCAGCGGCAGCTGCGCGCGCGTGACCGCGTAGGTGAGCTCGGTGTTGGCCGGCTGGGGTTCGGTGCTCGACATGGCGGCTTCCGGCTGGGACAAGCCGCCATTTTACCCCGAGACACCACCGGCCACACGGGTCGTGCCTACTTGGCCGGCGCGGCTTCAGGCTTCGGCTGTTGTGCTTCCATGGCAATGCGCAGCTTGACCTCGTCCGACGCGGCCTGCAGCAAGCCGCCGACGCCGAACTCCGAGCGCTTGATGGTGGTCGTGGCCTCGAAACCCACGGCCGGCACCTTGCGCATCGGATGCATGCCGGCCTGGATGATGGTCACCTCGAAGACGACAGGCCGGGTGACGCCATGCAGGGTCATGTCACCGGCGACGTTCAGCTTGCCCTTGCCCACTACCGTTACCTGCTTGCTGGTGAAGCTGGCAGTCGGGAATTTTTCGACATCGAAAAAATCGGCGCTGCTCAGGTGCGTATCGAGCTTCGTCACCCCGGTACTGAGGCTCGACATCGGAATCTGCACGTCGATCGAGGACTTGGCCGGCTGTTGCGCATCGAAATCCAGCGTGCCGGTAACCTGGTTCAGGCGGCCGCCCAAGTTCGCGTAGCCACCGTGCAGGTAGCTGAAGTTCACCTGCGTGTGGTTGGCGTCGATGTTGTATTTGGCGGCGGCGGCCGGGCCGGACAGTGCCAGGCCGAGCAGCAGGGGAAGGATCAGGCGTTTCATCGAATTCTCCGGGTCTTCATCAGCGGGTGATCATTGCAGAGTTGGCGCCCGTGAGGTGTGTGAGCCGCGTCAACGTGATGCAGCCCAACTGATAAGCTCGGCAGCCGTGCCCACCCCGACCGCAACGACGAGCCTCGACCGCGATTCCTGCTGGGCCGTGCACGACGGCGCCGCCGGCAATCGCCGGCAGGCGCTGGCCCTGGCCCTGGCGCTGGCACTCGCGCTTCCCGTGAGGGAATGGTCGCTGCGCGCCGCCGCGCCGGCCCGCTGGTTGGCGCCGCGCCAGGTTCCCGGCTCCGGTTCAGCCTTCGGCGAAGGATTCACGCGGACCCTTCGCGACCATCCGCCGTCGCTGGCGATCGGTTGCGGGCGCCTGGCCGCACTGGCCACGCGGCAGGCACGCGCTGCCGGCGTGCGCGCCGTCCAGATCCTCGATCCCCGCATCAGCACGACACATTGGGACCTGGTGATTGCGCCCGAGCACGACGGGTTGCAGGGTGACAACGTGATCCAACTCTTGGGCAGCCTCAACCCCGTGGACGCCGCGTGGCTTGCACAAGCACGCGATCAGATGCCCGAGCTTGCCGGTTTGCCGCAGCCGCGCACCGCCGTGTTGCTTGGCGGGCCGACCCGCGCAACCCGCTTCGACCGCGGCGCGCTGGAAGTGATGCTGGCGAAACTCGAACTCACGCTCGCGCGGGAAGGCGGCAGCCTGGTGATCTGCGGATCGGGGCGCACGCCGCGCGAATGGGCGCCGCTGTTGCGCTCCCGCTATGCCGGTGATGGGCATCGCGTGTGGATGGATGCCGGTGATGGCGTCAATCCCTACGCCGGCGCCCTGGGCTGGGCAGATCGCATCGTGGCCTCGCCCGATTCGGTGAACATGGTTTCCGAAGCCTGCTCGACGGCACTGCCGGTGTTCGTCGCCGAGCCGGGCCGCGCGACGGGGCGGGTACGGCGATTCCTGCAGGCACTCGAGGCGATGGGCCGCATTCGCGCGCAGCTGGGTGAGTTGAATCCGTTCGCCGCCGAGCCCTTGCGCGAGACGGCCCGTGTCGCGGCCATAGTGCGCGAGCGGCTCAGCCTGCCCTGAAATCGAGCTCCGCCGCCAGGCAGGCTTTTCGAACTTCTTCGCGCGCAGCCACTATCGCCGCATCCTCGATCACGATCCGGGGCCGACGATCGAGCGTGCAGTCTAGTCCGCGGGCCAGCAAGGTCGCGTGTGCCTGCAACAAGGCCGCAGCATCACCGCCCGGCAATCCGCCGACGT
Source organism: Gammaproteobacteria bacterium (assembly GCA_031408815.1). GTDB lineage: Bacteria > Pseudomonadota > Gammaproteobacteria > Xanthomonadales > Xanthomonadaceae > Arenimonas. The sequence goes on from JANNWV010000051.1 coordinate 6,769, forward strand.
ATGCCAGCGCCCGCAGCAGCGACGGTGTATCGCGGTCATCGCACAAGGCCGGATGTGCGGCGGCAAGGGCCAGCACGCGCTCCTGCAACAGGAATTCCAGGTCCACCAATCCACCTTCGCCCTGCTTGAGGTCGAAGCGCGCACCCTCGCTGCGATCGAGTTCGCTGCGCATCCTGCGCCGCATCGCAATCACTTCCACTTTCAATGCCGCGGGGTCGCGTTCACGCATCAGCAGTTCGCGGCGAACGACTTCGAATTTCGCGCACAGGCTCGCATCTCCCGCTACGGCGCGGGCGCGGACCAAGGCCTGCGATTCCCAGGTCCAGGCCCGGCGCTGCTGGTACTCGATGAAGCTGTGCAAGCCCGACACCAGCACGCCCTTGGCGCCGTCGGGACGCAGGCGCATGTCCACCTCGTAGAGCCGGCCGGCGCTGGTGACGGTATCGAGCAAACCGACCAGCTTTTGCGCAAGCCGCGCGAAATAACGCGGGACATCGAGCGGTCGCTCGCCGTCGGACACCTGGTCGCCCTGCGCGTCGTGCAGGAACACCAGGTCGAGGTCGGAATCGAATCCAAGTTCGCGACCGCCCACGCTGCCATAGGCAATGACCGCGAAACCTATGCCGGGCATGCGGCCATGGGCGGGTTCCAGTTCGCGTCGCGCCAGCCTTTCAACTGCGGCTAGAAGGCTGTCGGCAAGCGCGGCCAATTGCCGCGCGCTTTCCAGCGGCGGTTGCCGCTGTGCCAGGGTTGCCAGCGCAATGCGGAAGGAAAGGCTTTGCTTGAGTTCGTTCAACGCGACCAGCGCCGATTCCGCGTCCAGCGCCGCGAGTGCTGCGTCCTGTTGCAAGACCTGCCGCCTCAGCGACTCGACATCGGGCAAGCTGCCCGCGGCACGTGAGTCGAGCAGCTCGTCGAGCAGCAAAGGGTGCGCCGCGAGGCGTTCGGACAAGAGCGAGCTTCGCGCGGTCACATCCACCAGGCGCGCGAGCGCGGCGGGTTGTTCGTCGAGCAGGGCGAGGTAACTGGCGCGACGCGCAATGGCCTGCATCAGCGCAAGCCCGCGCGGCAACGCGGCATCGGGCGCGCCGCTCTGCGCGCACGCCTCGATCAACGCTGGCAACACCTGGTCCAGCCGATGGCGCGCGCGTTCCGACAAGGCGCGGACGGCAGGTGATCGCGCGAAATCGCGCAGGCGCGCGTGGTGCGATTCGGCTTCGGCGAAGCCGGCATCGGCCAGCGCATCGGCATCGCCGACTTCCGGAAGGCCCTGCCAGTAGCGGGCGATGTCCGACAACTCCACGCGCCGGCGACGCGCCTGCAACAGCCCGTCGAACGCCTGCGATACGACGTCGCGATGCAGGTCGAGCTCGGCCTGGAAACGTTGCAGGTCGGCGAAGCCCAGGCCGCGGGCGATGCGCTCGCGCGCCAGCGGCGCGTCGGGCAAGGCGTGCACCTGCTGGTCGGCGAGCATCTGTACGCGGTTTTCGGCGCGGCGCAGGAAACGATAGGCGTCTGCCAGCGAGTCCACCGTGGTTGCAGGCAGGTGGCCGGCCTGGCCCAGCGCGAACAGCGCAGACAGCAGGCCGCGTTGGCGCAGCGCCGGCTCGCGTCCGGCGCGGATCAGCTGCAAGGCCTGCACCAGGAATTCGATTTCTCGAATGCCGCCCGGCCCCAGCTTGAGGTTGTCGGCCATTTCGCGGCGCTGCACTTCGGCGTCGATCATCGCCTTCATCTCGCGCAGGCCGTCCAGCGCGGTGTAGTCGAGATAACGACGATAGACGAAGGGTTGCAACAGCGATTGCAGTCGCTCACCGGCGTCGATGTCTCCCGCCACCGCGCGCGCCTTGATCCAGGCGTAGCGCTCCCAGTCGCGGCCTTCGCGCTGGTAGTACTGTTCCATCGCCGCGAAGCTCAATGCCAATCGCCCCGAGGCGCCAAACGGACGCAGGCGCAAGTCAACGCGATGGGAGAATCCCTCGGCGGTCACTTCACCGAGCAACTGTGCGAGTCGTTGCCCGACCCGCGTGAAATAGTTTTCCGCATCCAACGGGCGTGCGCCGTCGCTGATGCCGTGTGCTGAAAAGGCGTAGATCAGGTCGATGTCGGAAGAGAAATTCAGCTCGCCGCCACCCAGTTTTCCCAAGCCGAACACGACCAGCGATTGTGGCTTGCCTGATTCGTCGCGCAACTCACCATGGCGAAGCCGGACCTGTTCGGCGGCCACCTTCAGTGCCGCGTCCAGTGCTTGCTCGGCGATGCGGCTGCTGCCGGCCAGTGTTTCCTCGACGCTATCGAGGCCATGCACGTCGCGCCAGACCAGGCGCGTCGATTGCGCGGCGCGCCAGCGGCGCAACTGCCCGGGCCACTGCGCTTCGTGTTCAAGCTCGAACGGCGGCGGTGCTTCGGCCGGCTGGTCCAGCGTCGCCAACAGGCGCGGTTGCGACACCAGCGTGTCGATTGCGAAATCACTGGCAAGCGCGAGCCGCGACAAGCGCTCGACCTGTTCCGGCTCATTGCCCAGCGAGGGGAGCACGCGATGCAGACGTGCAAGCGCACGTTGCACGATCGATTCGAGCGATTCAGCGGTTGTCGGGGACATGGCCGGATTCTGGCATGGGGCGATGTCGCACCCGGATCACAAAAAGAAAAGCCCGCAGCGCTTTAGCAGCTGCGGGCCCTCCTGCCCTCCCCCCAATTGGAAGCGTCGCCATCGTGGCGGTGTAGCGACCGGGGTGCACGTTGCAGTGCAGCAATTGGCCAGGCTTTAAAGAATCAGCCAGGTCACCAGGGCCAGAAAGGTGCCCATGCTGACAACGTCGGTGATGGTGGTCAGGAAGATGCTCGACGCAGTGGCCGGGTCGGCGCCCAGCTTGCGCAACACCAGCGGGATGGTCGTACCCGAGAGACCCGCGACGGCGCAGCTCACGGCCATGGCCATCATGGTGATGAGGGCCAGGTAGATCGGGGAACCGTTTTCAGGATGACGCCCGGCAACGATGTACATCGCCACGCCTGCCAGCGCACCCGTCACCAGGCCGTGCATCAGGCCGAGCAAGGTTTCCTTGCCGACCAGGCGGGCGACTTTCATACCGCGCAATTCGCCCAGGGTCATGCCGCGCAATACCACGGCCAGCGACTGGCAGCCGAGGTTGCCGCTCTGCCCGCCGAGCACCGGCAGGAACATCGCCAGCACCACGATCCTGTCGATGGTGTCCTGGAACATGCCAACCACGGCTGCACTGATGAATACCGTCAGCAGATTGATCTGCAACCACGGATGGCGGAACTTGAAACTGCGCATCAGGGGCGTGGCGAGGCGTTCTTCTTTCTCGACACCGACCATGGCGCCGGCCTGCGCCGATATTTCAAAGGCCTGTTGTTCGAACAATGTTTGTCCGCGCACCTGGCCGACCAGCGTGCCATCGGCTTCGCACACCGGATAGACCGGATAGTGTCGTGTGACCACTTCGCGCATGGCCTGCACCAGCGTCATGTCGGGCAGCAGGAAAAACGGCGTGCGCAACATCACCTGGTCCAGGGTCTGGCTGCGTTCGGCGTAAAGCAATTCACGGAAGGCCGCGACGCCGATCAGGCGATTGGCCGGATCCACGACGAACAGGTAGGTGACCATGCGTTGCCTGATGGTCTCGCGCAACACATCGATGGCGGTGGCCACGCTGGTGCCGCTGCGAAAGACAGCAGGTGGATCTTCCAACAGTCGCCCGACCGTGCCTTCGGCGTAACGCAGCGCATCCATCCAGTCGGTGCCTGCGGGCGCGGCTTCGAGGATGCGTTCGCGACTTTCTTCCGACATCGCCGAAAAAATCCGGTTCGCGCGCGCACGCGGCAACGCCGACAGCACCTTCGCCGCAGCGGCAGGCTCCTGCTCCTCCAGCCGCTCGATGGCGGTCTGGGTGTCCAGGCGGGCAACCTGGCCTAGCAGCGGATTGTTCGGGTCGGGGGCCAAGCGGGTTCCTGGTCGGACTCGTGATACGGCTAGGGTATCCGAAGCTCCGCGCGAACGCGTACCTTGTCCGGACCGGACGGTCGGCCGCGTTCAGTCCAGCGGTCGCCCGCCTCGATTCGGGCACGCCAGCCTTGGAGACCGGGCCCCTGCGAAACCCCTGGCAGGAGTAGCACGGGCCCTTTCACGCGAGTCTCACGCACCCATCACGCAGCGGAAAATCGTGATGCATCGCAATGTTGAACCGTGAGGGCGGTCACGTATAGACTCGGCCCGGGTCGTCGCCTCGCGCCGACCAATCCAGCCAGCTTCCGTCGCCGCTGCCTTGGCGACGTCAGTCCGTCCGCATTTGAAGGGGATCACCAATGAAGCACAAGTCAAACCTGTTCTGGCTGGTTACTGGTCTGGCAATCGCCAGCGCCGTGCCTGCCGTGCAAGCCGCGAAGCCCACCGCCCAGGAACTGGAGGCGAAGGCTGCCAAGCTTGCCGCCAAACGCGGCGACTTCAAGCAGCCGCGCACGATGGCGGAAGGCGAGGCCACTCAGGCACGCCTGGCCAATGGCGCCACGGGCGCCCTGGTGCCCACCGAACTTTGGAACGAGCTTTCCGCGGAAAAAGACGCGCAGGGAAACCTGCAGATTGCTGAAGCCGACGCCACTGCTGCGCCGGCCGCAAAAAGCGAGGGCCTGAGCCATGAATAAGCGCCTCTTGCTGACTACTGCACTCGCTCTGGCACTGTCCGCCAGTCAGGCCATGGCCGCGCAAGTCGTGCCGGTCATTCTTGACGACCCGGGCGAGGGCTACAACGATCCCACCGCGGCCGCGCCAGTCGGTGGCAATCCCGGCACCTCGATCGGGCAACAGCGCAGGATCGTTGCCCAGTTTGCGGCCGACCTCTGGGGCGGCGTGCTCAAGAGCGATGTGCCGGTGTTTGTCGGCGCACAGTTCAACCCGCTCGCACCAAACGTGCTCGGCTCGGCCGGCGCAACCTATGTCTTCTCGGACTTCCCCAACGCGCCGGTGGCCAATACCTGGTACAGCTCGGCACTGGCGGACGCGATTGCCGGCGTCGACCAGGTAAACGACATCGATATCTTTTCTCAATTCAGTTCAAACTTTACTTTCTACTACGGACTGGATGGCCAGACGCCAGCCGGACAGGTCAATTTCCTGGACGTGGTGATGCACGAGTTCGGGCATGGCCTGGGTTTCCAGAATTTCGAGACTGAAGCCGCAGGTACTTTTTACCTCGGCGTTCCGGACATCTATTCCACCTTCACCTACGACAACACCACCGGCAAACGCTGGACGCAGATGACTATCGCCGAGCGCCAGGCGTCGGCATTGAACTACGGCAACGTGGTGTTCGATGGCGCCAGCGCAACGGCAGGCGCAGGCTTGATCCTCGGTCCGCGCACGACCTTGCGCCTCACCGCGCCGGGTGCAGTTGCCGGCGACTATGCCAATGGCGGCACCCAGTTCGGACCGGTCGCGACGCCGGCCAACTTCGCTGGCACCGTGGTACTCGGGCTCGATGACGCTAACGCAACCGGCCCCACGGGCACCGACGGCTGCACCGCGCTTACCAATGCCGCAGCCGTAGCCGGCAACATCGCCTTGCTCGACCGTGGCGCCTGCGCGGTCGCGATCAAGACCAAGAACGCCCAGAATGCGGGCGCGACCGGCGTCATGATCGCCAATAACGCGGCCAACGCAGCGCAGAACCCGCCGCCGAGTTTTGCCGGCGCGGATGCCACGATTGTCATCCCGACCGTCGTGGTGACCTATGCCAATGGCGTGGCGTTCAAGGCGAACCTGCCGATCCAGGCGGGCATCGTGGTTGATCCAACCAAGCTGCAGGGTGCCGACAATGCCGGCCGGCCACGCTTGTTCATGCCCAGCCCGGTGCAGGGTGGCTCGTCCGGTTCGCACTACGACAGCAACGCGCTGCCCAACCTGCTGATGGAACCGGTGATCAACCGGACCTTGCTCGGCGCGCTGAACCTCGACATCACGCCGAACCTGTTGCGCGACACCGGTTGGCCGATGAACGACGGCAATGCGAAGCTGCACGGCTGCGACACGACCATTGACGCGGTGGACGATGCCGGCATCATCATCGGCGCCAACGTGGAGGCCACCAGCAACCTGTGCCTCAACAGCACGCCGGACAAGAGCGCGTATCAGAACTGCATGGAAGTGTTCAAAGACCGGATGGTCGCCAGCGGCCTGATCACCGGCAAGCAGGGCGGAAAGATGATGGCCTGTGCGGCGAAGCTCAGGAAATAAGCTTCATCGGCAAGTGTTGCTGCAGCAACCGACCGGCGCCCTTGTGGCGCCGGTTTTTTTGGTTAAGCTCGCAGACACGGGCTTGGTCCGCAGGGGGACAGCATGGAGTGGGCCGAATCTCGACAGGAATCGACGCTGATACTGGCGGTGTCCGGTCGCCTGGACATCGAAAGCGCCAATGCCTTCCGCGATGCGCTGCTGTCGCGGCTGGGTGGCGCCGACCCGAGGGTCGTGCTCGAATTCTCGGGCGTGGAATATATTTCCAGCGCGGGCCTTCGCGTGCTGATGATTGCCTCGAAACAGGCACGCGCAGCAGGCGTGGCCCTCGCTATCGCCGGCATGCAGCCACTGGTCGCGGAGATATTCCAGATCAGCCGCTTCGACACGCTGTTCGCCTGCCACCCGACGCTGGAGCAAGCGTTGACCGGCCAGACCCATGCCACCTCGCAGCCAGCCCGCAGTGGGCCCGGCCAGGACGGCGCCAGCGACGCCATCAGCGTCCGGTTCTGGGGCACGCGTGGTTCCTTGCCCGCGCCGTTGGGGCTGCAGCAACTGCGCGGCAAGCTGGCTTCAGCGCTGGTCGCAGGCGCCGGGCTCAACCTCGACACGATCGAAAAGGCGCGCAGCTTCGTCGACGACCTGCCGTTTCGCATCGGTGGCACCTATGGCGGCAACTCGTCCTGCGTTGAACTGAGCGCACACGGCAATGACATCGTGTTGCTCGACATGGGATCCGGCGCGCGCCTTGCCGGACACGACGCCTTGCGCCGACTGGCCGGGCAACCCGGCCAGTTCCACATCTTCATGTCCCATTTGCACTGGGACCACATCATGGGTTTTCCCTTCTTCGTGCCTGCCTATGTGCCCGGCCAGCACATCCGCATCTATGGTTGCCACGAACGCCTGGAACACGCCTTCCGCCGCCAGCAGGACGAACCGAGCTTTCCGGTCGATTTTTCCAGGCTGGGCGCGAACATTGAATTCATCGTGCTGGAACCGGAACGAAGCTACGAGATCGCCGGCTACCAGGTGATGGCGCGACTGCAACTTCACGGGGGTGACTCCTACGGCTACCGCTTCGAACGGGATGGCAAGGCCGTCGTGTATTCCACCGACGCCGAGCACAAGCCCGAACAGGCCGAGGACGTGCGCGGTTTCGTCGAGTTGTTCCGCAACGCCGACCTGGTGATCTTCGATGCCATGTATTCCCTGGCCGACAGCGTCTCCATCCGCGAGGACTGGGGACACTCGAGCAACGTGGTGGGCGTCGAACTGTGCCAGCAGGCGGGCGCGAAACGCCTGGCCCTGTTCCACCACGAACCGGTGAACGACGATGCGGCCATCGATCGCCTGTGCCATGAGGCGCAGCGACTCGAGGAGATCACGCGCATGGGCAAGCACCTGGAAATCCTGGCCGCCTACGATGGACTGGAACTCGACGTCTAGCCCGTGACCAGCCCGCCGCGACCCTCGCTGGCAGACATTCCGACACCCGGCTGGCAACGCCTGGTCGTAGCCGGGCGTGGACGATCCTGGGCGGCCGCGCTTGCCCTGATAGCTTGTTTTTCGCTGTTACTGCCCGAACCAGGCCCCTTGCCCGGGCTGCGCAACTTCGGCTTCGACACCTACCAGAAACTTTGGCCGCGCGTGCGCAGCGCGCAACCTGTGGTCATCATTGCCATCGATGATCGCAGTCTCCAGCAGGTAGGCCAGTGGCCCTGGCCGCGCGACACGATGGCGCGCCTCGTGGACCGGATCGCGGCACGCAAACCTGCGGTCACGGGCATCGACATCGTTTTCGCCGAACCCGACCGCACCTCGCCCGACCTGCTGGCGCAGCGCTTTGGCGAAAGCGATCCGACATTGGCAAGCCGACTGCGCCAACTCCCGTCGAACGACGAAATATTCGCCGGCGCGCTGGCTCGCACGCCCGTCGTGTTGGGCGTGGTCGGCGGCAACAAGGCCGGCAGCGGCGGTGACGGCTTCGCACCGGCGCGCATCGTGGGCGCGCCGCCGCAGTTGGACACCTTCCTCAAGGGCGAACGAAGCCTGCCGCAAATCGACAGCGCGGCGGCGGGCCGTGGCTTGTTCAACGCGCACCTCGACAACGGCGTGGTCCGGCGCGTGCCGCTGGTGGCCAGCGTGGCCGGCTATCCCTTGCTGTCGATGCCGCTGGAGTGCCTGCGCGTCGCCGCCGGCGAGCCGGTCTTCAGCATCGTTTCCGAACCGCCGGCACCGCTGAAGATCGTGATCGGCGACCTGGCCCTGCCGACCCAGGCGGACGGCAGCGTTTTCGTGCATTACGCCGGCCACGACATCAACCGGTACGTGTCCGCCGTTGACGTACTGGAAGGCCGTGATGACCCGGACCTGATCGCCGGCCGCATTGCCCTGGTGGGCGTCGTCGGGCTTGGCCTGGTGGACTACCAGCTGACGCCCAATGGCGAACGGCTTCCCGGCGTCGAGGTGCACGCGGAGGTCATCGAGAACATCTTCGGCGCGACGCTGCTGCGTCGTCCCGAGGCGGCGCGCGGAATAGAAGCCGGCTGCTTCGCGCTGCTGGCGCTGTTGGCGGTTGCCTGGATGCCGAGGATGTCGCCGCTTCAATCCGCGATGACCTACCTGGCGAGCGCCAGCCTGCTGTTGGGCGGCGGCGTTGCCGCCTACCTGTGGCAACGACAATTGTTCGATCCGCTGACGCCGCTGGCTGGCTTGACTGCCGTACATGCCCTGCTCGTGCTGGGCGCGTGGATGCTGATCGAGATCGAGCGAAAGCGCCTGTCTGCAAACCTCGCGAGCGAGCGGGAGTCCAGTGCGCGTACCGCCGGCGAGCTAGAAGCGGCGCGCAGGATCCAGACCGGAATGCTGCCCCGACCCGAGAAGGTGCTGGCCAACGAGAAACGAGTGCAGTTGTTTGCCCATATGCGCCCCGCGCGCGAAGTAGGCGGCGATCTTTACGACTTCTTCTACCTCGACCAGCGACGCTTGTTCGCCGTGGTTGGCGACGTGGCGGGCAAGGGCCTGGCGGCGGCCTTGTTCATGGCGGTGAGCAAGGCGCTGACCAAGAGCACCAGCCTGCGCGGACCGAGCAGCCTGGGCGACCTGCTGGAACTGATCAACATCGAACTGGTGCGCGACAACCCCGACGAGTTGTTCGTCACCTTGCTCGCCGTCGTGCTCGACCTCGACACCGGGCAGCTGGAATATTGCAACGCCGGGCACGAGCCCTTGCTGCACGTTGGCACCGACGGCAACGTGCAGGTACTCGATGGTGGTGGCGGACCACCCTTGTGCGTGTTCGATTACATCGGCTACACCAGCGTCAAGCACGCATTGCAGCCCGGTGAATGGCTGGCACTGGTATCCGATGGCTTCACCGAGGCGATGTCGTCCGACGGCAGCCTGTGGGGTCGGGAGGCGATGAAGTCGGCGTTGCAGTCGGCGTGCTCGGGCGGCGGCGATGTGGCCGAATCAGGGGCACACGTGCTGGCGCGACTGGCGCGCTTCGAAGCAGGTATCGATCCGACCGACGACCAGACCATGTTGTTGCTGCGCTGGCTCGGCCGCCCGACGCAGGGAAATGCCGCGCCCGTCTAGCGGACGTTGACTTCCACCCGGCGATTGCGTGGTTCGTCCACGCCTTCGGCAGTATCCACCAAGGGCTCGCGCGCGCCTCGGCCTGCCGTATCGATGCTGTCGGCCGGCACGCCCATCCCGACCAGCAACTCCTTCATGCGTCCGGCGCGCTGCAACGACAGCGCGTCGTTCTGGTCGTCGCCACCCACCTTGTCGGTATGGCCGATGACGGTCACCTCCGGCGAGGGTCGCTGCTTGAGTTCATCCATCATGCTGGCGATGGCAGACTTCGATTCTTCGGTGAAGTCGTCGCTGCCGCTGAGGAAATACACGACGAAGGATTTTGGCGGCGGTGGCATGGCCGACAGCGCGGCTCCGAATCGCTTGTCCAGCTTCTCCCGGTCGGCAGTATCGCGCTTGAGCTTGCTGCCCAGCAGCCCGGGCCGCGCGGAGGCATAGGCGGTGTCTAGCAGTATCTCGGCATCGCCGCGGCTGGCCGCGATGGCGCCGGTACTGCCATCGGCCTTGGGCAACAGCACGATGGTGTCGCGGGAGGTGGCGCATGCGCCAAGAAGTCCGGCGACCATCAGCGCGAACAGGCCAGTCGACAGACGCGGGCCCATCAGCGCGTACTCACCAGGAACTCGGTGCCACGCACGGCCAGGATGGTCGATCGCGTGCGCACCGTCATGGCCTTGGGCGAATGCTTGGCCAGCTTGCCCGATACCGCCGACAAGGTGCCGCGTTTGAGTGTGCTGTCGAAGTGACCGTCGTGGGTGGTCTGGTCGAAGTCGAAGCGGTCGATTGCCAGCGTGCTGCCCGGGCCGAGCGCCATGCGTGAGTTGTCGATGAAGGTGATGCCGGCGCTGCCGTCCTTGCCAGTGACTATCGTGTCCGACGCTTCGATGGCCGTGCCCACGGGCGCCGCCAACTGCTTGCCGTTGCGCAGGATGGACACGCTGCCCTTGGAAGTCTTCACCAGGCCGACCCCGGCTGCCAGCGCAGACGTCGCTGGCAGGCACAGTGCCGCAACCAACATTACTCGCAAGATCCATCCGCGCTTCATACGATGCCCCTTCGCGTTGCTGCCCTGATCGAAAGCTTGCGCCGGACCGAAGCCGCGATCAAGCGCCCGGCTCAACGCCGCTTGACGGCCAATGTTGCGGTCCTGACGACCCCGGAATAACTGGCGGAGATGACCGACGATGCATTCTTCCTGGTGATCGACGTGCTGATGGTGAAGCTCGCCGAATTCGATCCCGCCGGCACCAGTACGCTGGCCGGCACGTTGGCCACGGCAGGCTTTGATGATGCCAGGGCCACGCTGAGCCCGCCCGCTGGCGCCGCCTGGGTCAGCGTGACGGTTCCGGTCGAGGACGTTCCGCCAAACACCGTGCCCGGGTTGAGCGACAGGCTCGACAAGGCCGCCGCCGGTACTGGATTCACGGCGAAGGTGGTGGTTCGGGTCACGCCGTCGTAACTGGCCGACAGCGTACCGACTGTGGAAACCGATACGACCGATGTGGCGATCGCGAAGTTCGCGCTGCCGGCGCCAGCGGGCACGGAAACACTCGCTGGCATCGTGGCCGCCGGATTGGCCGAGGACAGGTTGACCAGCACGCCCGCCGCGGACGCGGCGCTGGTCAGCGTGACGGTACCGGTGGCCGCATTGCCACCGGGCACCGGATTGGGACTGGCGCTGACGGCGCTGAGCAATGTCGTGCCCGGCGGCGGCGGATTCCAGCCCAACTGCACGACGTCGAAGTCGCTGGCGCTTAGAGTTGCGAATGCAGGATTGAGCACGCCGTTGTTCCAGCGCAGGTCGAAGCTGCCGGTGATGTACATGTCCGAGCCGTTGTCGGCGACGATCAGACCGTACTTCTGCATGGCGCGGAAGATTTTCTGCGAGGCCGGATCGCTGGCCCGCATGGCCGGGTCCAGCCCGCCGACACTGGCCTTCAAGCGCAGCCGTGCACCCATCGGCAACGCGCCGGCCATACTGCCGGCGCGATGCGAGGCAGGATAGACATAACCGTTGGTGGCACGCACCGTCACGCGCAATGCATGGCCCAGGTCGGTGATGGTCGTATTGGCGGCATCGTCGTAGCGCACCAGCCCCGGAAAGATGGCTAGGCCGGCTGCATCGGCCGAAGTCCATCCGTCGGGGCGGCGATGGTTTGCATTCAAGTCGAAGAACGCGCCGGAACCGGCGTACCACTTGCCCTGGCTCGCATTGAAATAGACGTTGTACAACTCGTACAGATGGCGGTTGCTGCAATCGACCATCAGCAGGTGGCGATCGTTCTGGCTGCGCTGGTCGACAGAGGCCTCCGCGCCGCCTTCCACCCAGTGTGTCTGGGTCTTGGCTTGTTCTGGAATGGGATAGAAGGGCAGGCCCTGCCCGGTGTTGATGTCCACGCCATCGCTTTCATCCCAGTACTGGAAGGTGACCGCCTGTTTGGGCTGTGTCCCGTCAACGACGGCATAGGGCATGCCGTAGATGGCGACGCTGCCCGGCGATTCCTCGCCGCCGAAATCCGGATGCAAGCGCCGCGTGCCGCCGTTGTTGATGAAGGCGATGTAGCTGGTGGAGTTGGCATCCACGGGTGCGGTGCGGATGTCGAGGTTCCACCAGTTGTCGGCGGGAAACACCGGCAGGGGCGCCGGTGGCGGCGCGCCCTGCACGGGCAGCTGGGCTGGACATTGCGCGAGCGCGGCCTGGGCCGACAAACCGAGCGCAGCCCACAGCAGGAGTTGGATTGCACTGCGAGCCATGGACGGCCTCCGGTCTGGTTGAATCGGGCAAAGGCAGTCCACCCGTAACCTGTCAAACGTATTTCGGGAAAATTGTGGTCAGGCAAGGCAAACCCCGCGTCTGCGGGGCTCTTGCAATCGTGCCTGTCAGCGAATGAGGCGACGCAGGGTGACGGCGGCGCGGATCGTCTGCGAGTCGAGTGTGCCCAGATCGGCGGTCTCGTCCACCGTGTGGCCATCCGCGCCGCGCATGCCGATGCCATCAATGGCCATGTCCACCTTGTCGGCGACAAATGAAATGTCCGCCGCGCCGGCCTTGCGCGGATTGATCGCCGTCACGGCGCCAAAGCCATGGTCCTGGCTGGCGGCGTCGTAGATCGCGAGCAGTGTGGCATTGCCGGGTGTCGGCGCCATGGGTGGGTAACCTTCGGCGAAGGTGATCGTCGCATCCGCACCGGGCAGATGCGCAGCGACGATCTGCTTCATGGTCGCGCGGGCGCTAGCCAGTTGCTGCGGTGAAATGGAACGCAGGTCGCCGCTGACGCGCACGGACTGCGCGATCACATTGCCCTTGCCGAACGCCGTGCCGCGCGAGCTGTCGACATCCAGCGCGGTATCGGTGCCACCGACGATCACGCCGGGATTGAAGCTGAGGTTGGGCTCCTCGGACAGGGCGCTGCGAAAACCATCGAGGATGCGCGCGACCTCGAAGATGGCGCCGACGCCCACGCCCGGCTGGAAGATCTGCGAGGAATGCGCCGGCTTGGCCGTCACCTCCAGCGTCCAGTCGCTCGCGCCGCGGCGGGAGATCGCCGCATGCGTCGGGTCGCCATCGCCATCTTCAAAGCCCATGGCGACATCCGCCCAATCACCGGCGGCGAGCAAGGCCTGGTTGGACAGCGCCATCGGCTCGCCACGATTCTCCTCGTCGCCCATCAACAGCACGCGCAGGCTGATGCGATCGAGCTGGCCGCTGGCTTCAAGCGCGCGCAAGGCGTGGATGATGATGACGATGCCGCCCTTCATGTCGACCACGCCCGGGCCGCGTGCGGTGCCGCCGTCCACCGTCAGTTTCTGGAAGGGACTGTCCGGCGCGAACACGGTGTCGAGGTGGCCGATCAGCAACAGCTTCGGCCCGCGCTTGCCGCGGCTGGCTACCAGATGCCCGGCGCGATTGAAGGCCTTGCCATCCACCCACTGGGTCTTGAAGCCCAGGGCTTTCAACTCGCGATCGAATATTGCGCCCACCTGGCGAACGCCATCCAGGTTCATGGTGCCGCTGTTGATATCCACCGTCTCGCGAAGCAGGGCCAGCGCCCGTTCGTGGTCCTGGCGGACGTGGGCGACGATGGCCGTTTCCACCGGGTCGGCTGGCGATTTGGCCTGGCTATGGCCGGTAGGGAAAAGTGCCGCGAGCGCGGTCAGGCCGATGGCGAGCAGGCGATGCATGGGCAGTGGCTCCGGTTAAGGCTGGGACTACCTTAAGCGATTTCCAGACCCGCTTCGATGCGTGGATACTAGGCGCCTGATCAACCGCAGCAGGATCGCGCATGGGCCTCGTACTCGCACTGATCGCCGCCGCACTGCTGGCCTGGGCGGTGTTCAGCTTCAACGGCCTGGTGCGCCTGCGCAACCAGGTCCGCGCCGGATGGAGCGACATCGACGTGCAACTGCTGCGCCGGCATGACCTGGTGCCGATGCTGGTGGAGGCGGTGAAGGCCTATGCCGGGCACGAAAAAAACCTGTTCGAGCGAGTGACGGCGCTTCGCAGCGAAGCGATGTCGGCACGCTCGCCGGCACGCCTGGCCAACGTGGAGGCGGCGCTGGAACACGAAGTGGGCCGCCTGCTGGTGCTCAACGAGGCCTATCCCGAACTCAAGGCCAGTGAGAACTTCCTGCGCCTGCAACGCGACCTGGTGGATGTCGAAGACCACCTGCAATACGCTCGCCGTTTCTACAACGGCGCGGTGCGCGCGCTCAATGATGGCGTGCAGAAATTCCCGGACGTGCTGGTGGCACGATCCTTCGGTTTCAAGGAAGCGGAATTCTTCGAGGCTGATCAATCAACCGCGCAGGCGCCTCGACTGGAGTTGAATCCATGAACCGTTGCCTGGCGATGCTGCTGGCCATGGCTGGGTGGCTGGTGGTGCTGGCCCCGGTAGCCGCCGACGAGCGCATCCTGTCCTACGACAGCGACCTGACCATCCGCGCCGACGGCCGCCTGGACGTGGTCGAGACCATTCGCGTGCGCGCCGAGGGCAGCAATATCCGGCGCGGCATCTACCGCGATTTCCCGACCCGCTACAAGGACCGCCTCGGCAATCGCGTGGTCGTGGATTTCGAATTGCTGGGCGTTGAACGAGACGGCCATCCAGAGCCGAACTTCACCGAAAAAATCGCCAACGGCGTGCGCATCAACACAGGCAATGACAATTTCCTGCCGACACCGGGGGATTTCACCTTCACGCTGCGTTACCGCACATCGCGGCAGTTGGGCTTTTTTGCCGACCACGACGAGCTGTACTGGAACGTCACCGGACTGGGCTGGGATTTCCCCATCGATGCGGTGCAAGCCCGGGTCCACCTGCCATCGGCGGTCACGTCGGATTCACTGCGCCTGGACGGCTACACCGGTCGCTTCGGCGAAGCCGGGCGCGACTACCAGGCAAGCTCACCCGCGCCAGGCGAGGCAGTGTTTCGCGGCACTCGCGCATTCGCGCCAGGCGAAGGCTTGACGCTTTCTGTGGGCTTTCCAAAAGGCCTCGTCACCGAACCTACCCGCGCCGACCGCTGGCGCTGGTTCCTGCGCGACAACCGCGGCGTGCTGATTGGGCTGGCCGGACTGGCGCTGCTACTCGGCTTCTATTCGTGGCGCTGGCTGCGGGTGGGACGCGATCCGCCGCCCGGCCCGATCTTTCCGCGCTACCAGCCACCGCAGGATTTTTCCCCCGGCGAACTGCGCGTGTTGCGGCGCATGGGCCACGACCAACGCAGTTTCGCGGCCGATGTGGTGGACATGGGCGTGCGCGGTTTCCTGCAGATCCACGCCGGCGAGAAGGGCGCCAAGGACGGCTGGCGACTGGTGCGCGAGCCGGGCGCAAAGCTTGAACTGCTTGAACTCAGCCAGCAGCCGCTGGCGGCGCGCCTGTTCAAGGAAAGCAGCGAAATCGAATTGAAGAATACCCAAGCCGCGCGAGTCAGCAGTTCGATCGCCGCGCATGCCAGCGCCATCGGCAAACGACTCAAGCCACGTTACTACGCCACCCATTCCAGCACGCTGGGCTGGGGCCTTGTTTTTTCGGTCATGGTTGGCTTTATTGCCTTCGCTGTATCGGGTGGCAATGGCATCCCTGCCTTGGTCGTACTGTCGGTGCTGACGCTTATCGTCCACGGCGTGTTCGCCTATCTGATGAAGGCGCCCTCGCCCGAAGGTCGCAAGCTGCTCGATGAGATTGAAGGGCTTCGCCTGTATATGGGCGTTGCCGAGCGCGACGAACTCAAGGCGGTGCCAGCGCCCGGCGAAGCGCCTGCGCTGGATGCAGGCCGATACGAAGCACTGCTGCCGTACGCCATGGCGCTGGACGTGGAGGAAGCGTGGACGCGCAAGTTCGTGCAGGCAGTCGGTGCGGCCACCGCGCAGGAATCCACGCCGGCTTGGTATTACGGTAGCGGCATGCCGGGCCAGATGGGCTTGGCCAGCCTGGGCAATTCGTTGGGCAGCGCACTCACGCAACAGATTTCATCATCGTCAACACCACCGGGCTCGAGCTCCGGTGGCGGCGGGGGTGGATCGTCGGGTGGCGGTGGTGGCGGTGGCGGTGGCGGCGGTCGCTGAGCGGGGCTGACACGCTGATGGCGCTTCTCATCCGGGCTGGTGGAGTCCGCCCTCGCCAAGGCTCCATAACACGATTGCTGATAGCATCCAGCGGATAGCCTGCGGGGACAGCTGATGTCGCAAGACCGGGGACTTCCAATCGAGCGCCTGCGGCAATCCCTGGCGCAGTCCTACATCATCGACCGCGAGCTTGGACGCGGCGGCATGTCCGCGGTCTTCCTGGCCCAGGACTGCAAGCACGACCGCTCCGTCGCCATCAAAGTGCTGCACTCAGAACTCGCGGCGAGTCTCGGCTCGGAGCGATTCCTGCAGGAGATCAAGGTCGCAGCGCGACTGAGCCATCCGCACATCCTGCCGCTGTTCGACTCGGGCAGCGTGGAAGGCTTGCTCTACTACGTGATGCCCTATGTCGAGGGTGAATCGCTGCGCGAGCGCCTCGATCGCGAACAGCAGTTGTCGGTCGAAGAAAGCGTGCGCCACGGTTGCGCGATTGCCTCGGCGCTGGACTACGCCAGCCGGCACGGCGTGATCCACCGCGACATCAAGCCCGAAAACGTCATGCTTTACGAAGGCGTGGCCATGGTGATGGACTTCGGCATCGCCAAGGCGGTCAGCGCCGCCGATTCCTCGACGCTTACCCAGGTCGGGATGATGATCGGTACGCCCGCCTACGTCAGTCCCGAACAGGCATCCGGCGAAATCAACCTGGACGGGCGTAGCGACCAATACAGCCTGGCCTGCGTGATCTATGAAATGTTGTCGGGCGAGCGGCCGTTCGATGGCAGCAATGCGCAGGCAGTGATGGCAAAGCGCTTTACCGAGACTGCCCGGCCCCTGCGCACCGTTCGAGCCGCGGTGCCGGAGAGTGTCGAACGCGCGGTCGCCCGGGCGATGGCGACCGATCCGGCGGGGCGGTTTTCAACGACGGCGCAGTTTTCCCAGGCGCTGTCCTCGGGCAACATGAACACGCCCAACGACACCATGGTGCTGCCGCCGCCGGTGGTGTCCATGGCCAAGTCCGTCGCAGTGCTTCCGTTCGCCAACATGAGCGCGGACCCGGAGAACGAATACTTCACCGACGGCATGGCCGAGGAGATCATCAACGCGCTGTCCAAGATCCAGGCCCTGCGCGTTGCATCGCGCACCTCCTCGTTCGCCTACAAAGGAAGGAAGGAAGACATCCGCGAGATCGGCAAGCAGCTCAAGGTGTCGACGATGCTGGAAGGCAGCGTGCGCAAGATGGGCAACAAGATCCGTATCAACGTGCAACTGGTGAACGTGGCCGACGGCTACCACCTGTGGTCGGAACGCTACGACCGCGAGATGGAAGACGTGTTCGAAATCCAGGACGATATTTCGCAGGCGATCGTGAAAGCGCTGCGGATCATCCTCAGCGAGGACGAGAAGAAGCAGATCGAGCAGCCACGTCCGGTCAACATCGAGGCCTACGATTTCTACCTGCGCGGGCGCCAGGGATTCGAGATCCGCGGCAAGAACCTCGACCAGTCGCGACGGATGTTCGAGAAGGCCATCGCCATCGACCCGACCTATGCCCGCGCCTATGCCGGACTTGCCGATTGCTACTCCCTGCTCTACAGCTTTTTCGATTTTCGCGAGTCGAACCTGCGCGAGGCTGACAACGCCAGCCGCCGGGCGATCGAGTTGGAGCCGGACCTCGCCGAGGCGCATGTGTCCCGGGGCATGGTGGCCACCTTCTACAAACGCTTCGACGAAGCTGCGCAGGAATTCGAACAGGCCATGCGCCTGGACCCGCAGCTATTTGATGCCGTCTATTGGTTTGCCCGTGCCCGGCAATCGCAGGGCAGGTTCCAGGACGCCCTGAACCTGTTCGAACGCGCAGCGCTGCTGCGGCCTGAGGACTACCAGGTCCCCGGCTTCATAGCCCAGGCGCTGACCTCGATTGGACGGCGCGATGAGGCATCAGTGGCGCTCCGCAAGCAACTCAAGCTTACCGAGCAGTTCCTGGAATTGAATCCCGACGACGCCCGCGCCTGCATCCTGGCCGCCGTATGCGCAGCCAGCGTGCACGACACTGAGCTCGCCACCACCTTTATCCAGCGCGCACTGGCGGTGGATCCGACTGACCCGATGATGTTGTACAACGCGGCCTGCACCTACTCGATGCTCGGCCGCACCGGCGACGCCCTCGACGCGCTGGAAGCAGCCGTCGGCAAGGGCTGGGGTGACAAGGGCTGGGTGGAGAACGATAGCGACCTGGAATCACTCAGGCTTGAGCCGCGATACCTGGCGCTGATAGAGGCGATGTAGTGCCCCTATCAGGGCAACCTGGCCACTACGCGAATTTTTTCGAGCGCCTTCAGGTACTCCACCACCAGATCGAGCGGCACCGGTCCGAATTGCGCCGACAGCGCGTCGCGGATTTGCACTGCGTTGCGTTTCCCATCGGCGAAGTTCAGGGCTTCGTAGCTGTATTCACCGCCGGCGCCACGCAGTCCTTCGTACTCCAGCAATTTCGGTGTGGCGATGCCTGCGGCCTTGGCATGATCGGAAAAATAGTCATAGCCAAACACTGACATCGGGCCGCGCAAGGTGGCCACGCGGCGGAAGACCAGCGCGCCGTCGCCGCTGGCAACAGGCTGTCCCTCGGTGGTGTGCCTGGCGGCAGCTGCCTTGAGTCGTTCGTCATTGGCCAGCATGTAGCCACTGGCCGCGCCGATGAAAGCCACGCGCCCCAGCTTGGTGGCATCGATATTCGCCGCCGAGTCGAGGTTGGTATGGATATAACGATCCGGCCAGTCGTTGAGATAGATCGCGGGAATCGCGAAGGAAGAATCCTGGTAGACGTCGTGGTCGCTTCCCATGGTGTATGCCGTCGCCTCGGCCCGCAGCGGCTGCTTGCCACCGCCGGCCGCAAGCATCGGATACGGCGCTTTGCCGGTGGCGGCGAATTGATAGCTCTGCTCGTTGACCCATTGTGCGAAATTCCAGGCCACGTCGTGCACGAAAGACGGCAGGCTGGCCGGACCGCGCGTTACGTGGAACACGGCTTGCGTCGCCGGTCCGCCACCGACCATGTCCATGTGCACCACCGCCTTGATGCGCGCTGCGAGGTCCGGCCGCGCATTGAGCAGCGTGACGGTACCTTCGATTTCCGGCGGCCAGATAAAACGGATGGTGCGCGCGGGCCGGGCGAGGGTTCCATCGCCGATCAGCTTTTGCAACGTGCGCGCCACTTCCAGGATGGTCACGCAACCGCTGGCGTTGTCGTTGGCGCCGGGCTTCTGGTGGTCGAGGTGGCAGGAGAATGCGATCTCCTCGTCCTTCAATTTCGGATCGGCGCCCGGGATGGTGGCGGTCACCACTTCGTAGGACGCGGCATGTTGCCCGGCCTTCACGGTCGCGTGCAGGCGGATGCGTTCACCGCCGGCGAGTCGTTGCTTCAATGCGCGCGCGGTGTTGGACGACACCATGAAAGCAAAGGTCGAATGCGCTGAAAACGTATCCAGGTGCCCCCAGCGGATCTGGTCGGGGTTGTCGCCCGACCACGCCGTCTTCTGGTTCTGCTGGTAGCTGACGATGCCTGCGGCGCCGAACTTGCCGACGGCCATCGCCTGCACCGCGCCGGCAGAGGTCGCGACCAGCACGATCTTTCCCTTCACGTCCTTGCCCGCGTAGTCGGCTTCCTTCGACCCGTCGCCTACGTCCACCAATTCGGTGGTCACGTCCGCAGATTCGCTGTCTTCGGCCAGCACGATCGGTTCCGAGGCGTAACTGGCAATCGTGACTGGCCGCGATCCAGTCACGTCCACCAGCTCCGCGCTTTGCGCATCCCAGGCCGGGCGCGAGCGTTGCGTGCCGTAAAAGATCTTTCCGTCCGCAGGAAACTTCAGGATCTCGACTTCGGCCAGGCCATAGGCTCGCGCGCGTTCCGCCATCAGTTCGGCGGCGGCGTGGAAACCGCGTGAGCCGCGCTCGCGATGGAACTGCACGACGCCTTCGAGGTTCTGTTTCGCGGTGTCGCCGCTGACTTCGGTCGCGAGGGCGACCACCGTCGTCTCGGGCAGGCCGACCGGCATCGACGCGGCGCCTGCCGTACCAGCCAGCGAGAGACACACCAGGAAAATGGCGCGCACGGCTAGCGCGCCAACTCGTACAGGTACTCCACGAAGGACATGGCTGCGCCGTCGAAGCCCTGCACTTTCGGGTTGCTGGACTCGATCAGGTAATACTCGTCGGGTGCGTGAGCGCCACTGCCGTTGCCGAGGCCGAAATGGCCGGCAGCGAGATTGAGAGGCTCACCGGTAAAAACATAGCCTGGATAGGACCCGGCATTGCGCGGCGACAACAGGGGGTCGATGCCTTTCTTCTTCAGCATCGCGATTTGCGCCTGGATCAGCGGCGCGCTGGCGGCAGTCTGGTTGGAGTCATAGCCACCCGTCACGTTGACTTCGATATCGCCAAAGCCACGCTTGGCCAGGTGTGCCTTCAGCGCCGCCACCGCGTCGTCCTTCTTCATGTCGGGCACCAGGCGCATGTCGATCTTCGCCACTGCGCGATGGGCCAGGATGGTCTTGCCGCCGGGTCCGGTGTAACCCGCCACCAGGCCTTCGATGTTCACCGTGGGCTGCGATATCAGGCGCTCGTTCGCCTCTACCCACGACAGGTCGTCGATCCAGCGCTTCACGCCCAGCTGCGTCTTGGCTTGTTGCTCGCTGCGCCGCTTCGCGGCCTCGGCGATCATCGCCTTGTGTTCGGCGCTGAGCGGCAGCGGCTTCGGATAGCCATCAATGGTGATCGTGTTGCCGTCGGCGGAAACGAGCGAGTCCAGGGCCTTCACCAGATGCCAGGCGGGACTGTCCACCATCGCCTTCAGGGACGAATGCACGTCCTTGGCCGGGCCGCGCCCCCACTTTTCACCGGTGGCCACCAGTTCCAGTTCGACCACGCCCTTGGCGCCGAGGCTGACGGCAACCAGACCGTCGCGATCCTGGCTGGCCGCGGGCATGAACACGCCGATGCATTTGGCCAAGGCCGCCTGCACTTCAGGCCGGTGCACGATCTGGCCGATATTCGGCGATCCGATTTCTTCCTCGCCTTCCGCAATCAGCACCAGGTTGACCGGCATCTTCGCGTTCGCGCCTCGGATGGCATGCAGCGCCGCCAGCAAGGCGGCCTGCGGTCCTTTCTGGTTCACCGCGCCGCGGCCCATCATCACCTTGCCCAAGCCGGGCTTGTCGACCAGCCGCGCTTCCAGTGGCGGTGACGACCACTCCGCGGAATCGTACTGTTTCACGTCGTACATGAAGTACAGGCCGACCGTCGTCTTCGCCCCTGCATCCAGGGTCGCGAAAACGCCCGGCCTGCCGTCGGTGTTGATGACCGTAGCCTGCTGGAAGCCTGCTTCTCGCGCGAGCTTGGCCATCATTTCGGCGCCCGCGGGATAGTTCAGGTTTTCTGCCGCGATGGAGGGAAGCGCGATCCAGTCCTGCAGGCGCTTGATGTTTTCATCATGGTGCTTGGTGACTTCGGCCCTGATGTCGGCAAGTTCGTCGGCGGCAACGTGGCCAGAAATGGCGAACAGGGCGACGGCCAGCATGGCGGCCGTCAGCCGGTTGGAAAACCTGGATGGAACGGGCTTGCGCATGCCGGGGCTCGAGGGTTGAGAGAGTAGGAGCTAATGTAACCCGGGCCCCGCTTTGTGCAGAAACGCCGACAAGCGGTCGGCCGGCGGGCGGCGCCGAATCCGTTGTCATAGGGATAGCCTTGCGTAGATTGGGAGTGAGTCCATGAGCGTTGCCCCCTGCTCCCGCCCAGGCTTGCGCGCCTTGCGATTCGACTTCGCCCTGGCCTTCGCGCTTGCACTGCTGATGCCGGTGGCCGGGATGGCGGCCACGGTGCCGGCCGGCTTCACCGACAGCACGGTTGCCAGCGGCCTGGCCTCGCCCACCTCCATGGAAATCGCGCCCGATGGCCGCATTTTCGTCGCCCAGCAAGGCGGCGCGCTGCGGGTCATCAAGAACGGCGTACTGCTGGCGACGCCGTTCCTCACGGTCAGCGTCAACGCGTCCGGCGAGCGCGGTTTGCTCGGCGTAGCCTTCGACCCGGATTTCGCAAGCAACCGCTTTGTCTACGTGTACTACACGACGTCGGGCTCGCCCATCCACAATCGCGTCAGCCGCTTCACGGCGAGCCTGGCAAACCCCGATGTGGCGCTGGCCGGCGAGACCATCCTGCTCGACCTCGAAAACCTGAGTGCGACCAACCACAACGGCGGCGCCCTGCATTTCGGCGCGGACGGCAAGCTGTATATCGCCGCCGGTGAAAATGCCGTCGGCTCCAACTCGCAGTCCTTGTCCAACCTGCTCGGCAAGATCCTGCGCATCAATTCCGATGGCAGCATTCCCACCGACAATCCCTTCTATGCAAGCACCACTGGCAACAACCGGGCGATCTGGGCGCGTGGGCTACGCAACCCCTTCACCTTCGCCATCCAGCCCGGCACCGGGCGAATGTTGATCAACGATGTCGGCCAGAACACCTGGGAAGAGATCGACGAAGGCCTGGCTGGCGCGAACTACGGCTGGCCGGCCTCCGAGGGCCCGGTGAACTGCGCGACAGCGGGTGTCACCTGCCCGGTCTACTCCTACGACCACTCGCAGGGCTGCGCCATTACCGGCGGCGTGTTCTACAACCCAGCCGGCCCGTCGTTTCCAGCGAGCTACGACAACAAGTATTTTTTCGCGGAGTACTGCGGCAACTGGATCAAGTGGATCGATCCGAATGCACCGCCGGCAAACAATGCAGCGGCCTCGTTCGCCACCGGTATTTCGTCTCCCGTTGATTTGCGGGTCGGCGCGGACGGCAGCCTCTACTACCTGGCGCGCGGGGCCGGCAGCGTCGGCCGTATCCAGTACACGGCGGGCCAGCCACCGGCGATATCCTTGCAACCTGCACCGCAGACAGTTCCGGTGGGCGGAACCGCCACGTTCTCCGTGTCTGCATCGGGCAGCGCACCGCTTGTCTACCAGTGGCAGCGCAACCACGTCGATATTCCCGGCGCCAATTCCGCCACCTTGTCCGTGTCGAACGTGCAACCCGCTGACGATGGCGCCATGTTCCGTTGCGAAGTGCTCAACGACTTCAATTCCGTCTTCAGCAACGATGCGGAACTGGTGGTGACAGCCAACACGGCGCCAACCGGCAACGTCACCTCGCCCGCGATCGATAGCCATTACAACGCGGGCCAGTCCATCAGCTACGCAGGCTCGGCCAGCGACAACGAGGATGCCTCCATCCCCGCCCCTGCCTTCACCTGGCAGGTGGACTTCCATCACGACACGCACTCGCATCCCTTCGTGCAGCCGATCAGTGGCAGCACCAGCGGCTCGTTCCAGATTCCCGACACAGGTGAAACCGCTGCCAACGTCTGGTACCGGATCATCCTGACCGTGCGCGATTCGGGCGGACTGACCCATACCAGCTACCGCGATGTGCTTCCCAACACGTCCATCATCACGTTGGCCAGCAACCCGACCGGCGCCCAACTCACGCTGGATGGCCAGCCGGTCGTGGCGCCGTTGTCGGTAACCAGCGTGGTCGGGATGCAGCGCACCATCGGCGCGGTTTCGCCACAGTTGCTCAATGGCAGCAGTCAGCAGTTCGCCTCGTGGTCGGATGGCGGCGCGATCACCCACAACATCAGCACCCCCGCCACCAACAGCAATTACACCGCCAACTTCTCCGCCACGCCGGTCAACGGCAATGGCCTGAGCGGCGCGTATTTCCCGCGCAAGGACCTCACCGGCACGCCGGTGCTGCGCGTCGATGCCACCGTCAATTTCGACTGGGGCAAGGGCTCGCCTGCGGCAGCCATTCCTGCGGACAATTTCAGCGTGCGCTGGACCGGACAGGTGCAGCCGCAGTTCAGCGGGCCGACCACGTTTTACGCTTTCGCCGACGACGGTGTGCGACTGTGGGTAAACAATGTCCTGGTCGTGGACCGTTGGGTGAACAATGCCGGCGAGGCCAGCGGCAACATCACTTTGGTCGGCGGCCAGAAATACAGCATCCGCATGGAACACTTCGAAAAGGCCAACAAGGCGGCCGCCCGATTGTCGTGGTCGCATGCCAGCCAGGCCAAGCAGGTGGTTCCGCAGGCGCGGCTATACAGTCAGTAGCGCTTCAGCGCTCGCCTGATGGCGGCCACTGCGCGAAAGACCAGGCTGCCCCGGACCAGGCCCACGGCATGCAGGGCCTGCTCGAGTCTCGCGTTGAGCGCGCTCGTCTCCCGATACAGGCGCTGGATGTGAAGGTCCCTGCCCTGCAGCAGGCTGCGGATTTCATCCACATCTGACTGCGCCAGCGTCACACCCGCGACAACATGGTCCGGCAACGGGCGTCCCACATACACAGTTGAATGGGTTGCCGCCAGCTCATCGGCGGGTCGCTGCGCGGTGTAGAAGTACAGCGCGATCGAGCGGCGCGCCTCGTCCTGTCGTGTCGCTGGCAAGTTGATCGGCGAGAAGCCGTGCCAGCTGTGCTCGGTCGTTTCAAAGATCACGGCGCGATTGAAAAGCGGCACTACGCGGGTTATCCGATCGTGGGCGGAAGCCGGGTCACTGTGAAGTTCCAGTACGCCGCCCCACTCCGCCTGCCAATCGGGGTTGAGATAGATGATCAGGTTCAATCGGCGGTGCGTGTGCGTTACCGGATGGCGATTGAAATCGACGTGCGCGTCCAGCGCCTGCCCATTGCGATTGTCGTGCGTGCCCCCGCCGAAATAGTGCGGGTCGTAGAGCAAACCGGGTATCCCGGTGATGCGCGAAACCAGGCCGAGGAAATCCTGGGTCTGGATGAAATCGTCGAGTCGGGAATAAGTCGGGCCGAGCGCGCGGATCCGCTCGTGCACCGACTTGCTTCCCGCCTCACCATCCTCGTTGATGGCGAGGGCCGGATTGAATTTCGGAAACTCAGCGAGCAGGGCCTCGGCAATGTCGGGTTGCAGGAAGCCGTCCATCACGACGTGGCGGAATGGCTCGCGCTGCTGGAATCTTTCCGCAGCGGCCGGCGCATCCGCCAGGCCTTGATCCGAAATCATGCCTGCGCGACGGTCATGGCTTGTCCTTGAGCAGCCCGCGCAAGCCGGCAAACGGGTTGCTGGTGGCGGCGGCAACTTTCGCCTCGGCCGTCGCGGCAGCTTCGCCGGTGTAATCGGTGTAACGGGAATGCTCGTTGTCGTGGCAATACACGCAAAGCAACTCCCAGTTGCTGCCATCGGGCGGATTGAAATCGTGGTCGTGGTTGCGATGGTGCACGGTCAGCTCGGACAGGTTGGCACGGGTGAATTCCCGCGCGCAGCGGCCGCAGATCCACGGGTACATCTTCAACGCGCGTTCGCGATAACCCTTGTCGCGCTGCTCGGCATCGCGTCGGGCCTGGGCGACGATGCGGTCAAGCTTGGCGTGGTCAATGGGGGATTTGGTCGGCGGCAAGGCGAAAGGTCGACTAGTTGCCGCCGATCTTGATCTGTACGCCAGCAGACTTGCCCTGGTCCGAATCTGAATTCGGATCGAGGCTCCCGCTGATCTCGAACTTCTTCGAGCCCACTTCGACGTCGGACTTCACTCCCAGCCCCGCCTTTCCCTTGTCATTGCTGATGATGCTCAGCCCGGTGCGCAACCCTTCGGTAGCCATCGGCAGGGCTGAATTGGTCGGCGGCGAGAATGTGCCGATGGCGTCGCCGCCTGCGGGAAGCTGGCGCTTGAGTCCCAGCGTCAACAGGTCACCCACTATCGGCTGTTGCGAACCGGGAAGCATCTTCGAAATGTTCTGTCCTGCCGAAGCGGCCACGGCATTGGTCGCGGCGGCTTGCACGCCGGCACGGATACTTTTGGCGTCCGGCGCCGTCTGGCTGCCCAAGCTTGTCGCCAATTGACTGGCGAGCTCCTTGCATACCGCGCTGCCTGCCTGGCCACTGGTCGTCGTGCCGGAGGCGCACGGCTTTGACAGGGTGGCACCCGCTGCACCGACCACCGCCACTTTAGCGATGGTGCCGACATTTTTCGCGCTCGGCGCGGTTTGGCTTTCCAGGCTGGCTATCATTTGGCCAGCGACCTCGTTACATATATCGCTGCCCGTCTTGCCAGCTGTCATGGCGCTCGCGGCGCACGGCTTGGCCAAGGTAGTGGTCGCTTTGCCAATCGCTGCTTGGGTCGCGATGGCGCCGATCTTCTTCGCACTCGGCGCAGCCTGGTTGGCCAAGCTCGCCGCCATTTGGCCGGCGACGCTGCTGCAACCGGCGCCTGTCGCGCCATCTTTCGGGTTGCCGGCGACACAGGGCTTGGGCAAGACCGCGTAGCCCGCGCCGAGCACCGCAGTTTTCGCGACGTCGGAAACCTTCGGAGGCTTCGGCACTTTCAGGGCATCGCCTGCAATGGCTCGACCCGAGCCCAGGCCCAGCAGCACAACCATCGCTATCGTGAGCGCATTCATGAGCTTCCCCCCACTCTTCCCCCGAAAACTGAACCACTCTCCGCCAAAACGGTCGCCACGTCCATTCAGGCCAGATGGCCGCCAAAGCTAGCTGAACGCGTATTAAGGTAGATTCAGGCTCCCCGGAGACTGAGACGCAAGCTTGGCCCCGCGTATCGCGCACCGGCGCTGACTCAAGCACGAGTCAGCGATTTCAGAACCAGGACAGGAAAATCATATGAAGGTTATCCATCGGATCAGGGCTGTTTTCTTGCTTCTCCTTGCTGCCACCGGCGTGGCCCTCGCGCAATCTCCCCCCATGCAGGCCTGGGGCGTCAACGCGGCCGGACAGATTTGGCGGTCAAGCGGAGGACAGTGGACGAGTGTCGACGGTCTCGCCACGCACGCGTCAGTGGCCAGCGACGGCACTGTCTGGGTGGTGAATGCCGACGGGCAGGTCTACCGCCGCGCCGGCAGCCAATGGCAGGAATTGGCGGGATCGCCAGCGCTATCGCAGGTGTCCGTGCGCAATGCCGGCGAGGCCTGGGGTCTTGGCAGTGAAGGTGAGGTCTTCCACTGGGATGGGGCCTGGAAAGAGGTGGATGGTCGGCTAATCAGCATTTCGGCCGCGGCCGACGGCAGCGTCTGGGGCGTGAATCGCGACGGCATGATTTTCCGCCGCGCCGGTGATGACTGGCAGCCCGTGCAGGGCCGACTGGTGCAAGTTTCCGCTGCGCGCGAAAGCGATGTGTGGGGCGTGAATGGCAACAACGATGTCTGGCGCTGGAACGGTTCGGCTTGGGCGCAGATCCCCGGCAAGCTGCGCCAGGTTACGGCGGGTGCCGACGGCACAGTCTGGGGCATCGCAACCGACGGGTCGATCGTGCGCCGCGACGGCGAGCAATGGCCAGTGGTGCCGGGCGGTCTGGTGCAGGTCGCGGTGGCAAACCCGACTACGACGTTGCTGGTCGGCAACCTGCCGTCCAACAATATCCAGGCACCCGCGGTCGTCGTAGGCAACTTGCCTTCCAACAACATCCAGGCGCCGACGCCCTTGGCGCAGCAGATCGTGATCCAAGGCACCACCAGCATTGACCTCACGCCGACGACCGCCCCGACCGCGCCCAGTACGGTCGCATCGCCCGCACTCGTGGTCGGCGGCAGCGTGCCCGTCGCGCCGCCGTCGCTGGGTTTCACGATCGGCCCGGCGGGCACATCGTCGGCGACTTGCGGCACGCCCGATTCGCAACGCCTCTGTCGCGCGGGTCCCGCGTCCTTCGTGCAAAACGCCTCCATCATTTGCCCGCAAGGCAGTTTCCCCGACCTGGGCAAATCTTCGTGCTGGTCCTGCCCGAGCGGCTTCCAGCGCTCGCTTTCGGCGGTGGATACCGACAAGGCCTGCCAGCAAGCCGACCCGGGCCAGAAGGGCGGCTACCTCGCAGCGACTTTCCGCGGGCGCCTGTGTCCGTCCGGCTCGTTCTTCGATCCGATCCGGGGCGGCGAGTGCTACACCTGCCCGAAGGACTACAAGCGCTCGGCGGCGCACATTGACGCGCCCAACGCCTGTTACATCCCGGCCGGCGAAAGCCTGGTCGCCGCCAACCGCAGCAAGTCCACGATCTGGCCGCATGAGTGCGGATCGGGAACCTTCTGGGATGGCTGGAATGGCGGCGCCTGCTGGAGCTGCCCGTCCGGCTACGCTCGCACCGGCAATCCGATCGGCGGCAGCAACGCCTGCTCGGCCGTGGTCAAGGAAAAGCAGTCGGTGGCGACGATGTTCGTCAAGGCTGCTTGCGGCACCGGCGAGTTCTTCGACCTGAAAATATCCGGCACCCAGGACATCAGCGCCGGCGGTGGCTGCTGGACCTGCCCGGTGGCGACCGATCGCACCGTGCTGGCGGTGGACAGCGGCCAGGCCTGCCAGCGCGCGCCCGGGCTGCGCTTTGCCAGGGCCGCGCAGACCCAGTCGATGACTTGCGCCGCCACCGAGATCTTCGATCCGGTCAACAGCAACAACCCGAACATGGCCACCGCCCTGCGTACGCGCAATGCCGAGCCCGACAGCACGCCCGTGGCTGCCGCCTCTTCCGGTGGAACCTGCTGGACCTGTCCGCCGGGCAGCAAGCGCACGGTGAACACGGTCTATGGCGGCTCAGCCTGCCAGCCCACGGGCATCGAGTGGAAACCGACGGCTTACCACCAGCCGGGCCTGTTCGGACTGAAAGGCGCCGAAGCGGTGGCGCTCAAGCTGGTGACCGAGCGCACCACGATCAATGACGTGATTGCCGGCCTGAAGGGCAGTTCGGAAGGCGGCAAACTGGCGCCAGACTTCGCCCGAGTGACCTGGGAACAGATCGCTACCAACCCGCAGGACAGCGCGGTGCTGCAGGCGGCGGTGTTTTCACGCGTAGTTGCGGCCTCGACCAACCGTGCCGCGGCCACGCCGGACGAGATCGTGCTGCTCGATGACACCATCGCCAACATCCGCAAGTTCCGGGTCTTCATGGCCCAGGACGCGCTGGACGCCTATTACGCCTGGCGCAATGGCGCCACCTTCCGGCAGAACCAGTACGCACGCTCGCAGTTGCAGACGATGACTGACATCGGTGAGGTTCCGCCGGATTTCGAGGACATCACGCTGCAGACGATCCTTGGCAGCATGGCCGCCAGCGGCGCGGCCAATTCGGCCATCGTGGCGACCATCACAACGCCGTCGGTATTCGAGAAACTGTTCCCGTTTGCCGAGCGCATCCCGTTCAAGCCTGCGCCCAAGCCGCCGGTGCCCACGTCCTACGTCAGGGCCGCTGCGAAGGCAACCCAGCAGGTAATCAAGGCCACTACCGAAGGCGTCAAGACGGCCGTCCAGACGGCGGGGGGCATGAGCTCCGTGATCGCCAGCATCGGACCACAGATCATCGTTACGATCGGCATCGAAATACTGGCGGTGGCCATCGAGCAGCAGATAGACATCGCCAACGCCGAGCCGAAGCTGAAGATGGGCCTGGCCAACGCGAAGAACGCCGACCTGGACTTCAAGCGACTGATGGCCACCACCGAGGGCAACGACCAGGCGCAGGGCTACTGGACCAACTTGATGGCGGGCCCGGCCAAGGTTGGCAGCGCCACGCCCGCCGCGCCGAAGCCAGGCAACCAGGCGGCCATCGCCGCTTCCGCACAGGCGGCCAAGGCAGCGCTGTAAGGCAGTTCGATCCGCCGACCGCCGCCCTTGCGGCGGTCGGCCAAGTCAGTTGGAAGCCGACGACTGCGCGTGCGCGCGCAGTCGCAACAGGTTGCGGCCATTGGGCGGATTGCAATCGTGGTCGTGATTGTGGCGGAGACAGGCTTTTATTTATCTTCACGTTGGCTGGGCTATAAACCAGCGTCGCCCGTGGCAAGCCCAGCAGTGTCTTCACTCCCGATGCCATCACATCCCCCGTTGCCATCGCGCACGCAGCCGGCGCCACCTCCGCCGTGGGCAAAACGCCTGGGTTATGGCGGACTGCTACCGTTTGTCGGACTGGCGTTGGCGACCTGGGCGTTCGACGGCCCGCGCCAGGTGCAGGCAGTCTTCGCCTTGCTCGCCTACGGCGCCACCATCCTGAGCTTTCTCGGCGCCATCCATTGGGGTCTGGCCATGCGTGACGCAAGCGACCCCCCGGTCGCCTTGTTGGCCTGGGGCGTTGTACCGAGCCTGGTCGCCTGGCTCGCACTCCTGTGGGGCTCAAACGGCGGCCTGTTGTTGCTGGCAGCCAGCTTGTGGACTTGTTGGGCGGTGGATCATGCCGTCTACCCGCGATTCGGCCTGGAAGGCTGGCTGGCGATGCGACTCACGCTCACCGCCGTTGCCAGCCTGTCCTGTGCCGGTGCCGTGCTCGGCGCCC
The DNA here is from genome assembly GCA_031408815.1 of Gammaproteobacteria bacterium. Taxonomy (GTDB): domain Bacteria; phylum Pseudomonadota; class Gammaproteobacteria; order Xanthomonadales; family Xanthomonadaceae; genus Arenimonas. The sequence goes on from JANNWV010000051.1 coordinate 37,523, forward strand.
TGCAATGACGAAGGATTTCAAGGGCAACAAGCAATCACTGCCCAGCAAACTGTGCGCCGTGTGCGCTCGCACCATGACCTGGCGCAAGGCCTGGGAAAAGAATTGGGAATCGGTGCGCTATTGTTCCGATGCCTGTCGTGCAAAAAAAGCCCATGCGTAACCTGGTCATCGTGCTCGGCGACCAGCTCGACGCGCAGTCCTCGGCATTGCACGACTTCGACCCCGCGCAAGATGTGGTCTGGATGGCCGAGGTGGCGCAAGAGTCCACGCATGTGTGGTCGGCCAAGCAGCGCATTGCGGTATTCCTGAGCGCCATGCGCCACTTCGCCGAGTACCTGCGCACGCGGGGCCTGCCGCTGGTCTACACGTGCCTGGACGATGTCGAAAATAGTGGAACTCTGGCCGCGGAATTGACCAAGACCATTGCGAAACTGCAGCCCGCCGCGCTGGTGCTGACCACCCCCGGTGATTGGCGCGTGCTGCAGAGCCTGCGCGCCGTGGCGGCCGGGCATCAGCTACCGCTGGACCTGCGCGAGGACACGCACTTCTTCAGTACCGTGCGCGAGTTTGCCGCACATGCCAAGGGCCGCAAGCAGTTGCGCCTGGAGTATTGGTACCGCGAACTGCGGCACAAGCACGGCATCCTGATGGACGGCAAGAACCCGGTCGGCGGGCAATGGAACTTCGACGCCGACAATCGGGACTCCTTCGGCAAGGCCGGACCGCAGGATGTACCGCCGCCGACGCGCTTCGAACCCGATGCCGTGACGCGCGAAGTGATCGCGCTGGTGAATACCCGATTCGCCAGCCACCCCGGCACACTGAATAGCTTCGGCTGGCCGGTGACGCGTGCGCAGGCGCTGCAGGCGCTGCGCGGCTTCATCGACCGACGCCTGCCGTTGTTTGGCCAATACGAGGACGCCATGTGGTCGGGCGAACCGTGGCTCTACCACTCGCACCTGAGCTGCGCCCTCAATCTCAAACTCCTGAATCCGCGCGAAGTGGTGCAGGCCGCGCAGGATGCCTACTACGCCGGCCAGGCGCCACTGGCGGCGGTGGAAGGATTCATCCGGCAGATACTGGGCTGGCGTGAATTCGTGCGCGGCATTTATTGGTTGCACATGCCCGATTACCTCGAACGCAACGCATTGGATGCACAGGCCGAATTGCCGGCCTGGTATTGGACCGGCGAGACGGAAATGGCTTGCCTGAAAGACGCCATCACGCAGACCCTGGAACACGGCTACGCGCACCACATCCAGCGCCTGATGGTGACCGGCCTATATGCACTGTTGCTCGGCGTAAGGCCGCAGGCCGTGCATGCCTGGTACCTGGCCGTGTATGTGGACGCGGTCGAGTGGGTCGAGCTGCCCAACACCCTGGGAATGAGCCAGTTCGGCGATGGCGGCCTGATGGCCAGCAAACCTTATGTAGCCAGCGGCAAATACATCCAGCGCATGGGCAACCACTGCGCGAGCTGCAAGTTCAATCCCGCACTGTCCACCGGCGAGACCGCCTGCCCCTTCACCAGCATGTATTGGGATTTCCTGATGCGCCACGAAGTGCTGCTGAAGAAAAATCCGCGCATGGCCATGCAGCTGAAAAACCTGTCGCGACTCGACCCGCCGACGCGCGATGCCATCCGCGCGCAGGCACAAGCGCATCGACAGGCGCAGTCGTAGCGTCACTCACATCGACTGCAGCAAGGCCAGGTAGCGCGGCTCCTGTCGGAGCGAATCCAGGTCGCTGTCGTGCTCGATCCAGCCCTTGTCGCCCCAGCCGCGGGTGACTGCCTGCTCCAGCGCATCGAGGGCGTCTGAAACCCTGCCGCCGATGACGGCATAAGTGCAGGCCACGTTGTAGAGCAGGTTCGGATCGGTCGGATCGGCCCGGATGGCGCGTTCCAGATACGTCAGTGCAGCCTGGGGATCAGAGTGTGCGACGTTGGCGGCAGCGAGCACGCAGGCGCGCGCGTCGTCGGGATGCAACTCCAGGTGCTGCTCGGTCAGCTTGTTGCCCTTGCGTCGCGCGGCGGTCGCTTCGTCATCGCGGCCCAGTGATGTCAGCGCCTGGGCGATGAAGCCGGGAAGCTGGTATTCCTCGGGCCGCAGCAGCGAGGCGCGCTCGAACAGATTGAGCGCGTCCTGGAACCGGCCCTGCGATTGCCGTGCACGGGCAAACCAGTAGACGGCATCGAACAATTGCGGATCCAGGCGCATGGCCTTCTCGAACTCCTGTTCGGCCTCGTCAAACCGATTGCTCAGCGAAACGGCCAGGCCCCGGGCGACGTGCGCTTCGGCCAGGTCGGGCTCGAGTTCGAGGGCGCGGTCGCTGGCGATCTCCGCTTCGCGCAAATTCGATTCGCGCTTGTCGAAGAATTTGTAATTGAGCGACAGGCAGTCCGCGAGCCCGGCGTGTGCGCGGGCGTAACTGGGGTCGATGGCGATCGCCTTCTCGAACATCAGCCGCGCCTGGTCAAGCACCGAGCGCCGGATCTGGAAATTCTGCCGGCCGCGCAGGTAGTAGTCGTAGGCCTCGATGTTGACGGCACGGGGTTTTTCGATCTGTTTCTTTTCGCCCTCGCTCAGGATGACCCGCAGCGCCTTCACGATCGCCTGCGAGATATCGTCCTGGATCTCGAACACGTCTTCCATCTCGCGGTCGTATCGTTCCGACCACAGTTGGTAGCCGTCCGTCACGTTCACCAGCTTGGCGGTGATCCGCAGCCGGTTGCCCACTTTCCGGACGCTGCCTTCCAACACCGTGGAGACCTTGAGCTTCCTTCCAATCTCGCTGATGTCCTCGTTCTTGCCCTTGAAGGCGAATGAAGAGGTACGCGACGTGACCCGCAGCGCCTGGATCTTCGACAGTGCGTCGATGATCTCCTCGGCCATACCGTCGGTGAAATACTCGTTGTCCTTGTCGGCGCTCATATCGGCGAAGGGAAGCACCGCCACCGACTTCGCTGCAGAGATCGGCGCCGGCGGCAGCACCATGGTGTCGTTGGGCGTGCTCAGGCTGGTCGAGGACAGGGCCAGCGCAAATTGCGCCGTCGTCGTGTACCGCCCGGATGGATCGGTGGACATGGCCTTGGCCACCGCGCGCTCGATATTCTCGGGAACGGCCGCGCGCACCGTGCGCAAGGGCCGCGCGGTTTCGGTGAAGCGCTTCGCCATCACGGCCTGCGCGTTGCTGCCGTTGAACGGACGCTCGCCACTCAACATCTCGTAGATGACGCAGGCCAGGCTGTATTGGTCGCTGCGGCCATCGAGGTTGGTTTCGCCCGAAGCTTGCTCGGGACTGACATAGGCGGGCGTGCCGATCATCATGCCGACCTGGGTCAGCGTCGAGGAATCGGCCGCGCTGACGGCCTTGGCGATGCCGAAATCCATCACCATCGCCACGCCTTCGTACAGCATCACGTTTTCAGGCTTGACGTCGCGATGGATAACGCCGTGCCGGTTGGCGTAATCGAGCGCCGAGGCGATGGCGCAGCCGTGGCGCACGCTCTCTTCAACGGAGAGCTGTTGTTCGCGGTCCAGGCGCTCGCGCAGCGACTCGCCTTCGACATAGGGCATGACGTAATAAAGGATGCCATCGACGCTGCCCGAATCGAACAGCGGCAGGATGTGCGGATGATTGAGCCGCGCGGCGAGCTGGATTTCCTGCAGGAAGCGTTCCGGCCCGAGGCTTGCGGCCAGCTCGGGATTCAGTACCTTGATCGCCACCGAGCGACGATGCTTGCAGTCGTTGGCCAGGAACACTGCCGACATGCCGCCGCGGCCCAGTTCCCTGTCGATGGTGTACGACTGCGCCAGTGATTCCCGGAGGCGTTCGATGGGCAGCGTGGCAACCGACGACATGGGGCCATTCCTCATTACTGGTCCGAAAATGCTACCAGCAATCAAACGCCCCGGCATCGGCCCGCCGGCAGCCCGGTCAGGCGACCCCAGCCGCCGGCCATGCCTATACTTCCGGCACACCTTCCCCGGGAACGAATGCCATGACCCTGATGCTGATCGGCCTGCTTGTCTTCATCGGCGCGCATTCCCTGCGAATCCTGGCGCCCGACTGGCGCGATGCCCGTATCGCCAGCCTCGGCGCCAACCCGTGGAAGGCCATCATCGGCGCGCTTTCCATCATCGGCTTCGTACTGATGATCTGGGGTTACGGTCAGGCCAGGCAGCAGGCGATGATGCTGTGGAATCCACCGGTGGGCCTGCGGCATTCGGTCGCCTTGTTCACGCTTCCGGCGTTCATCCTGCTGGTCGCCGCCTACCTGCCGGGCAACCACTTCAAATCGCGGCTCGGCCATCCGATGGTGATCGGCGTGCTGCTGTGGGCATTCGCCCACCTGCTGGTGAAGGGCCAACTGCACGCAGTCATCCTGTTCGGCAGCCTGCTGCTGTGGTCCATCCTGAGCCTTCGCGCCGCCCTGCGACGGGAGCCGCCGTCACGCGCGAACGCCAGCCTGGCCCGAACACTTCTGGTCGTGGTGATCGGTGCTTTCGCCTGGGCCGCATTTGCCTTCTACCTGCACGCCCGGTGGATCGGCGTGGCGCCGTTTGGCTGAGTGCCGGGTTGCGGGACTGACCGATGACTGAGCCGAAAACCATTCCCCTGCCCGACCGCGAAGCTATGGCCGATGCCGAACGCCTCGCGCATGCGCGTGACTTCGCAGACGAACTGGCCAGTCGCCGGACGGTCCGTGATTTTTCGCCGGCACCGGTGCCGCGCGAAATCATCGAAGCTTGCCTGCGCGCGGCGGGGTCGGCACCCAGCGGCGCGAACCAGCAGCCGTGGCGCTTCGTTGCGGTTTCCTCGCCGACGGTAAAGGCGCGGATCCGCGAGGCAGCGGAAGCGGAAGAACGGGAGTTCTATGATCATCGGGCGCCCGAGGAATGGCGCATGGCGCTCGCGTCCCTGGGCACGGATGCAAACAAGCCCTTTCTCGAAGTGGCGCCCTGGCTGATCGCGGTGTTCTACGAACGGACCGGCCCAGAACACGATGGGCACAAACCCAAGCGCTACTACCCGCACGAATCCACCGGCATCGCCACCGGCCTGCTGATCGCCGCCTTGCACCGCGCCGGCCTGGCGAGCTTGACCCACACGCCCAGCCCGATGGCGTTCTTGAACGAAATCCTCGGCCGACCCAGGCACGAGGTGCCTTACCTGCTGCTGGTGGTCGGCCTTCCCGCGGCCAATTGCCAGGTGCCCGATATCGAACGCAAGCCGCTGGCGGAGATCGCGACTTTCATTGAACCTTAGCAAGCTCGCGGCGCGTACCTTCAAGGCCATCGTCACGCGCGGCGGCGCGCCGATGACGGATGGGGCACATTGCCCGCACCATCGTTCAACTTGCATTTATTTCGCCCCAGTGCCGTAAGGTATGCGTCAGACGCAGCCAGGGATGCTGCGCCACTTCAGTCTGTTCGCCTACGGGGTCGTGCGCATGCAGTGGTGGGAAGAACTCGACGCGCCCTTGCTGGGCCGCTATCAAATTGAGCGATGCATCGGCCAGGGCGGAATGGCCGACGTGTGGCTGGCGCACGACGTCCGCTTTGAAGCGAGGAAGGTCGCGATCAAGACGCCGAACCTCGACAAGTTCCCCGCCGACCAGGTCGACGAGCTGCTCGAACGCTTCCATCGCGAGGTAAAGCGCCAGGCCAACGATTCGATTTTCGGCACCGTGCGGCTGCTGGATGCGGGTGAAGTCACCGACGCGCGCGGCGTGCGCCGGCAAGTCCTGGTCATGGACTACTTGCCCGGCGGAAGCCTCGGCAGCGTGCTGGCAGGCACGCCAGGCCAACGCGAACACAGGCAGACGCTGGGCGACGTCAACCGCTGGTTGCCGCAAGTCGCCGCCACGCTCGACCGGTTGCATGCGCGCAAGATCCTGCATCGCGACGTCAAACCGGACAACATCCTGTTCGACCAGGATGGCAACCCCTTCCTCGCCGACCTCGGCATTGCGACCAGCCTGGACGAAGTCGCCGGCGCCGGCAGCCTGGCCACGCTTGCCGGCACCATGGGCCCCGGCTCGCCTGGCTACCAGGCGCCGGAAACCCTGCGTGGCGAAAAGCTCGCCTGCAGTGACCAGTTCTCGCTCGCCGTCACGGTGTATGAAGCGCTGGGCGGAGTACTGCCGATGCCCGCGAGCAGTCGCGACGGCTGGATCATGGCGCTGGCGAACTGGCAGCCGAAGGACTTGCGCGAGCATCTACCGGAACTGCCCGCGGCGGCGGCGGTCGCTGTCGCGCGCGCGCTCTCGAGCGAACCGCAGAAGCGCTTCCTGAGCTGCTCGGAGTTCGCCGAGGCACTCGTGCAGGCGACGCACGCGAAACCTGCACCCCTGCCGACACCGATGCCTGCCGTGGCGTCGGCGTCGAAGCGCCCGCCGGCCTCGCCCGTACCCGTGCCGGTGCCGGCACAACCGCCACGCAAGGGCGGCAGCCGCTGGAAGTGGTGGGCGCCGCCGCTGCTGGTCGTGCTGCTGCTGTTGGGCTGGGGCACGTACAAGATCATGAGCATGCGCTCCATCGCCGTAGCGCCCGAGATCGAGGCGCTCAGCATCAACAATCCGTGGAGTGATGCGCGCAATGCGCATACCGCCATCCTCGTTCGGCTGGGGGCGGAGTTCGCGGCTGCCGCTGGTGAGCCGGAAACCATGCAGTCCAGGCTCAGCGCGGAGCTCGACCTCCGCGGAGCGGCAGAGCAGGCCGCGGCCTCGCTCCTGGCCTTCAATGAAGAGCAGCAGAAGCTATCGGACCATGCGGAGGCCTTTGTCTGGTCCAACGGCAACGACGCCCAACTCGACATCCTGAAAGCCGATCTGCGCAACATGAAAGCGGCGGGCGACAAGGTTCATTCCGACGCCGAGGTGCTGGCGACGCGTACCGCACTGGCGGCAAAGCAGACGACGAAAGCGGCGCAGGTTCCGGGCGCGCCGAGCGCCGCGCTCGCAGCTGACGCCGCGGTCTCGGCCCTGGAACAGGACGTGGCAAGTTACGTCGGCCACGTCGCGCAGATGAGGGCGGTGACAGCGGCTCAAGCGCAGGGCTTGCTACGACTCGTGGCGAGGATGAGGGGCGAGCCGATGCCCGCGGCCGCCGTCGATCCCGCGGCAGTGGCGACATCGGCGACAGGCTCCGAGGCGAAAGGCGCGTCGGAACCTGCGGTCCCCCTGCCCGCGTGCACCGGGGCCGATCACGATAGCGACGGCGTGCCCGATTGCCGGGACCTCTGCGAGACGCCGGCCAGGCAGCGCGCCACCGTGGCGCGCAGCGGCTGTCCCGCCAACGCCTCGATGCGCCTGTTTTTTCCACGCGACAACGCCGAGCTGGCCGACCTCAGCTCCGCGCTCGACGAAGTCGCGGCCGAGCTCAAGGCCAACCCTTCCAAGCTTGTCGCGATCTCTGGCCATGGCGATGCGCAGGAGGTGAAGAGCGTCTCCGAGATGCGCGCATTGGTTGTATTCGAGTACCTGGTTAGCAAGGGCGTGCGCCCCGATCGCTTGCTGCCGCCCGTTGGCTACGGCGATCAATTCGCCAGTCGCAGCAGCGATGCGGCCGCTATGGACCTCGATCGCCGGGTCGAGGTGCAGATCGAACCCTAGTCGCCGACGGGGGGCCAGAGAGCCCGGTCAGCGCACGCTCACCAGCTTGACGTTCAACGACGCGAGCAGCTCGCTGGGCACGCAGTCCACGCGGTCCTGGCAGAGCGACAGGGAACCATAAGGCGAGCGCGGCTCGGGGTTGGCGAAGCCGACCAGCAGCACCTTGGTCGGGTCCAAAATGCCCATGGCGACCAGGTCGCCGTATTCACCGGTCGCTGCGTTGTAGCCGTAGCTGCCGGTGCCTTGCTTGACCTGGTTCAACACCACCGACGGCTCTTCGCCGCAGTGGGTGACGATCTCGCGCAGCGGGGCTTCCATGGCGCGCAGGCGGCATATCGAGCAGTGTTCTCAAAATCGCACCAATTATGGTATATTTTCTATACCATGATCGCATTCGAATTTGACCAAGCCAAGAGCCAAGCCAATCTTTCCAAGCACGGCATCGACTTTATTGATGCGCAGTTGCTATGGAATGACCCGGGGCTATTGGAAATCCCGGCCAAGACAGAAGACGAGCCCCGATACGTGGTGATTGGCCTGATTGATGGGAAGCATTGGTCTGCCGTCATCACCTACCGAACTACACATGTTCGAATCATTTCTGTCCGCCGATCGCGGACTGAAGAGGTAGCACTCTATGAAATCTAAAACTTTCGATAAACAGTTTGACGAAGGCGCCGATATCACTGCCTCCCTGGATTTGTCCAGGGCAAGACGAGTCTTGCAGGAACAAAAGCGCGTAAATGTCGATTTCCCTACGTGGATGATTGAGTCTCTGGATCGAGAAGCAGGAAAGCTCGGCGTTACCCGGCAATCCATTATCAAAGTGTGGCTCGCTGAGCGCCTCGAAAAGTCCGTTGCCAACAAGTCAAGGCAGCGATCGCAATAAATTGCCCCGCCGGTGATGCAAGCGAAAGCAAAAAGCCCCGCCGAAGCGGGGCTTTTTGGTGTTGCGAATCGCGACTAAAGCCGACGCGCATGGATGCGCTAGTGTCGCGTGAGGCAGGGATGCCGGAAGCGACCGCTCCTACAGGGGGTGGATCAGAAATCCATGCCGCCCATACCACCCATGCCACCACCACCCTGGCCACCACCGGCGGGTTCATCTTTCTTCGGGGCTTCAGCGACCATGGCTTCGGTCGTGATCATCAGGCCGGCGATCGATGCGGCGTTCTGCAGCGCAGTACGCGTGACCTTGGTCGGGTCCAAAATGCCCATCTCGATCATGTCGCCGTATTCGCCAGTCGCGGCGTTGTAGCCGTAGCTGCCGGTGCCTTGCTTGGCTTGCTGCTCGACGCCCTGGAAGACCCGGGGGCCTACACGCCGGTGGAGATTTCTCGCAGCGCGCTGCTGGACAGCGTCGAGCGGCTGCACCGCGAATTCGACGAGGTCGAAATGCTGCACGTGTGCGGCGACTTCACCGAACCGGTGCCGCTGCCGCGGCCGTCCCGCGAGGCGCAGCGGGTGCTGGTTTTTTCCCGGGCTCAATCTGCTGGTACGTTTGAACCGCGACATCGGCAGCAATTTCGATCTTGATGCCTTCCGCCACGGGGCGATCTACGTGCCCTCGGCCGGACGCATCGAGACCTTCCTCGACAGCCAGTGCGAGCAGGTCGTGACGGTGGCCGGACAGCGGTTCCATTTCGCCGCCGGCGAAGCGATGCAGGTGGAATACAGCCCCAAGTACACCGACGCGAGTTTCGCTGCGCTGGCCAGCCAGGCCGGGCTTCGAGTGGTGCGGCAGCCGCACGATAACCGCAACTGGTTCGGGCTGCGGCTGCTGCAGCGATAGGCAGAAACCCCGGGCGTTCGGTTTCAGCTCAGATGACGCGAGTCGATAGCATCGCGATACGGCAGCTTAAGGTGGCCGTAACGCACCACCACGACCGCTAGCGCCAACAGCAGGATCGCCACCGAGGTACCAAGCAATTCCAGCGCGGGAATTTTCTGGTCCACCAGCATGTGCCGAGCCAGCGCCACCATCGCGATGTACAGCGGCATGCGCACCGGCAGCTTGCCGGCCGTCCAATACACCTCGACCATCGAGATCAGCTCGAGGTACATGAAAAGCAGCAGCAAATCGCTGACACCGGCGTTACCGGACTCGATGATGTGGCGGACTTCGCCGAAACCCAGGTACAGAGTGGCGAGCAGAATGATCAGCAGGCCGAACTTTTCGATGAAAGAAAACGAACGTCCAATCGTGGGCGTCTGCATGTCGTGACCTCGGCGCGAACAAAAGACAGTGCCAGTGGCGACGCTTACGCCCCCAATCGTTATCACCAGCGGTCGCCGGACGACATTGCGTCCCGCCGGCCTGCCGGTGTTGTTGACTATGGATTGAGCCTGGCGGGGCGGGCGTGCCGTGTTTTACTGCCTGCACCGACGCTTGGTAATTCGCCTTGGGGAGGAAGATGCAGCCGTCGCCGGCAAGATCGCGTGAAGCACAACGGGCAACGGCGCCAGCCGAAAGGTACCTGCACCGCGCGGAACAAACGAGCCGGGACCGAAATCACTGCCAGTACACGACTTCGAGCCAGCCGTTGCGCGCCAGGTGCCGGCACACGCGATGCGCGATCTTGTCCGCCAGCTGCGTCAACTGTTCGGAGGTCGGGGCACGGCTTGATCGGCGGCAGCGGCTTGACCCGAAACTGCCACAACAGCGTCAGGGCACTGCAATCTTGGGCGCACAAGCTCCGGGCATTCCTGATCTCGCCCACGCCCGGAGCCCACATGCGCACTGCCCTCGCCCCCACCCTGCTTGTCGCCTGCATCGGACTGGCCGTTGCCTCGCCCGCCCATGCCGGCAACGGCACCCCCGGTAACACCGATGCCGCCAACGTGCTGACCCTGGCGGTGTACGGCGATGCGCCCTACGGCACGTCCCCGGGCGACACGGCAGAGTTCGCGGCCACGCCCGCCTTTATTGCCTCGATCAATGCCGACCCGCGCGTAAGCCAAGTCATCCACGTGGGCGACATCCATTCCGGCAAGCAGTACTGCACCGAGGCGTACAACCGCGCGGTGTTGTCGCTGTGGGACGACTTCAAGGACCCGCTGGTGTACACGCCCGGTGACAACGAGTGGTCCGACTGCCACAAGGTGGCCGAAGGCGGCGGCAAGTGGAACGCCGTGACGCAGCAGATCGACTATGTGCTCGACGGCAATGGCCAGCAGGTCGATTACGCTGGCGGCGACCCGCTCGCCAATCTTGAACTGGTGCGCTCGGTGTTCTTCGCGCAGCCGGGCCAGACCCTGGGCGGTCGCAAGAAGCAGGTGTTCTCGCAGGCGCAGTACCACGACGAGGCCAACCACCCGACCGACGGCAAGTATGTCGAGAATGTGCTGTGGGTGGATTCGAAGGTGCTGTTCGTTGCGATCAACCTGCCGGGCGGCTCGAACAACAACCAGGACCGCTGGTATGGCACGCCGGGTACCAGCGCACGCCAGGCCAATGAAGTGTCCGAGCGGACCGGCGCCGACCTGCGCTGGCTGGACCAGGCCTTTGCCATCGCGCAGGGGGACCCGGAGATCCGCGCGGTGGTGGTGATCGGCCAGGCGGACATGTGGGATCCGGAAAAGGGCGCCGCCCACCAGGCCGGCTACGAGCCCTTCGTGCAGAACCTGGCGTCCCATACCCTGGCCTTCGGCAGGCCGGTGCTGATGCTCAATGGCGACTCACACGTGTACCTGTCCGACAATCCGCTGTCGGCGAGCGATCCGCTCAACTACATGCATCCGGGCTATGACGTGCCCAACTTCCACCGCATCGTGGTGCACGGCAGTACCGTCCCGCTGGAGTGGATGCGCCTGACGGTGGACCCGCGCGCGAATGCGCCCGCCGGTGCCGACCGATTCGGCCCCTTCAGCTGGTCGCGCGTTACCCAGTAGGCATTCGCGCGGTCAGGGCGTGGCCTCCAGGTGCGCGCCCGCGATCGCACGACCGGAAGGATCCGCTGCCGCGGAAGATGCCAGGTCCCAGGCAATCGCCGCCGGACTCGAACAGGCGGTGCTCTGAATCAGAAATCCATGCTGCCCATGCCACCCATGCCGCGCTGCAGCTTGTCGAGCATGCCCTGTAGGTTTTGCTGGCGCTGCGCCAT
>JANNWV010000052.1:0-14006 GCA_031408815.1 Gammaproteobacteria bacterium
GGCGGACCAAGCCGCCGAATATGCTGTCAATATGACCGGCGAATTTCTAAAGTCCAACGTGACCGCGATCGCGAGCAAGGTCGGCAATGGCTGGCTGGTCGATGCAGGCGTTACCAAGCGCTGGATCAAATGCAGCGATGCCACACCCTTCGGGTCTACCGCCCACCCCTGTTTCGGCGAGCGTGACAACGGCGGCTTTTCCACCGATTCGCTGGTCAGCATTGGCGGTCGCCGGGCGCAAATGTATTTCTATCGGTTCGACGGTTCCACCGCAGTTCCGTACACGAGCCTCGGCGGTACCGCTCCGCTAACTGCCATCGGCGGCGCGGGTGGTACGACATTTCCACTTACCACCACTGTCAACGCGTTGCTGTGCCGCATCGATACGACGCTGACGCAAGTGGTCGCCAGCGTTGCGAAGCCGGCGCCGGACTGTCGGCTTGATCCCTGCATCAAGGGCATCGGCGGCTGCACGGACACCAGCCTCAACCGTGTGGCGATTGTCCTCACCGCGACCAGCGGGCTTATTGCCTCGGATGGTACGAGTAACGAAAACGCGACGGCGGTGGTTAAGGAAACCTGGGCCAGTTACAGCGGGACCGCGGGTGCTGCCGCAGTACCGCTGATTGCCGCTGGGTCCATTGAGGGGCTTGGCAACGCCGAGGTTGTCGCGGCAGCGAATGGCGCCGGCGTTGGCTTGCCGGTTTCGATGTGGTCGGCCTGCCCGATCGATATCGAAAAGCCCGCAGGCCAGGTCTATCCGGCGAATTGCACGGCACCGTCCGGATCGGGCGTCGGCTCAGTCTCTACCTGCCAGCTAGGCGAATTCCTGAAGAACACGCCTGAAGCGGATCTGAAATCCACCTGCGCGACAAGCAATTCTGCTTGCGGCTGTCCGTCCTTCAACGTGTCCAACAGCGACTTCCTCTCCGGCCATTCAAATAGCCAGAAGCGTGAAAGTGTCGACATCCTCGACAAGGATGGTTACAACCCGGCGCTTCCAGTCGGCGCATTGCCGGACATTACCTTTTTCCCTGATCGTGGCATGGACAACCCGGCGGATTCGCTTGACGACAATTTGTTCGAGTGGATCTTTGGCCAAGAAGCGGTAGCGGAAGGCGCGACAGTTGTTACCGGTTGCGGCGGTACTCTCAGTCTTGCCGACACCAACACCTGCGCCGATGTCGTTGCGATCAAAGACACGCTGGGTGCGACTGTGGTGGCAAACTGCAGTGCGCTTGGGCCGACTTCGTCCGGTATCTATTACGTGACAGGCCAGTGCGACCTGCCCAATCAAATTGGTACTCCCACCGAGTCTGTGATCGTGGTCGTCGACGGCGACGCGCAGGATCCGACCAAGGGCATCCATGTCGGGGGCAACTCCATCTTCTACGGCATGTTGTTCATCCGCAGTCGATACACGATGGAGAATGCTCTGAATACGGTGCATATCAAGGGCAACGGAGGCGTGCAGTTCTATGGCTCCGTCGTCGTCGAAGGGTCGGTGAATATCACCGGCAGCATTCGTATCGTCTATGAGAACGCCAGCACCGACTCGCCAAATAAGCCGCTGCCGAGCTCCACCAAGTTTTCCCGGGTGCCAGGCAGCTGGCTCGACAGCAAGAGCACTTTCTGAGGAACTGACTTATGACTCAGCCCAAATCACATCGCCTGAGCAGCGGATTCAGCCTGCTTGAAGTGCTGATAGCCATCGTCATCATGTCGGTTGGACTACTCGCGTTGGCGACCTTGCAGATTGGAATCGTGCGTTCGTCTTCAGAAGCCAAGCTCCAGACTGTCGCGCTCAATCTTGCCCTGGAGAAGCTCGAAGATCTGACAACCTATCGGGTCCTGGAAAGGACAGCCAACAACTGCAATAACGACAGCACCACCACTGACAGTTATCAGTGCATTGACTCCGATGCGACCGGAGAAACGATTGTAGATAGCCTGGGCCAATTCTCGTTTGGGGTAGGTGGACAGTACACGCGCACGTGGACTGTAAGGCGGTGTGTTGGCCTTACTGGCAATTTCACCTGCACGACCGACTCTGCAAACAATATTGCAAATCCGGCAACCACTACTCCCCGAAATGAGTTCAAGTCCATCCAGGTCAACGTGAGTTGGGCGGACGCCGCAGGAGCTACTCAGTCGGTTGTCGTGACGGATGCCGTTGCCGCCTTGCAGCCGGGCGATGCCGCGCTTGCCTCAAAGAAGCCGTTTCGGCTGACTCCGCGCTACGCGCAACTCCGGATCAATAATCCAGCCTCCGAATCCGGCGTGATCCCGATTGCGGTAGGTAGCAACACAAATAGCGCGGCAACGAACCCGAAGCCGGAAGTCATTGTCGGTACCAGTGTCGTGGAGACTCGGTTCGATGTCCTGACTTATGCGGGGCTGGTCGGTGATCCGACCGTCACGGCCCAGTCGCGAGTTGAAACTTCAATGGTCGGCTGCAGTTGCGATTTCAACCTCGCGCCGGCTTCAGACAGCAATTTGCGCGGTAACCGACCGACCTACTGGGATGGCAGTCGCTATGTCGCCCCTGATACGGCGGGCTATGTGCCAAAGGCGGGCGCAGCAAGCGTCTCGCAAAGCTCCAAGTGCTCGCTTTGCTGCCGGGATCACCATGATCCGTCGGGCGTTTCGGGCGCGACATTCTCGCCGCTGGTTGTCAGCCATCCGACTGTCGCCGCGAATCAGCATCCGCATTACAACTCGAATGCTGTAGGCGCAACGGCGGTGACTACCGGCGCGTACCGCGAGGCGTGCCGCTTGATCCGGGTTGACGGCATCTTCCGCGTTGCCCCCGATCTGAACAATGAATATTTCGGGCTTCTGGCGACCAAAAACCTGGCCAGCGCGGCGCTTTACGCTTCAGAGGCAATTCCCGATACCACGGCAGTGACCAGCTATCAGTCGTTCGTGATCAGTTTCATGAATTCCAGGTTCACGGGAGTTAGCGCGGGTAGCAACACGGATGTTTCACAGTCCCCCTATAACACGCCTCTGGCTGGAGGCACGATTACTTCGCTTGAAGCTGCGCCTACTCCCAATTTGAATGCGCCATCGTCAATTACGATCAACGCAGGAGATGTCACGTCGACCAAGTGGTCGCACGCGCGCGCGCTCTACGTGGACTTTCTTGAAAAGGATGCGATGGACGCGGTTGAGAACGCAAAGGCCAACTGTATTGACCCCAGTACAAACGCGCTCTTCGCAGCCAACTCTGTGGGCTACTCTCAGTGCGTCTTGAAGGTGTTGCCATTCACGACAATAAATTTGACCGAGATTGCTGACTGGAACACGACGGACACTGCCTTTCCGCCTGTCCTGAATACGACGCACATACAGGTTTCCAACAACGACTACTACACTTCCATAGATCCGTCATTCCCGAACCCGCAACGCGGAAAGGTGACGAAGGGTGGCGGCACGCCAGTCGCGGGAACTCAGATTGACGTCAACGCTAGCAGTCGCAAGTTCAATTCTGGCCTGCTCGACTTGTCGTTCGACTCCATTTCGCCAGCGGACGATGTAAAGCGAGCGGACAAGCAGCGCTATAACGTCTCGACTACAGTCGCGGTGGATCCCAACCCGGCTAACGGCACGTTCAAAGTAAATCTAGTCTTTTCGGCGCCGGCTAATGGCAACCCAAACCTGTCGTCTTACACCTATACCGGCACCCCGGTGCTTACGTACGTGACCGGACTGCTTGCTGCAAAGGACTGCCTGGCCGGATCACCCACCACCAACAATACCTGCATCGTGAACAACGGCACGGCGCTTGTGGCGGGCATGGGCGTCGCCAACACGATGAAGGTAAACGTGGGCCTCTATGTTCGGCAAGTGTTGGGTACCAACAAGGCGGCTGTGACTGGCTGTACCCATACCTACCCCGGCGATACCAATGTCGTGAAGACGTATACCCCGGGCGGTGGTGATCCCGCTTACCAGGCCACGTTCTGCTACAACTACTCGCTGACAAGTGCCACGCTGACGTCGAACTCCGCAGGTGCGCGAACCGCGACCGGCGGTACGGTCGTCAGCGACGGAGACAAGAATGAGTCGGTTCCAGTCAGCTTCAACTTGCTCAGCCAGGAAACGGGTAGTCCGTTGATATACGACACCGCCACCTTGACGTTCGGGCTTGGAAACAGCAACTCCGGCATAACCAAGGCGGCGCCTGCAAGCTGCACCTACCAGTGTGTCAAGGGCAATCCGGCGTTGCCGGTATCGTGCTCCACCGCTGGTTCGAAAGAGGTGTATACAGTCACGCCGGCGGCGAATGCATGTACCGGGTTTTAGCGCCCGATTCGTTGCGTTAAGTCGAAAAGAGCCCGCAGCGATGCGGGCTCCTTTCATTCAAACGTCCGGCGAGCCACGGCGGCAAGCATTCGACGCACCTGCCCGTTGGTTTACGCCGAAGTCAGGCTTCTCCCTACTACGCCCCCTAATGTGATCAGGGAATTACAAATGTCATCCGATTTTCCGGAAATACCCCAGCTTTCCAGGCCAGACCGCCGACGATTCGTGCAGGGCTTGCTCGCAGGCGGTGTGGTCGCCGGTTTTGGCGGCATTCCCTTGCGCGCGTGGTCCGCCCCCGGCAATAACAACGTCTTGTCGGGCACCGAGTTCGATCTGTCCATCGGCGAAACGCCGATCAATTTCACCGGCCGCGTGCGCCCGGCGATCACCGTCAATGGCTCGCTGCCGGCGCCGATCCTGCGCTGGCGGCAGGGCACGACCGTGAATCTGCGCGTGGCCAATCAGCTGCCTGTCGGTTCGATCCACGGGCACATGACCTCCATCCACTGGCACGGCATCATCCTGCCGGCCAATATGGACGGCGTGCCAGGCATGAGCTTCAACGGGATCCACCGCGGCGAGGCGTATCAATACCGCTTCCAGGTCAACCAGGCCGGCACTTACTGGTACCACAGCCATTCGGCGCTGCAGGAACAGGCGGGACTCTACGGCGCATTGATCGTCGACGCCGCGGAACCCGAGCCTTTCAGTTACGACCGTGACTATGTGGTGTTGCTGAGCGACTGGACCGATCTTGCGCCGCAGGACTTGTTCGAGCGCCTGAAAAAAATGTCCGACCACGACAACCTGGGCAAGCGCACCGTCGGTGACTTCATGCGCGACGTGGAGAAGTCGGGCCTCGCGGCGACCAAGGCCGACCGCGGCATGTGGGGGCGCATGCGCATGACGCCTACCGACCTTTCCGACGTCAATGCGAACACCTACACCTACCTGATGAACGGCACGACGGCGCTAGGCAACTGGACGGGTCTGTTCCGTAGCGGCGAGAAGATCCGGCTGCGTTTCATCAACGGCTCGGCAATGACCTATTTCGATGTGCGTATTCCCGGATTGAAGATGACGGTCGTCGCGGCCGATGGCCAGAATGTGCATCCGGTCAGCGTGGACGAATTCCGGATTGCGGTCGCCGAAACCTTCGACGTGATCGTGGAGCCGACTGGCCAGGATGCGTTTTCCATTTTTGCCCAGGACATGGGTCGCACCGGCTATGTCAGTGGCACGCTTGCCACGCGCGACGGTTTGCGCGCACCCGTGCCGGAACTCGATCGCCGGCAGATTTTGACCATGGACGACATGGGCCACGGCGGCATGGGTGCAGGCCATGACATGTCGAAGATGGCGCCTGCCGCGCCGGCGATGGCCCACAGCGGCCACGACATGTCAGCCATGGCAGGCATGGCAGGCATGGACCACAGCAAGATGGCAGGCATGGGGGCTGGCGGCGCGACGATGCAAACGCATCCTGCCAGTGAGACTGGCAATCCACTGGTGGACATGCAGACCATGTCGCCGGCGCCGAAACTTTCCGATCCGGGCCTGGGGCTGCGCGGCAATGGCCGCAAGGTGCTGAGCTATGCCGACCTCAAGAGTACCTTCGACGATCCGGACGGTCGCGATCCGTCACGCACGGTGGAATTGCACCTGACCGGACACATGGAAAAATTCGCCTGGTCGTTCGATGGCATCAGTTTCTCGAGCGCCGAGCCGCTTCGCCTAAACTACGGTGAACGCATGCGCATCGTGCTGGTCAACGACACGATGATGACGCACCCCATCCACCTGCACGGCATGTGGAGCGACCTGGAAGACGAGCAGGGCAACTTCCATGTGCGCAAGCACACCGTGGACATGCCGCCAGGTACGCGTCGCAGCTATCGCGTGCGCGCCGATGCCCTGGGTAGATGGGCCTACCACTGCCACCTGCTGTACCACATGGAATCGGGAATGATGCGCGAAGTGGAGGTGCGGGAATGAACGCGCCAGTCGCCAAAGCGTCGCTATGGATGATGGCCCTGGCGTTTGTGGCCGGTCCGGCATTCGCGCAGGAAGTTGACCATTCGAAGATGCATCATCCGGCGCCGCCTGTTGAAGAGAAGGCTGAGGAAAAGCCGGCGGAGGAAGCCGTGGACCATGCAGCAATGGGCCACGCCGTGCCGGAAGTGGATCACGCGGCGATGGGGCATGCGATGCCCGAGGTCGACCACGCGGCGATGGGGCATGCGATGCCCGAGGTCGATCATGCCGCCATGGGGCATGCGATGCCTGCGGCACCGACCGAGCCCAGGGAACCGATTCCGGTCGTCACCGAGGCTGACCGACTGGCGGCTTTTCCCGAAATCGATGCACACATGGTGCATGGGAAATCCATCAACTCGTATTGGTTGATGGACCATCTGGAAGCCTGGGATGCAGACGAGGGCACGGGCCTGGGATGGGAGGCGAGCGCGTGGATCGGGACTGACCTCGACCGACTGTGGCTGCGCAGCGAAGGCGAAGCGGTGGACGGCTCGGTCGAGGCCGCTGACATCGAAGTGTTGTACGGGCGAAGCGTTGCGCGTTGGTGGGATGTGGTGGCGGGCATCCGTCATGATTTCGGCGAAGGTCCTTCGCAGACGTTTGCCGCGATCGGATTGATGGGCCTCGCTCCCTACAAATTCGAAGTGCAGGCGACGGCCTACATCGGCCAGTCCGGCCAGACGGCGGCGCAGGTGGAAGTGGAATACGACACCCTGTTCACCAACCGATGGATCGGGCAGTGGAAGGCGGAAGCCAATTTCCACGGCAAGGAAGACGAACTGCGTGGCATCGGTGCAGGCCTGGGAACGATGGAAGCGGGGTTCCGGCTGCGCTACGAAATCACGCGCCAGTTCGCCCCTTACGTGGGCGTGATTCGCGAGTGGGCCTTTGGCGAAACCGCGGACCTGCGCCGTGCGAACTCGGAAAGGGTCAGCGACACCCGCGTGGTGCTGGGCCTGCGCGTCTGGTTCTGAGCCCGAAGTGGCATATCCATTGCTATTTCTATAAAAGGCAGTAAACTGCCGTTTGTGGATAAATTGTCCTATATACGGCATAAAACAGCCGAATGAACGCTTCCATATTTAGTACGCCGGAGGAAGTCCAAAGGCTGTTGGGCGAGCGGGTCCGACGACTGCGACTCAACCGCAACCAGGACCAAGCGCAGGTCGCGGCAAAAGCGGGGGTGTCCGAACGGGCCTTGCGAGGCCTGGAGTCGGGTAGCGGTTCCAACTTGATCACCCTGATTCGGGTGCTCAAGGCACTGGAGGCCCTGGACAGTCTGGACGCCTTGGCGCCGGAACCTTCGGTCAGCCCGATGGCCATGCTCGCCCGCGGCAAAACACCCCAGCGTGCCAGCCGCCCTCGACGGGCAAGAAAGCCTGTGGCTGATCGCTGATGGCTACCGGGCTGATCGAGGTACGCATCTGGGGTCAACAGGTCGGCGCAGTGGCGCGCGACGACACCGTCGGCGCCTATGTCTTCGAGTACGCGCCGACGTGGCGCCGCCGGGGTGTCGAACTGGCTCCGCTATTGATGCCGGTCACCGGCACACAGTCGAAATTCGTGTTTCCGAGCTTGTCGGAGCCGACATTCAAGCGACTGCCGGGGATGCTGGCGGATGCCTTGCCCGATGATTTCGGCAATGCGCTGATCGATGCATGGATGGCGCGACAAGGTGTGGACAAGCACCAAATCACCACCCTGGATCGACTGGCCTACATGGGCAAGCGAGGCATGGGCGCGCTGGAGTTCCGGCCCGCCAAAGGCGCGCACCGCGAATCCCGCGAGCCGTTGCATATGAAGCAGTTAGTCGAGACCGCCCGCCACTTGATCCACGGTGACTTGTCCAACGACGCGCAGGCACAAGCCGCATTGGCGAACATCATTCGGGTCGGTACTTCCGCAGGCGGCGCGCGCGCCAAGGCCGTTGTCGCCTGGAATCCGGAGACCGACGAACTGCGCAGTGGCCAGTTTGAAGTGGCCGAAGGATTCGAGCACTGGCTTCTGAAGTTCGACGGAGTAGGAAAGGACCTGGAGCTCGGCACAGGCGCGAACTACGGACGCATCGAGTACGCCTATCACCGGATGGCATTGGCGGCCGGAATACAGATGAGCGCTTGTCGACTACTCGAGGAAAACGGCCGTGCGCACTTCATGACAAAGCGATTTGATCGTGACGGCAACAAGAAGCACCACGTGCAATCGCTGTGCGCGATGCAGCATCTCGACTTCAAGCAGCGCGGCACGCACGCCTACGAAACCCTTTTCCTTGTCGCCGAGCAGCTTGGTCTGGGCGATCACGCGCGCGCGCAGCTATTCCTGCGCATGGCCTTCAACGTGATGGCGAGAAATTGCGACGACCACAGCAAGAACTTCGCGTTCCTGTTGCGCGAGGGTCATCCCTGGGAGCTGACACCGGCGTTCGATGTCACTCATGCGCACAACCCTGGCGGCGAGTGGACCTATCAGCACCTGCTGAGTGTCAACGGCAAGTTTGACGACATCAATCGTGCCGACCTGACGGCCGTCGGGGACCGATTCAGTGTTCCCCGAATACCCACGCTGCTCGACCAGGTGATCGATGCCGTAGCGCGCTGGGTTGAATTTGCTAGCGCGGCCGGGCTGCCCGCAGGTGAGGCAGGCAAGGTGGCCGCTGATCACCGGCTTTTGATCAAGTAAGCCGCGTCAGTTTTCCCGGAAACAGAAACGCCCGCTTGAAGGCGGGCGTTTTTGCTTGACCATGGCGCCCGAAGTTGGACTCGAACCAACGACCCCCTGATTAACAGTCAAGTGCTCTAACCGGCCTGCATCTATCCAACTACTTGTATAATATCTAATTAGTTGTATAGTGACTGCCATGAAGGCACTTCACTGGATCGGCACGTCGCTCGATGACCTTCGTGGCTTTCCGGTCAGCGCGCGTGTCGAGGCCGGTACGGATATGCGTCTGGTGCAGCAAGGTGCCGAGCCACGTGATTGGAAGCCCATGCCTGAGGTGGGGCGCGGGGTCCGCGAGATTCGCAACCGTACGAAGGACGGGGCTTTCCGCGTCTTCTACGTAGTCGAAAGTGCGACGGATGTTTACGTGTTGCATGCGTTCCAGAAAAAGTCGCAGCGGACATCGGCGCCGGACTTGGAGAAGGGCAAGGCTCGTTACAAATTGATTCCATGACAAGAGGTATCCCCATGCGCAAGATTGCCCCGGAAAAGAAGATCACGCCGTCCAGCGGGAACGTGTTTTCCGATTTGGGTTTTGACGATGCCGAAGCGCAAGTGTTGGCGCTGCGTGCCGACCTGATGGCCCAGCTCGAGAAGCAGATCAAGGCCCGCAAGATGACGCAGGTTGCTGCGTCCAAACTCTTGGGTGTCAGTCAGAGCCGGGTGTCGGATCTGACGCGCGGCAAAGTCGAGAAATTCAGCCTGGACACGCTTGTGCAGTTCGCAGCCAAGCTGGGCAAGCCGGCGAAGATCGAGCTGGCGGCCTAGTGTCAGCCCGTCCGGCCCCGGAAACAGAAACGCCCGCTGCAAGGCGGGCGTTTTTGCTAAATCATGGCGCCCGAAGTTGGACTCGAACCAACGACCCCCTGATTAACAGTCAAGTGCTCTAACCGGCTGAGCTATTCGGGCGGGACGCGAATTTTCGGCTATCGGTCCCTGCGCGTCAACCAAAATACTATCGGGGACAGGTGGCGGCCAGGTTGGTGGCGCTTGCGGCACCGTCGCGCAGGTTGCCGACATTGCTCATTATCAGCGCCCGTGCGCGGGCCGGGCCGCGGCCATCGCACAGCGTGAAGGTGACATTGCTGCCGGCATTGCCGCCATTGCCCTGGAAGACGATGCGGGTGCGGCCCGCCGTGCTTCGCAGGCGGACCTTGCCGGCCAGCGGCGGCTGGATGTGCAGTATCCGTTCGCCGCCCTCCAACTCGCGGCTGGCATTGGGGTCGAGGAAGACCAGCCAGCCGGAGCTCCAGTCGGGGGAATCCGCGCAGGCGACGCCATCCAGGCTCGGACAGAGGACCCCGCGGACGCCTGTGATGGCGGCCCTTCCCGAGGCTGACTGCAGGCTCGACAGCAATGAGGACCGGGCATCCATCGACCGGGCGGCTTCCAGCCCGCCGCTGAAGGCCGGCACCGCCACCCCCAGCAGCACCGCGGCAATGGCCATCACGATCATCAGTTCAATCAAGGTGAAGCCGGCTTGTGCTTTCATTTTCGATTCCCCGGAAGTCAGGCACAGCCTTTCACCTGATGAAGGCGCGCGGCATCGGAATCTGGTGGGCAGGCGCGTAGTCCGATCCTGAATCGCAGGTCGGAACCGGAATTTGCGCAGCGTTATACTGGACGATTGCACGGAGTTGGCAGGTTATGAGCGAGCGTTTTGAGATCGAGGCGCCGTTCGAACCGGCGGGTGACCAGCCCCAGGCGATCGCCAAGCTGATCGCTGGCTTCGAGGCGGGCGTTGCGCACCAGACCCTGCTGGGCGTTACCGGCTCGGGCAAGACCTATACCATCGCCAACGTCATCCAGGCCGTGCAGAAGCCGACCCTGGTGCTGGCGCCAAACAAGACCCTGGCCGCGCAGCTGTACGGCGAGTTCAAGAGTTTCTTCCCGCACAACGCGGTCGAATATTTCGTCAGCTACTACGACTACTACCAGCCCGAGGCCTATGTCGCGGCCAGCGACACCTTCATCGAAAAAGATTCCAGCATCAACGAGCACATTGAACAGATGCGCCTGTCGGCGACCAAGGCGCTGCTCGAGCGCCGCGACGCGATCATCGTGGCTACCGTGTCGTCCATCTACGGCCTGGGCGATCCCAACGAATACTTCCGGATGGTGCTGCACCTGGTGCGCGGCGACAAGATCGACCAGCGCGAGCTGATCCGCCGCCTTACCGACATGCAATACACGCGCAACGACGTCGAGCTGCGTCGCGCCTGCTATCGCGTACGCGGCGAGGTGATTGACATCCATCCGGCCGATTCTGAAATCGAAGCGGTGCGTATTGAATTGTTCGATGGCGAGATCGAGAACATTTCGTTCTTCGATCCGCTTACGGGCGAGGTCTATCGCAAGGTGCCGCGTTATACCCTCTATCCGAAATCGCACTATGTGACGACGAGAAAGACGGTGCTCGACGCCATCGAAACCATCAAGCCCGAGATGAAGGAACGCCTCGAATACTTCTACCGCGAGAACAAGCTGGTGGAAGCGCAGCGACTGCAGCAGCGCACCCAATTCGACATCGAGATGATGGCCGAGGTCGGCTTCTGCAGCGGCATCGAAAACTACTCCAGGCACCTGACCGGGCGCATGCAAGGCGAGCCGCCGCCCTGCCTGTACGACTATTTGCCGCCGGATGCACTGTTGGTGGTGGACGAATCGCACGTGACCATTCCGCAGCTGGGCGCCATGTACAAGGGCGACCGGTCGCGCAAGGAAACACTGGTGAATTTCGGTTTCCGGCTGCCGTCGGCTCTCGACAACCGGCCGCTGAAGTTCGAGGAATGGGAGCGACGTTCGCCGCGATCGATCTTCGTCTCCGCCACGCCCGGCAAATACGAGTACGAACACACAGTAGGCAACGTCGTCGAGCTGCTGGTGCGCCCGACCGGCCTGATCGACCCGCAGATCGAGATCCGTCCAGTGGCGACGCAGGTCGATGACCTGCTGTCCGAGATCAACCTGCGCACGAAGATGGGCGACCGCGTACTGGTGACGACGCTGACCAAGCGAATGGCCGAAAACCTCACCGACTATCTGTCGGAACACGATGTGCGCGTGCGCTACCTGCACTCGGACATCGAGACGGTGGAGCGCACCGAAATCATCCGCGACCTGCGCCTGGGTCGCTTCGACGTGCTGGTCGGCATCAACCTGCTGCGCGAAGGCCTCGACATGCCCGAGGTGTCGCTGGTGGCGATCCTGGATGCGGACAAGGAGGGCTTCCTGCGTTCGGCTGGCTCGCTGATCCAGACCATCGGTCGTTGCGCGCGCAACGTTCGCGGCAAGGCCATCATGTACGCCGACCGCATCACCAATTCGATGCGCATCGCCATTGATGAAACCGATCGCCGCCGGCAGATCCAGGTGGACTACAACCTCAAGCACGGCATCGTGCCCACCAGCATCAACCGCGAGATCATGGACGTGATGGAAGGCGCCCGGTCCGCGCCGGAACCGGGCAAGGGCCGCGCCAAGGCCAGGCAGGTGGCCGAAGACGCCGAGCGTTATCTGGTGCAGGAGCCCGGCAAGCTGGCCGCGCGCCTGAAGCAGATGGAGGCGCAGATGTACCAGCATGCGCGCGACCTGGAGTTCGAGCAGGCCGGCCGGATTCGTGACGAAATGCAGCGCCTGAAGGCGCTTTCCCTGACCAATCCGCTGTAGGGCAGGGCGCCCGAAAAGAGGGGCCCGCGGGGACCATAGGTTGTCGATAACCAGTCCCGTGGCCTACAATAGCCGCTCTCGGGCGATTAGCTCAGCGGTAGAGCATTACCTTGACATGGTAGGGGTCACAGGTTCGAACCCTGTATCGCCCACCATTGAATTCAAGCATTCGCGCTTGATTCAATGACCGAGAAAGTGGACAGCACGACAGGCCGCGACCAGGAAGGTCCAGTTTGCCGGCGCCTGTAATGGCGTTCCTCCCCCGGGGAAATCGTCGCACTTGGCTTTCGGCCATCGCGAAATTCCTGAACTGTGACGTTGCATTCATTGGAATTCGCAATGATCTGGATCGCGCTTGCGGTTTTGATGGCCGCCCTTGCGGCATATCGGATTCACACTCGGGTCGACGTCGACCACTTGCCGCAGACCTTCATGGTCTTCGCCGTCGAAACCACGGGTCCGGATCCGGACAGGCACGAGATCATCGAGATTGGCGCGCTTCGCGTTGGCCGCGACGCGGCTGTCCTCGATTCGTTCCGGTCTTTGGTGAGGTCGTCCGCGACGGTTCCGGTTCGGGTCACCGAACTCACGGGCATCACCCAACTGGCGATCGACAGGGAAGGCAAGCCGCTTTCAGATGTGGTGCGCGCCTTCACTGCCTTCATCGGCGATCAGCCGATGGTCGGCTTCAACTCGGACCTTGGCATGGCTTTCCTTGGCAACGCGAGTCGGCGGAGCGGCGTCTCGATCGCGAACAAGGTTTCCTGCGCCAGGAAAATGACCAACCGCGCGTGGCCTGACCGCAAGAGTCAGAGCCTGTCGGAACTGGCGAAAGCCGACTCAGCCAGCAGTGAAGGGCAGAATCGCGCGCTCGACGACTGCCGCAAGGTGCTTGCGGTCTATCTGGCCGCGGCGTCACACCTCGGCGAGGCGTAGCAAGAATTTCCAGTCATCCTGCGCAGCCCAGCTGTCGATTTGATGTTCCGAGACCAGCTTCCACACAAGAACCGCCTCTCCAGGGCGGTTTTTTGTTGACCGAAGACTGAATAGAAGTATAAACATTGTTGCTACATGGCGCCCGCGCGGATAAAGTCCCTGCATCGGGTCCGGAGCAGCGCCATGGCAGTCATCGTCAAGAAGTGGGGCAATAGCCTGGCAGTCAGGCTTCCGCAGGCGGTCGTGCGAGAGGCCAATATTTCCCTTGATCAGGAAGTGCGGGTTACCGCGTCCGGCGGAAAGATCATCATCGAGCCAGCCCAGCCTTCATACGAAAT
>JANNWV010000053.1:0-9729 GCA_031408815.1 Gammaproteobacteria bacterium
GAGACAGCGGCAAAGTAACGGGCGTCCTGCCTAAGCGTTCATTCAAGAACGCTACTATGCCTTTGTCCTCGCATCGATTCCGTCCCGTGCAGCAACGCGTCCACATCGCGACCACCACCGACAACGTCCAGTTGGCCTGGGCGCGCAGCGGCAGTGGGCCGACGCTGGTGAAGGCGTCCAACTGGATGACCCACCTGCGCGAAGACGTGGACAGCCCGGTCTGGGGGCACTGGATCCACTTCCTGTCGTCGCACTTCGACTTCGTGCGCTTCGACGAGCGCGGCTGTGGGCTGTCCGATCGGCAGGTGGACGATGTGTCGGAGCGACACTGGCTGGGCGACCTGGAGTGCGTGGTCGACGCGGCGGCCATCACTCGCCCCATGACCCTGGTGGGCATTTCGCAAGGGGCTGCTGCGACCATTCAATATGCCATCGCGCATCCGGAGCGCGTGTCGAAGCTGATCCTCTACGGCGGTTATTCTCGCGGCGGCCTCGTACGCGGCGGCCGCCATGCCGAACACTACCGCGCCTTGCTGGAAATGGTGCGCCTGGGCTGGGGCAGCCAGAACCCGATGTTCCGCCAGGTCTTTACCGCGCGCTTCGTGCCCGAGGGCAGCCACGAACAGGTGGACTGGTTCAACGAACTCTGCCGTCGCACGGTCGCACCAGAGATGGCCATGCGACTGCTTGAAGCCCGCGCGCGCACCGACATCAGCGACCTGTTGGCGCAAGTTCGGGTGCCGACCCTGGTACTGCATGCGCGCAACGACGAAGTCATACCGGTGGCCGAGGGACGGCGACTGGCATCGGCCATACCGGGCGCGGAATTCGTCGAGCTGGATTCACGCAACCACGTGTTGCTGTCGCACGAGCCGGCCTGGCAGGACTTCCAACACGCGGTGCGAGAATTCACCGGCGTCGCGCGCGAGGAAGCGCGGCCCGCCGGCGAGTCGCCTCTGACAGTGCGCGAACGACGCGTGCTGGCCCTGCTGCGCGAGGGCAAGACCAACGCGCAAATCGCCGCGGAAGCCTTCATCAGCGAGAAGACCGTGCGCAACCACCTGTCCAGCGTGTACCGCAAGCTCGGCGTCAGCAACCGGGCGCAGGCGATCGTCAAAGGCCAGTCCTAACACCGGACATGTCCTGCCCGACCGGGACATTTGTCCCAGCCGTAGAGTCGCCAGCCGCAAAAAAGGGTCGCGTGGCCTATGGCTGGTCGAGCGTTCGCAATCGAGCATGGGCCAACGCCAAGCCGCCCACCCGGAATCCCACACCATGAAACGTATTTCCATCCTGTTGTTTGGTGTCGTCGTGTACGTCGTGTTCTTCGCCACCTTCCTGTACCTCATCGCCTTCGTAGGCAACCTGCAGACCACCCTGCTGCTGCAAGGCTTGCCCGCCATCGCCAGCCTCGTTCCACATTCAATCGACGTCGGCGGCCCCGCCGCCGGATTGGGCGCGGCCATCTCCATCGATCTCGCGTTGATACTCGCCTTCGGGCTGCAGCACAGCGTGATGGCACGCACCGGCTTCAAGGCCTGGCTGCACCAACGCCTGCCGGCATCGGCCGAACGCAGCGTGTACGTGCTGCTGGCCAGCCTGATGTTGATGCTGATGTTCTGGCAGTGGCGGCCGATTCCCGCGTTGGTGTGGTCGGCGACTTCCCTGCCGGGCGTGGCCGTCGGCTGGGCCATATTCGCCGCGGGTTTCGGACTGGTCTTGCTGTCCACGTTCCTGATCGATCACTTCGACCTATTCGGCCTGAAGCAGGTGTGGCGTCAGTTCACGGACCGCCCCGCCGCCTCGGCACACTTCGTTACGCCGCTGGTGTACAAGCTGGTGCGGCACCCGCTTTACCTCGGCTTCCTGCTGGCCTTCTGGGCCGGTCCGACAATGAGCATTGGCCACCTGTTGTTCGCTGCGGCGATGAGCGCCTACATCCTGGTGGCGATACAACTGGAGGAACGCGACCTGGTGCGCCAGCTCGGCAGCCGCTATGCGGCCTATCGCGAACAGGTGCCGATGCTGGTGCCGTATCGGCTGGGGCGCGGCGCTTCCGGGGATGTCCGCACACCGACCTGACTGGATTTGGCTTGTTGGGGAGGGCCGCTTTCCCGGGCTAAGCCTCTGTTAGCACACCGGTGCCACCGCCCGTGGGATAGATCACCGCTTCGGGCAGCGACCAACGCGTGT
Source organism: Gammaproteobacteria bacterium (assembly GCA_031408815.1). GTDB lineage: Bacteria > Pseudomonadota > Gammaproteobacteria > Xanthomonadales > Xanthomonadaceae > Arenimonas. The sequence continues at coordinate 2,194 of JANNWV010000053.1, forward strand.
CGCCGGGCGCAGTCTCGGCGAGTTCGAGACCCAGGGATTTCTTGCCTTCGATGCGCCAGCCGGGTTCCTGGAACGTGGCGACTGCCGTGAACCTTTTCCGCGCGCAACTAGGGCTTCAATCGCAGGAACCGCGCGGCATTGTCATGCAGGATGTCGCGCTTCTGCTGCGCGTCGAGGAAGGATGCGGATTCGATGGTCTCGATGGCAAGACCAATCGTCTGCGGCCAGATCATCTGGTCGGAGCCGAACAGAATGCGCTTGCCGAAGCCCGCATCCACCAGGCGTTTGAGTTGCGAATGGAAGTGCTCGCGCGGAAAACCCCAGTTGTTCTGGGCGACATCCACGTAGACCTGCGGGTAGGAGTACATGATGGCGATCATCTCGTCGACGAAGGGCGAGCCATAGTGCATCACGTACACGCGCATGCGCGGATGCCGGACCAGCATCTCTTCGAGCAGCATGGGGTTGCCCAGCGCGACCCGATATTGTTCATAGCCTTCCACGTTCGGCCCACCAGGCGGACCCTCGCCCATATGGATACCGACCGGAATATCCAATTCTTCGGCCAGGGAGTAGTAAGGGTCCAGCGACGGATCTGCGGGACTCAGGCCGCGATATTGCGCTGAAATCTCGGCGAACACCTCGACTTTGCCTTCCTTCACGAGTTGTCGCAGTTCAGCCAGGTCGCGGTAAATGGCCTTTCCCTGCGCATCCCTGCCCGGCTTGAAAAAGCTGACAGCGGGAATGATTCGTCGCGGCGACGCGGCGCGCCATGTTGCAACATTTTTCGGCGTACCGAAGGTGACAGCGCGAATGTCGTACTTGTCAAAAGCTGCAATCGTGTCGCGAAGCAATTGCCTATCGTCGGCGGGCGCGTCCCACATCGGCCCGGCGCAAGTACCGGCATGGTCGAGACTGAAAGGCTCGCGCGGATCCCACGCCTCCCACACCAGTCCGCGATTGTTCGAACACACGCGCGGCGACGGGCCAAAGTCGGCCACGTTTTCGGCGTGGATGTGCATGTCGATGATCGGGTTGGAGGCGGCGCTGGCGGCCACCATCAGAGTCGCGGTCAGGGCGGCAAATGCGAGCATGGGCTTGTCCTCATGGTGGCGCGGCGTTCGGGCTAGCGCTTTGCCTCACTGCCATACACACGCACCCAATCCACCCACATCGCCACTTCGCCCCGTTTGATTTTTTCAACCGTGGCTTCCGGCATTCCCTGGTAGGGCTCTTTGATCCCGTTCGTCTTGAACGGATAGGCGCCTCCCAGTGCGAAGTTGAGGATCAGGTACTTGCGGTTGTCGAAGTTCCATTTGCCGTAGTGCTCGACCATGGGTCGCGTGGCGCGATAGGTCAGCCGGCCATCCACCAGGAAAAGGATCTGGTCCGGCGTCCATTCAACGGCGTACTCGTGCCATTGCGTGACATCGGTGCCGTCCGGGAAAAACTGCTTGTCCACCAACGGTGTTTCACCGGAATAGCCTTTGCCATGCAGCGCGACGCCGGTCCAGTCGGGCTCGCCCACGTATTCCATGATGTCGATTTCGCCGGTTTCCGGCCACGACCCATTGCCCAGCAACCAGAACGCGGGCCAGACACCTACGGCGTCGGGCATCTTGATTCGCGCAACCGCGCGGCCATAGGTGAAGTCGAACTTGCCTTGCGATTCGATGCGGCCCGAAACGAAATCCGCCTTCCGTCCGTTGGGCGTCTTGAAGTCCTTGCTGAAATTCGGCTGCAAGGCCAGCACGCCGCCGTCCGCACCTTCCACGCTGCCTGCCGGCAGAAGGCGGATCGTTTCCGGCGTATCGACGTAGGCCTGCTGCTCGTTGTTGACCCAGAAGTCCGGGCCGATGACGACCCACTTCGACCGGTCGAGTTGGCCGGCGTTGAATTCATCGGCGAACAACAGGGCAGCGGCTTGCGCGTCCGCCGCTACCGGCTTCGAATCGTCCGGAGCGGCCAAGCTCTGGCTGGAGGCCGTGCCCAGGAGGGCGGAAAATGCCAAGGTCATGACTGCCGAACGCATGTGAACTCTCTCCTGCCAGGTACGTGCCCAGGCTGATGTTCGCAGAAACGGGTAGCGTTGGCGAAGACCTGCACCTGCTCTAGACTCACATCCGTCACTCAAGCCAAGGCGGGACCAATGAAATCGAGGATTCTGGGCGGGTTGCTAATCGGGCTGTTGCTGGGCTGCGCCAGCGCGCCGCGGAACGAATCGGTAACGGCGGCCGCACCGCCGCCAGCAGCGACAGGCGCGCCGCTTCCTGGCGCAGCGCTCGACGCCCTGCTCGAGGCCTACTACGAGCGCGTGCTGGCGCTGAACCCGGTACTGGCCACATCCATTGGCGACACGCGTTACAACCATCTTTATTCAGCCGGCTTCAGCCCGAGTGTGCGTGCCGCACAAGCCGCGCTTCTGCGCGAGTACGAACCCCGGCTGATCGCGCTCGACCGCGAGTCGCTCGATGCGCAACACCAGCTGTCCTACGACATCTTCCTGATCAGCTTGCAGTCGCAACGCGAGGGCGAACGTTATCCCTCGCAGCTGATGCCGCTCAACCAGTTCTTCAACTTCACCGGCAGTTTTGCGCAGATGGGCGCGGGCGGCGGCCTGCATCCGTTCAAAACGGTTGACGATTACGATGACTTCCTCGGACGGATGCAGGGCTTCGAGGAATCGGTCGACATCGCCATCGCCAATATGCGCGAAGGCATGGCCACTGGCATCGTCCAACCCAAGGTGCTGATGGAACAGACGCTGCCGCAACTGGCGGCGCATATCGTGACCGATCCCACCAAGAGCCTGTTCCATGGCCCGGTGGCGACGATGCCCGCCACCTTCAGCGCCGAGGACAAGGCCCGGCTTAGCGCCGACTACCTCGCCGCCATCCGCGAACGGATCGTGCCGGCCTTCCAGCGGCTGCATGATTTCGTGCGCGACGAATACCTGCCGAAGACGCGGACCACGGTCGGATTGTCCGCCCTGCCCAACGGGCGCGAGTGGTACGCGTACCAGGCGCGCACGATGACGACCACCGACCTATCGCCGGAACAGATCCACCAGATCGGACTGGACGAGGTCGCACGAATCCACGGCGCGATGAATGCCGTGATGCGCCGCGTCGGCTGGAAGGGCGACCTGGCCTCCTTCATGCGCCACGTGCAGCAGGACCCGGCCCAGCACTACACATCGCGGGAAGAGATGCTCGCCGATTACCGCAACAGCCAGGCGCGCATCGACGCCAGCACCGACCGACTGTTCGATATCAAGCCGAAGGCAAATTACGAGATCCGGCCGATCGAGCCGTTCCGCGAGCGCAGCGCCAGCGCGGGTTCCTACACGGCGGCCGCCCTGGATGGCAGCCGGCCCGGAATTTTCTACCTGAACACCTACCAGCCATCCAGCCGTGCGCGTTCCCAGCGGGAAACGCTGCTTGTGCACGAAGGTTCCCCCGGACATCATTTCCAGATCTCCATCGCCCGCGAGCTTGACCACCTGCCGCGGATTCGGCGCTTTACGGGGTGGACGGCATTCTCGGAAGGCTGGGGTCTGTACGCAGAGACGCTGGGGCCGGAGTTGGGCCTGTACACCGACCCCTACCAACACTATGGCTACCTGTCGTCCGAACTTTGGCGCGCGATCCGCCTGGTGCTCGATACCGGCATCCACGCGCAGGGCTGGACGCTGGAGCAGGCCACGGACTATGCGCGGCGCAATTCGTCGTTGAGCGACGACAGCATCCGGTCCGAGGTCGAGCGTTTCGCCGCCATTCCCGGGCAGGCGCTGGCGTACAAGATCGGCGAGCTGAAGATCACCGAGTTGCGCAAACGCGCCGAGGCCAAGCTGGGACCCAAGTTCGACATTCGCGCGTTTCATCGTGCGGTGTTGGAGGATGGGGCGATGCCGTTGAATGTGCTGGAAGGGAAGATGGATCGGTGGATTGGTGTGCAGGGACGCCGATGATTCATTTCATCCGAAGGATCAGGAAACAGCTGATGTCCGAAAACCGGTTTGGAAAGTACCTGCTCTATGCCGGCGGCGAAGTCGTCCTGGTCATCATCGGCATTCTGGTGGCGCTGTACCTCAACGGCCTGAGCGACATTCGCAAGGATCGCGTGCGCGAGATCGCCTACCTGAGGAACATCCAGACCGACCTTCGGATTAATGTCGTCGAGATGGACCGGTACCTCGAACAGCGCACCGGCAAGATCGAGGCGGCAAAACGCATCCTCGAACATTTCGAGGGTAAGCCGATCGCCGACTACGCCGCCTTCAACCAGGACGGCGTGGATATCTATAGTTGGAAGAAGTTCTACCTGGTCAACAACACCTTCCAGGAGATGGTCAATTCAGGCAACCTGGCGCTGATCGGCGATGCCCGAATCAAGAACCAACTGCTCGACATCGAATCGCTGTACACGAAGATGAAGAGCGAAGAAGACCACTATCGCTACGACACCGAAAAGCTCATCTACGAACCAATCTACGAGTTCATGGATCTGAGCGCCCTGGTTGACAATTACGCCTGGCGGATGAGCGGCGGAAAGGCGGGCAAGGACATTGCGCTGACTGCCAGCGACTACGAGGTCTACCTTAAAAGCCGGAAGCTCAAGAACGGCTTTGTGATGACGGTCCTCGAGTTTGAAACCATGAACGGCCAGATGCAGGACCTGAGGGCGAAATGCCAAGCCCTGATCACCAGCATCGACGAGGATGTGAAGGTCGGCAGCTAGCGCCGTTACCTGAAAATCCGAACGAACCGCCGCGCACGCCGCCAGCCGCGCGGGGCGGCCCACTGGGCTGCCCGCTGGACGGCGCAAGGCGGCTTTGTCCCGTAAGATGGCCGGAAAACAGGCTGTGTCATTCCAGGGGAAATATCGGTGTCCAATAATTCAACGCGACTAGTCGCCTTCATGGCGCTTGCGGCGCTGGCCCTGCCGGCGCACGCGGGCAGAACCTGCCTGGATGGCGTGACTGACAAGAGCAGTGGCTGCCCTCTGGATTTCACCGAGCGATTGATTGCTTTTGATGACTTCGACGATGGCGTTGACGGCTGGAGCAGTTCGACGCTGAGCGAGCCCATCTGCGGCAGCGATCCGATGCTGGTGCTGGTCGCCAACGAGGGTGCGATCGCTTCCAAGACCTACAGCGCGCTGCCGGCGCATACGCATGTGCGGGTACAGGCGACTGCCTATTTCGTTGACGATTGGCAGGGTGAAAGCGCGGCAATCAAGCTTGATGGGCAATTCGCGTGGACACAGAGCCACGATCAGCGAAGTTCGGCCGGCGCGCGGAATGTTTGTGGCAATCCACGCATCCCGGAGAGCAACATCGGGGTTCCCATCGATATCACGGTGGCGCATACCGCATCCACACTGACCTTGGCCGCACTCACCACGATTCCCGGCGCATCGAATGCGCACCTGGCCCTGGATGATGTCCGCGTGTTGGTGTTCACCCATGCGCCTTGATGCGCGATGGGTCGCCGCCCTGCTTGCGTTGAGCCTGGTCCCCTCGCTTGCCTGGGCCGGCAAACCCTGTGGATCCAAGGATGGCGGCTCGACCGCGAGTTGCCCGACCACACCGTCGCCCTATCTAGTCGCGTTCGACGACTTTGAAAATGGCCTCGACGGTTGGCCAGCCCCGGCTACGCAATTCATGTGCGGAGGCAGCGACCATCAGTTGGGTGCGGGCGGCGGCTTCCCAAGCTGGAGCCTTGAGCCCGTACAGAAAACCTACGTCATCACCGGCGAGCACACTCAGTTGCGCATCCAGGCCACTGTCTATTTCCTGGACAGGTGGCAAGGCGAAACCGCCACGATGGCCGCCGATGGCGCCACTGTCTGGGTTGACTCGTGGCATCACTGCCCGAGTGTCCTTGCCGGGAGTTGCTCCGGCATCAACGTCTGCGGCGATGACGAGGTTGCCGACCGGATTGGGCGAACCATCGACATCACCGTGCCGCACACGGCCAATTCCCTGACCTTGTCGTTCAGGACCGGCCTGGTCTCGCTGAATGCGGGTCTTGCGGTGGACGATATCCGCATCTGGGCACAATAGCCGCAGTCAGCGCGCAGTAGTTACTGCCGTCTGCGTCGACAGGGGTCCCAGCCGCTTCCGCAAACGCGGCGCGGCAAAATCAAGGAAGGTCCTCAGCTTCAGGGCCAGTCGTTGTTGCCCGGCGTGCACCAGGTTCACCGCCATGGTTGCCGACGGAAAGTCGGGCAACACGATTTCAAGGCGTCCCGCGCGGACGGCATCATCAACCTGGTAGGACAGGACTCGCGTCAGCCCGACGCCGGAAAGCGCAGCATCGATGGCGGCTTCCGCCGTGTTCACCAACAGTCGCGAGTGCACTGGCACCGAGACCTCGCGCCCATCGATAAGAAATGTCCATGCGCTGGCGCTACCGAGCGCTTCGAACGTGACACAGGTGTGTCCGGCCAACTCGTTCGGATGTGCCGGGGCGCCATGCCGCGCGAGATAGTCGGGGCTGGCACAGACCACGCGGCTGATCGCGCCGAGCGGCGTTGCCTTCAGGCGACTGTCGGGCAGCGTGCCGATTCGCACGGCGACATCGACGTGCTCATCGAGCAAATCCACGTTGCGGTCGGACTGCAGCAGGCGCACGTCCACCTTCGGGTAGGCTTGCAGGAAGTCCGCGATCACCGGCAATACGTGCAAGCGGCCGAACACGAGCGGCGCGGTGACCACCAGGCCGCCACGCGGCTCGCTGAACTCGCCAGCGACTTCGCGCTCGGCGTCGTCCACCTGTTCCAGGATCCGGCGACAAGCCGCTAGGTAATCGCGGCCGGCGTCGGTCAGGTCGAGCCGGCGCGTCGACCGGTTCAGCAGACGCGCCTTGAGATGGCGCTCCAACTCGCCAAGCTTTCGGCTGACGGTAGCCAGCGGCATGTCGAGCTTGCGCGCGGCCGCCGAGAGGCTGCCCGCCTCCACCGTCGCCAGGAAGACCGCCATTGCGTCGAGTCTGTCCATTCCATTATTCCGCTATTTGGAAGAATCTATCTCAATCTTAACGGCTAGTGTCGGAATCTGGAAGCGCTCATGCTTTCTCCACCGGGCAATCCGCCCATTTTCGAAGCCTCCAGGAGCCAGCCATGTCCCGTCTCAGCATCCCCGCCACCATCGAATCCGCCCCCGCCGCCTCGCAGCCCCTTCTGCACGCCGTGCACAAGCAGTTGGGTTCGGTGCCCAACCTGTTCCGCCTGGCAGCCGTCAGCCCGGCCGCGCTGGAAGGCTACCTCGGCATGTCGGGCGCACTGGCCAAGGGCACGCTGCCCGCGCAGACGCGCGAGCGCATCGCACTGGCCGTCGCGCAGATCAATGGCTGCGGCTACTGCCTGTCGGCCCACGCCTACCTGGGCAAGAACCTGGCCAAGCTCGACGACGCCGAGATCGCCGCCAACCGCAATGGCACGTCCAACGATCCGAAGGCCGACGCCGCCGTGCGCTTTGCCGCGAAAGTGACCACGCAGCGCGGCAAGGTCAGCAGCGCCGACGTCGAAGCC
>JANNWV010000054.1:0-13922 GCA_031408815.1 Gammaproteobacteria bacterium
GGCCGATCACCTGGCCGGTGATCCAGCCGGCGGCATCGGACAAGAGGAAGGCAGCAAGCGCCGCCGCATCGGTGACTTCACCATGGCGGCCGAGCGGATATTGCGCGGAGACCTGTTTCACCGACGCGTCGTTGGCCAGCATGCGCGTGGTCATCGGCGTGCGCATCAGGCCCGGCGCGATGCAATTCACGCGCAGACCGATGCCGGAAAAGTCCGCAGCCAGCGAACGTGTCAGCGACTCGATCCCGCCTTTCGCGGCCGCGATGGCCGCGTGGTTGGCGACGCCCGTCGCCGCGACAACGGACGAAAACAGCAGCAGCGAGCCGCCCTGCTTGGCTGCGGCGAGCGCCGTGGCGTAGGCGCGGGAAACGAAGAACGCGGTATCGAGGTTGGCAGCCATCACCGCACGATACTGCGCTTCGCTGGTGCGGCCGATGGGCGCGATCAGCGAACTGCCGGCGCAATTGGCCAAGGCGCCCGGAAGGCCGCCGAACCTTGCGGTGGCAAATTCGATCGCCTGCTGCGCGCCGGCCTCGGTGGATACGTCAGCAGCCAGCGAGTCGGAGGTGTCGCCATCAAGCCGGGAGATGTCGCGGCAAACCCGCGCGATCTGCCAACCCTGGGCGGCAAACTCGCGGGCAATGCCCTGGGCGACGCCGCTGCTGGCGCCGGTGATCAGAAGGGTTTTCATTTCTTCATTTCACCGCCCGGGCCGTACACGCACCGTGAATCCGGGAGGCATTACCTCCTGCACTGGTAGCGAGCCAACAAGGCGCTAGCATGGCGTCGAGGCCATTCCGGGCCTGGAGCGCAAGCCATGAAGACCCTGCTGCTGTTCACCTGCTGGTGCATCCTGTTCGTGCTGGCCTGGCCGCTGGCGCTGCTGCTGCTCGTGCTTGCGCCCATCGTGTGGCTGATTTCGATTCCGTTCCGGATCGTTGGCGTGGTGTTCGAGGGCATGATCGCGCTCGTGCGATCGCTCTTCATGCTGCCCGCGCGGATTCTCAGTTAGTCCGGCGAGGCCGCGGAGCCGTCGAAAAAAAGCCCCGCCGAAGCGGGGCTTGTCCATTGCATTGGCGACTGATCTATATCAGACGGGCGAAACGTTTGCAGCCTGCTTGCCCTTCGGACCCTGCACGACTTCAAAACTCACGGCCTGGCCTTCCTTGAGGGATCGGAAGCCGGTGGACGTGATGGCCGAAAAATGCACGAAGATGTCTTCGCTGCCGTCTTCCGGCGAAATGAAGCCAAAGCCCTTGGCGTCGTTGAACCACTTTACGGTGCCGTTGCTCATGTACTACCTCGTTGGTCGCGTGCGCGGCCCGATTATGAACAAGCAACTTTGCGTTGACAATCACCGGCCGCCTACTGCTGCAGCAGGGCTTCCAGCAGGATCGGCAGGTCGGCCGTGGCGGCTTCCACGTTGGCCAGCACTTCGTCCAGCGTGATCTCAGGCGCCGGCGCACCGAGTGCTTCCACGCCGCAGCCTGCCGCCCAATTGGCCACCAGCGCCAGGCAGGCGTAGTCGAGCTCCATTTCCCGGGCGAGGCCGGCCTCGGGCATGCCGGTCATGCCGACCAGATCGCAGCCGTCCCGGCGCATGCGGGCGATTTCGGCGCGGGTTTCCAGGCGCGGGCCCTGTGTCGCGCCGTAGCAACCGCCGTCGAGCACGGCGACGCCAGCGCTGGCGGCTGCGCGAAGGACCGCAGCGCGCAACGACGGCGTGTAGGGCTCGCCGAAGTCCACGTGCAGGACCGGCGTGCCGGGTTCCTCGCAGATCGTGCTGATGCGACCCCAGGTGTAGTCGATGATCTGGTCCGGGACCACGATGACGCGGGGACCGCAGGCAGGCGTGATGCCGCCGACGGCGTTGATGGCGAGCACCCGCTTCACGCCCAGGTCGACCAGGCGATGCAGGTTGGCCCGATAGTTGATTCGATGCGGCGGCACGGAGTGGCCTTCGCCATGGCGCGCCATGAAGGCCACCCGGCGCCCGGCGATGAGGCCAACGCGCACTGGCGCAGAAGGTGTTCCGAACACAGTGTCGCCTTCCAGTGTTTCCACCGATTCCATCGCGGCCAGTTTGTACAGGCCGGTGCCGCCGATGATCGCGAGGTCAATGGCCAAGGGCATAGATGCCTGGCAGGTTGCGGCCTTGTTCGTAGTAGTCCATGCCGTAGCCGTAGACATAGCGATCGGGCACTTCCAGCGCGATGTAGTCGGCGTCGATGTCTTCGACGCGGCGGTCGTGGTTCTTGACGCACATCACCGCGATGCTGACATCGGCGGCGCCCTGGTCTTCGCACCAGTCGCGCACAGCCTTCAGCGTGTGTCCCTCGTCGAGGATGTCGTCGGCGATGATCACGCGGCGACCCTCCAGCGGCGTGGCCGGGCGATGCAACCAGGCCAGACCCGAACCGGTAAGCGCGCCGCGGTAACGCGTGGCGTGCAGATAGTCGAACTCCACGTCGAAGCCCAGTTCGAGCGACAGCCGCGAAGAAAACAGCATGCCGCCGTGCATCAGGGTCAGGTACAGCGGGCGCGTGCCTGCGAAATCTTCGCGAATCTGCACCGCGATCCGCGCGATGGCGACCTCGATCTGGATCTCATCGAACAGGCAGTCTGAATCCTTCAGCGCAGTCGCGAGGTCGTTGGTCATTTCAGGCCACCTTGAAGTCGGGGCCGCCCAGGGCGGCGCGTGCACCATCGTAACGCGCCTCGGCCAGCAGGCCGTCCCAACCGCAGGCGCCCCGCCCCATCAGCGAAACCAGTGTCGCGGTGTTGGACGCGGGCCGGCGATCCATCGCTGCCAGCGAATCGGCCACCAACACCGGGGGACAGACCAGCACCACATCGCAGCCGGCATCGAGGTGCGCGTCGATGCGCGCGGCGACGCCGCCTGCGGATTCCGCTGCGGCCATGCCGATATCGTCGCTGAAGATGACGCCTCGAAAACCCATCTCGCCGCGCAGGATCTCATTCATCCAGCGCGGCGAATAACCGGCAGGTTCCGGCGCGACCGCCGGATAAATAACGTGAGCCATCATCACCGCATCGGCGCCGGCATCGATGCCGGCCACGAACGGCAGCAGGTCTTCCTGGCGCAACACGTCCAGGGGGCGCGGATCGATCGCTTCATCGAAGTGCGTGTCTTCCAGCACCGAGCCGTGGCCCGGAAAATGCTTGAGCGTGGCGGCCATGCCGGCCGAATGCATCCCGCGCACATAGGCGCGGGTGAGTTCGCCGACGATGGCGGGCTCGGCATGGAAGGCGCGATTGCCGATGGCGAGGTTGCCGCGACCCAGGTCGACCACGGGCGCGAAGCTCAGGTCCACGCCGGTGGCGCGAATTTCGCTGGCCATCAACCAGGCGTGTTCTTCCGCCAATTTCATCGCTGCGTCCGGATCGCGCAGGTACAAGGCGCCAAAATTCTCGAGCGGCGGCAAGTCGGCGTAACCATCGCGGAAACGCTGGACGCGACCGCCTTCCTGGTCCACGCAGATCAATTGCGGGCGCGGTGCGGCGGCGCGGATGGATTCGGTCAGTTCCGCCACCTGCGTGCGCGACTCGAAGTTGCGGCTGAACAGGATGACGCCGGCACAGCCCGGATGCTGCAGCCACTCGCGCTCGTGCGGGGCCAGTTCCTTTCCAGCGATTCCGATCACCAACATCCGCGAGTCTCCATCAGGTTGCCGGCCACGGCCGGCCAGACGCCGATTGTAATACCGCCCATGGGCAAGCCAGCCGCGGATTTGTGACGCTGCCGGTTTCCGTTCACTTCTCGAACAGGGCGATGGATTCCACGTGCGCGGTCTGCGGGAACATGTCCATCGCGCCTGCAGCCACCAGGCGATAGCCGCGCTCGGTGACCAGGAAGCCGGCGTCGCGCGCCAAGGAGCCAGGGTGGCAGGACACGTACACGATCCGACGGATGCCCTTCAAGGGCAGCTGCGCGAGGACTTCGGCGGCGCCGGCGCGTGGCGGGTCGATCAGAAGCTTGTCGAAGCCGAGCTTCATCCACGGCTCGGACGCCACGTCCTTGGCCAGGTCCGCCGCATGGAACTCGACGTTGGCCAGGCCATTGCGGACGGCATTCTCGCGGGCACGGGCAATCAGGCCGGCATCGCCTTCCACGCCCACCACGTGCCCGGCACGGCGCGCGAGCGGCAGGGTGAAGTTGCCCAGGCCGCAGAACAAATCGAGCACGCGGTCGCCGGGTTGCGGGTCGAGCAACTCCATCGCCCTTGCGATCATTTTCTGGTTGAGCCCGGCATTGACCTGGATGAAGTCCAGCGGTCGGAAAGCCAGGCTGAGGTCGAAGGCGGGAATCGGGAATTCGAGGGCGAGTTGCTCCGGCCACAATGGCTGCACGGAATCCACGCCGCCGGGTTGCAACAGCACGGCGAATCCGCTCGCCTTGGCGAACTCGCGCAGGCGATCCACGTCGGCGGCGCCCAGCGGCTCGAGATGGCGGAACACCAGCGCGACCGGTCCGTCGCCGGCGATGAATTCGATTTGCGGGATGCTGCGCTTCGCATCGAGGCTTTCGACCAGTGCAGCGAGTTCCGGAATTCGCATGCCCAGTTCCGGCAGGATGGTGTGGCACTCGACCAGCTCGGCAACGAAGCGCGGATTCAGCTCACGAAAGCCGATGACGATGCGATCCTTCTTCTCGACGAAGCGAACCGAGAAACGGCCCTTGCGCCGATAGCCCCAGGCCGCATCCACCAGCGGTTCCAGCATCCGGCCCGGCTGCACGTGGCCGATGCGCGCCAGGTTTTCTTCCAGCACGTGCTGCTTGGCGGCGATCTGCTTGTCCTGGTCGAGATGTTGCAGCACGCAGCCGGCGCAGACGCCGAAGTGCGGGCAGCGCGGCTGCACCCGGTCCGGCGAAGCCTTCAAGACCTCGATCGTTTCGCCTTCATCGAAGTTGCGATTGCGCCCGGTCTGCTTGACCCGCACCGTCTCGCCCGGCAGTGCACCGGTGACGAACACGGCCTTGCCGTCCAGTCGCCCGACGCCGCGACCGTCATGCAGCAGGTCGGTGATGTCGAGTTCGAATTCGCGATTGATCTTGGTACGGGATCGGGCCACGGGTTTCTGCAATCAAAAAGGGCCGCGGATTGTCTCAAATCCGCGGCCCCCGGGGTTAATCCATCACGGGCCGCGCGGGCCCTGGCTGGCTTATTTCTGCTTCCAGGTCCCGTCGTCGGCCTGGTAGGCCCAGCCCTCGTGTGCGCTGGCGACCCATTGGCGCGCGAACGTATCGCGGATCTGGTCTTCCCATTCCGGGTGGCCGTTGGCTACCGCGATTTCACGATAGACAGCCTTGCGGTCGCGATTGTCTTCGGCAACCAGCTGGTTCACGCCAACGCGGTCCTTCAGGGCGACCTTGCTGGCGTCACGCATGACGATCAGGCCGTCGTTACCGAAACCCAGTGCGCCGCTGTCGAAATGGTCTTCGAGCGAGGACTTGAAGCGCGCCGCCATGCGGTCCTGGATCGCCTGGATCGCCGGGGTGCGGATGGTGATGTCCACCGATTGCGCCTGCGCGTCGCTAATGAAGAGCGACATGGGATTGAAACGCGGAACGCGGAACGCCTGCGGCGGCTTCACCGGTGCCGGCTGCGCCTGCGCCGGGTCATCGCCGATGACTTTTTCGACGAATTCAGCCGCGGCTTCCTGCGCCTCGGCGGCAGGAAAATACACATTGATGGTGACGCAGGCAGCGAGCACCATCGCGCTGGCGAATAGCAGGGGGGACAACAACTTGCGCATCTGGAATCTCCTATTGGATGACGGGGGCCTGGCCGCTGGTGGCAGCCTGCAGTCGCGCTACCAGCGTGGGCCAATCGACCCGACGCCGGAACCCGACCACCTGGATGCGTGGAAGACCGGCTCCCTCGACGATGATATAGCCGTCGCCGCCTGAACCAATGCCTTCCATCGTGCAGACATTGTCCTTCAACTTGCAGCCCAGGCCGATGCGGGCGTAGCCGAAGTCGTCGAACACCTTCAGCACCCGGGTCTGCAGGCTGCCGGCCAGGCCGCTGCCGCCGACGCTGGAGATGTCGTTCACGGCGCGCTGGCTGATGCGTCGCTTGCCCTGCCATTCGCGATCGGTTTCCAACCGCGCATCGAATGCGACCGGCGACCAGTCCACCAGTCGCAAATCATCGATGCGGCCATCCAGGCGGCCTGTTATCGCGCCAAAACCGAATACCTTGGTCATCGGCTCGAGGTCGATATCCTGGATGATGACGTCCGCCGACAAGGTGGGCGCGACGCCGAAGGGGCGTTCCATGGACAGCTTCGCCAGGTTGATGTTGCCGCCGAAGAGGTTCATCTGCAGGCCGCCGTCCAGGATGAGCAGGTCGTCCTGGAATCGCGCGGAGGGAATCTTGCCGCTGATGGTGCCGGTGAATGCTGGCCAACCCAGGCGTTGCGACAGGCTGGCAAGGTCGAGTTCAAGCATGCCCAGGCCGAACTGGAATCGTGCGCCTGCTTCGCCTGCGGGGGCCTGCCAGCGAAGGTGGTCGAGTACCAGCCGACCCTTCAGCGCTTCGATCGGGACTGCGGGACCCAGCACGAGTTCGCCATTGGCGCTGTTGAAGACAAAATCGGCAGCGCCGAGGCCGATGCCGAAAATGGCGCCGTCGCGCCAGCCGATGCGGCTCGCCACGGGGCTGCCTGCGCGAGTCCAGCGCAAGTCGCCGTCAATGCCCGCGAGCGTGAAACGCGCCTTGGTATCCACGGCATTGACCTGTCGCATCGTCGCTTCGAATCCGGTCAACTGCCCGGCGCGCATCTCCAAGCCAGCCCTCATGCCGCCCGTCAGCAGAAGGTCGGAGAACCCCGCGGGGGCGAGGAAGCCGCTGAGGTAGCGGTCACGCGCGGTGCTCAGGTTTCCGAAATCGAGCGCAACCGACAGGTCGGACACCGAAGACTGCGCGTCCAGTGTCGCGCTGGCCTTCGCCGACAGCACGCCCGCGTCCTGCCATTCGATGTCGGGGAGTATCCACAGACCCTTTGACGCCTGCTGCGCGAGCACGTGGATCAGCACCGGGCTGGACGGGAATTTCGTGTACAGGCTGTCGAACAGCAACTCTCCACCGCGCGTGGTGATGCGCGCATCCACGCTGCGCGCACCGGACAGTTCGCGGTAGGCCACTTGCAACCTGCCCTTCACCGCTGCCGCCGCGAGCAGGCCGTCCGGTGTTTCAAGACCGACCTCGACCAGCTGCAAATCGGTCCGCACCTCGAAGGCGCCCTTGTCCGGGCTGATCACATCGACGCTGCCCCCCATCTGCCCGCTGGTCCATTTTCCTTCCGCCCACAAGCCGCGCAGGAACGCGCCCAGCCAGGCAACCGGAACGCGCTCGAGTTGTACGCGATGGCGATCCGACAGCGCAGGAGGACTGCGATATTCGATCCGACTGTTGCCGATGGCCAGGCGCGCAATTGTTGCATCGGGGGAAAACTCGATGGCCAGCTTCTGTGGCTTCGAGCCACGTGCCTGCACCATGCCATCGCATTTCCAGCCGTCATTGGCGGCGCGCAGCAAGGGACATTGCCAGGTCAGCTGGCTGGCGTCGTAGGACAATGCCGGAAAATCCAGCGAGGCCGCCTTCAGGCTGAGCTGGCCCGCCGCTGCGCCGCGCGGCCAATCGAGGCGAACCTGCACGTCCTTCAAGGTGCCCGCGCCGGTGTTGATCGACGCGATGCGCGCCGTCAACAGTTCGGCCCGTGCAGGCGAGACAGCACCAGCAACGCAAATCGCGATCAGCAGGCAAAGCTTGATGGAAACGGCGGCCATGCGCATGCTGCAAGCATAAACCGTTTGCGATGGACACTTCATGAGCTTTCCCGTAACGCCGGTACGCCTGCTGCTGGTCGAGGACGATCCGGTCAGCCGGAGCTTCCTGGAAGATGCCTTGGGCAGTGTACCGGCCATCGTCGATTCGACCAGCGACATCGCCAGCGCCATCGTGCTCGCCCGCCTGCATGTCCACGCATTGTGGATCGTCGACGCGCACCTGCCCGACGGCGACGGCATCGATTGCCTGCAGGCACTGCGAAGGATCGATGACACGACAGCGCTCGCGGTCACCGCCAGCACGGCGCGCGAAGAACTCGATGCGTTGTGCGATGCGGGTTTCGTGGAAGTGTTGTGCAAGCCGGTGTCGGTGGCCTTGCTGTGCGCCACGGTCCGACGGCTGGTCGGGCAGGCACCGCAAGTGATTCGCGAGCCCTCGATCGGGAAGTTGCCGGTGTGGGACGAGCAGCAGGCCTTGTCGGCCATCGGCGGCGATCGTGCCGCGCTGCTGAAGTTGCGCAGCCTGTTCCAGGCGGAATTGCCGGCCCTGGTGAATCAACTGCAGCGCGCGCGGCTGGCAGGCGACACACCCGCCGCGCTGGCGGTGCTGCACAAGCTGAAGGCGAGCTGTGGCTTTGTCGGCGCCGCGCGCCTGTGTCGTGCAGTGGATGCGCTCGCGCAGTCGCCCTTGGATTCGCAATCGGCACAGCTGTTCGAATTCGCCGCGCAGGACGCGCTGGCGTGGCAGGACGATCAGTCCTGAGGCCGCGGCCGCACCTTCGCCAATTCATCGAGCAAGCCCCAGGACCGGAGCCCGGTGGAACCCAACTGCGCCGACAACACGACACGCAAGGCGCGACGCAGCTCTGCCATTCCTTCGGAGGGGGGCATCCGGTCGGCCGCAAGGCTCAGCAGCGTCTCTCCCGAAATGCTGTCGCCCCCGCGACGCAGGTCCGGCACCGGGCCGACCTCAGGATCCAGTCGATAGCGACGCTCGGCCTGCACACTTTCGCCCTCCGAGGTCTGGTCCCAGGGCAAGCCGACGCCAAGCGCATCGAGCAGGTCGCGTTCGAAACGTCGCAGGTTCCAGGCCAGCCGTGCAGCGTCGGCAAACTCGCCGCGCACGCGGCCATACAGGTCGAACAACGCCGGCGCGGCATCGTTGCGCGGCGTTATCTTGAGCAGCAGTTCGTTGACGTAGAAGGCGGCCATCAACGGGTCGCCGGTCAGCGCCGGCGCAACGTCCAGGGCTTCGGCCTGGATCAGTCGCGCCAGTTCGCCACGCGGCAGGTAATCGATGCGGATGTATTGCAGGGGCTGCAATGCGGCCTTCAGCGGGTGCCGTTTTGGTGTGTTCAAGCCGCGCGCCACCACGCCGACCCGGCCGTGTTCCAGGGTCAGCAGTTCAACGATCAGGCTGGTCTCGCGCCAGGGCCGCGCGTGCAACACGTATGCTTGCTGTGCCAGGACGCGCATCGGCGCGCTTGCCTATTCGCTGTATCCGAAACGGCTGAGCGCGGCTTCGTCGTCCGACCAGCCCTCGCGCACGCGGCACCAGGTTTCCAGGAATACCTTCCTGTCGAACAAACGCTCCATGCCCAGGCGCGCGCCGGTGGAAATCGCCTTCATCCGCTCGCCGCCCTTGCCGATGACGATCGGCTTCTGGCTTTCGCGTTCCAGCCAGATGACGGCGGCAATGCGCAGCAGCGCGCCGTCTTCCTCGAATTTCTCGATCTCGACTGTTGCCGAATACGGCAACTCGTCGCCAAGCCGCAGCATCAGCTGCTCGCGCACGAGTTCAGCGGCCAGGAAGCGCTGGCTCTTGTCCGTTATCTCGTCCTCAGGGTAATGCGGGTCCGACTCCGGAACCATGGCAATCAGGTCCTTCACCAGCACCTCGGTACCCTTGCGCTTCATTGCCGATATCAGGTGCACCGATGCGAACTCGCGCCCGGTCGTGACCTCGGCAATGAACGGAAACAGCTTGGTCTTGTCGGGAATCTTGTCGACCTTGTTGATGACCAGCACACAGGGCACGCCCGATTCCTTCAATGCCGAATAGGCGAGCGCATCGTCGTCCACCCAGCGACCGGCTTCGATCATCAGGATGGCGGCGTCCACGTCGGACACGGCGCCGCGCGCGGCGCGATTCATGTAGCGGTTCATGGCGCGCTTCTGGTTGCCGTGGATGCCGGGCGTGTCCACCAGCATCAGCTGGCCTTCCGGGAAGGTGGCGATGCCGAGCAGGCGATGGCGCGTGGTTTGCGGACGCGGCGAGACGATGCTGACCTTCGCACCCACCAGGGAATTGATCAGCGTGGACTTGCCGACATTGGGTCGGCCGACGACCGCGATGGTGCCGGCACGGTAGGGGGCGGCGATCATCGGGTCAACTCCAGTTGGTCAAGCACGGCGGCCGCAGCCGCCTGTTCGGCCGAGCGCATCGAACTGCCCTCGCCCGTGGCTTCGATTTCAGGTTCGCCCACACGGCAGGAGACGCGGAAGGTACGCGCGTGTTCTTCGCCGATGGCGTCTATCAGGGTGTAATCGGGCCGCGGCGACTGGCGGGCCTGCAGCCATTCCTGCAGGCGGGTCTTGGCGTCTTTTTCGACCTTGCCGATCGGCAGCTGGTCGATCAGCGGTTCGAACCAGGGCAGCACGCGTTCGCGGCAGGCATCGAAGCCGGCATCGAGGTGGATCGCGCCGACCAGGGCCTCGAGGGCATCGGCCAGGATCGAGTCGCGGCGGTGTCCGCCGGTCTTCAACTCGCCCGTGCCCAGTTCCAGCCGGTCGCCCAGGCCAAGGCCTCGGGCGATCGTTGCGAGGGTGGATTCGCGGACCAGGCTGGCGCGGGCCCGGGTGAGCGCGCCTTCGTCCGCCTTTGGCCAGCGATGGTGCAGGGCCTCGGCGACGATCAGGTTCACCAGCGCATCGCCAAGGAACTCCATGCGCTCGTTGTGTGGAACCCCGGCGCTGCGGTGGCGAAGCGCCTGCCGCAACAGGCCGGGGTCGCGAAACGGATGACCAAAACTATCAGTCACCGGCGCTCTTGCTTCCCAAGGGCTTGGAATGGGCGAACTTGACCACGAAGTCAATGTTGTAGATGAAGGGCTTGCGCACTTCGTAGGTCATGGAAAGGATGTTGCCGGTCTTGTCGCGGATCAGCTTGGCGTCCTTGCCGGTGACCGACTCGACATAGCCCACGTTGAACTGGCGGTCGAGACCCTTGCGCAGCGGCTCGAAATCGGTGGTGTTGGGCGTGGCTTCACCAGCGACGAAGTTGACTGCCTTCACGACGCCGTAGTACTCGCTGTAGGCCGGTCCCAGAACCATTCCCATGTAGGCGAAGAAGCCCGCCACCACCATCACGATGATGAAACCGATGAGCGTGATTCCGCTTTGCTTGCGCTTGCTGGCGACAACGTTCATGACATTCCCCTTGGCTTGCTATCGTGGATCGGCCCGCCCGCGGGGCCGCGTTCAGTTGATGGTATTGCCAATCCTGGAATAATTGAAGCCGTCCGAGCAGGCCCAGCCTTCGCAGTTCAGCCAGATGATCATAGCGCGCCCGACCAGGTTTTCCTCGGGTACGAAGCCCCAGTCCCGGCTGTCGGCGCTGTGGTCGCGATTGTCGCCCATGGCGAAATACTGACCTTCCGGCACCACCCAGCTACCGGGCGGGAACGGGCTGCCGGGCAGGTCAAGGATCGTGTGCGGACGGCCCGGGAGCTGCTCGGTCACGACGTCCGTGCCGCTGTTGTCCAGCGCCGAACCGGTCCCGACGAACACCCCGTCGGCCTCGTAGGGGATCGGCTCGCCATTGATGGAGACGTGGTCTTCGGTCACTTCCACGGTGTCGCCGGGAAGTCCGATGATGCGCTTGATGTAGTCGGTGCCGGTTTCCGGGTCGCCGATGCCCCTGCCGGGGAAGCGGAACACCGCGACATCGCCGCGCTTGGGCTCGCCGTTGGCGATGAACTTGCGGTTGATCACCGGCACGCGCAGGCCGTAGTCGTACTTGTTGACCAGGATGAAATCGCCGACCAGCAGGTTCGGCATCATCGACTCGGACGGTATGCGGAAAGGCTCGGCAATGAAGGAGCGCAGCACCAGCACGAAGAACAGCACCGGGAACAGGGACCGGGAATAATCCACGAGCGCCGGCTCGCCGACTTCCTCGCCGTCCTTCACCATCATGGCGCGATGCTTGGCGAAGAACAGGCGGTCCGCGAGCCACACCAGTCCGGTAAAGGCGGACAGCACGGTCAGAATCAGGGCGAAATCAAGTTTCAAGGGTGTCCATCCTGGGTGCGTTGATTATTTGCTATCGCTCTGCAGCACGGCCAGGAAGGCCTCCTGCGGAATCTCGACCTTGCCGAATTGCTTCATGCGCTTCTTGCCTTTCTTCTGCTTCTCGAGCAGCTTTTTCTTGCGCGTGGCATCGCCGCCATAACACTTGGCCAGCACGTTCTTGCGCATGGCCTTCACCGTCGAGCGCGAGATGACCTGCGCACCGACCGCGGCCTGGATGGCCACGTCGAACATCTGCCGCGGAATCAGGTCCTTCATCTTCTCGCACAGCTCGCGGCCGCGACGATCCGAGTGCGCGCGGTGCAAGATCATCGACATCGCATCCACGCGATCGCCGTTGATCAGCACGTCCAAGCGCACGAACGGACCCGCTTCGAAGCGCAGGAAATGGTAGTCCAGCGAGGCATAACCGCGCGACACGGACTTGAGCTTGTCAAAAAAATCCATCACAACTTCCGCCATCGGCAGCTCGTAGTTGATCTGCACCTGGCTGCCGAGGTAATTGATGCTCTGCTGCGAACCGCGTTTTTCCTCGCACAGCTTGATTACCGCACCCACGTAATCGGGCGGCGTGAGGATGGTGGCGTGGATGATCGGCTCGCGAATTTCCTGGATCAGGTTGAGCGACGGCAGCTTGGCCGGGTTGTCCAGCGGCAGGAGGGTACCGTCGGTCTTGAGCACTTCGTAGATGACCGTTGGCGCGGTGCTGATCAGGTTGAGGTCGTACTCGCGCTCCAGGCGCTCCTGCACGATCTCCATGTGCAGCATGCCAAGGAAGCCGCAGCGGAAACCGAAGCCCATCGCTTCGGAGCTTTCCGGTTCGAAATTCAATGCCGCATCGTTGAGCTTGAGTTTGTCCAGCGCCTCGCGCAGCGCGGTGTAGTCCTCGGCATCGACCGGGAACAAGCCGGCGAACACGCGCGACTGCATCTTCTGGAAGCCAGGCAATGCTTCCGTTGCCGGATTGGCGGCCAAGGTCAACGTGTCGCCGACCGGCGCGCCGTGCACGTCCTTGATGGAGGCATTCAGCCAACCCACTTCACCGGCGCCGAGCTTGGCCAGTTCCTTGCGCTTGGGCGTGAACACGCCGACGGCATCGACCTGGTGCACGCGGCCGGTGGTCATCACCAGGATCTTGTCGCCGGGCTTGATCTCACCTTGCATCACGCGCACCAGCGAAACCACGCCAAGGTAATTGTCGAACCAGGAGTCGATGATCAGGGCTTGAAGCTTGTCGCTGCCGCGCGGCGTCGGCGCCGGGATGCGGTGCACGATCGCCTCGAGCACGTCGATCACACCCAGCCCGGTCTTGGCGCTGATGGCGACCGCGTCGTCGGCATGGATGCCGATCACCGCCTCGATTTCCTTTTTCACCTTTTCGACGTCGGCCGTGGGCAAGTCGATCTTGTTGATGACCGGCACGACCTCCAGGCCTTGCTCGACCGCCGTGTAGCAGTTGGCGACCGATTGCGCCTCGACGCCTTGCGCCGCGTCCACCACCAGCAACGCGCCTTCGCAGGCAGCGAGCGACCTGGAAACTTCATAGCTGAAGTCCACGTGGCCGGGGGTGTCGATGAAATTCAGCTGGTAGACCTGGCCGTCCTTCGCCGTATAGGGCAAGGAGACCGACTGGGCCTTGATGGTGATGCCGCGTTCGCGCTCGATCGGATTGGAATCGAGGACCTGCGCTTCCATTTCACGCGCTTCCAGGCCGCCGCAGATCTGGATGATCCGGTCAGCGAGCGTGGATTTGCCGTGGTCGACGTGGGCGATGATTGAAAAGTTTCGGATGTGC
>JANNWV010000055.1:0-43701 GCA_031408815.1 Gammaproteobacteria bacterium
CGCGGCTCACGCGCGACCACTTCGGCCCACTGGTTCCAGCCTTCAGGCTGGCGGTCCTTGATGAAGAAATCGAGCAGCTCGTGTGCGCGGTCGCGCCAGCCAAGGCGGACGAAGGTGCCGACGGTTCGCAATTCGTAGGGCGTGTAGTACTGCCATTCGCGCTTGCCATCGCGGCGTTCGACGAATTCTTTCCAGTACCGCTCAAAGGTATTGCTCAGGAGCGGCTCGGGCAGCCTGCCCTGCTCGCCGCCGGGCGCCAGCGCGATGGTCGTTGACGTGGCGTCGAAATCGCCGAGTTCGGCGGCGCCCGGGATGAAGTCGATGCCGTGCTGCCGGGTCGCGATGTCAATCGATTTGTAAAGGTCCGTGCGGAATTCATCGCGTGAGTGGGTGAACGCCTTCGCTTCCGACTCGCGACCCAGCCAATGCGCAATCTCGACTGCATCTTTGTAGCCGCGCAAGGCCCAGAAATCATCCCAGTAGGAATGCATCGGCTTGGCCGAATAGCCCTCGTGGCTGATGGAGGCTGGCATCAGGCCGTAAAAGGCCGGATTGCGCAGCGCGAGCGGATCGGTCTTCTTCTCGCTGGCACGCAGCTCGTCCATGTAGCGGACCGCGCCTTGCACGTGCGGCCACATCGCCTCCAGCAATGGCTTGTCGCCACCATAACGATAGAGCTCGGCGATGGTGTAGATGAGTTCGCCGTGGCTGTCGTTCTCCGGCACCGGGTCGCTGCCGCGGTCGTCCACGCAACAGGGGACCTTGCCATTGGCAAACTGGAAAGGCGCGTACCAGCGCAGGAAGTCTTCGGCCACATCACCGTGGCCGAGCCGTAGCAGGCCTTCGGAAATCATCGCACCGTCGCGGATCCAGGCGCGGGCGTAGGAGCGCGTGCCCGGCTGCAGGCGCGGCCCGTTGCGGCTGACCAGCATCTGCGCGAGCGCGGTGCGTAGCGTGTCCACCAATACCTGGCCTTCGGTCGGTACCTTCAATCCAACCTTGCCCAGCGTCTCGCGCCAGTGCGCTTCAACACCGGTCTGGGCAGCAGCGACATCGAATCCCGCCGGCGGCGCCGTGGCGACGCCCGACAAGGGCAGCCACAGGCCGACGTCGCGGGTCTCGCCTGCGTCAAGCCGGATGCGGAACAACATCGCGCCTGAAGCCAGTCCGGTATCGTCGGCGACGTAGCGCCCTTCCGGAAAACTGTTTGCCGCGAGATGTTGCTGCACCATGCCCGCATCGAAGGTCGTCGCGAACACGTGCTGCGGCGCCTGCAACGCGAACACCCGCGGCTTGCCATCAACGCTGGCGACCGGTCCGTCGAAACCGAGCTCGCGAATCGCGCTGAAGCCACCGGTGGTGTTGAGAAACTGGGTAGGCGGATTGACCTGCAGCGGTCGGATCGCCAACGCGAG
This sequence comes from Gammaproteobacteria bacterium, assembly GCA_031408815.1. Lineage (GTDB taxonomy): Bacteria > Pseudomonadota > Gammaproteobacteria > Xanthomonadales > Xanthomonadaceae > Arenimonas. The sequence goes on from JANNWV010000055.1 coordinate 1,416, forward strand.
GATGTAATCACGCGCGGCGGAGGTCGGATTGCGGAGTTGATAACGTCCGATCAATTGCGAGTTGGCGGCATTGCCCTGTGCGAAGGCCGTCACCTTCAGCTGTGCGATCGGATAATCCCAGCTCACGCTCGGCACGGGCAGGTAGCCGTCACTGAGCGTCTGCGTCGATTGCACATCAGCCCAGCTGATCATGTGCTCGTCGGTGATCAGGAAGGGCTCGACGCTGAAGCCGCCCTTGGCCGATTCGATGGCGCCGTCTTCGCCCAGCAGGCCCGATTCGCTGCCGCCATCCACGCCGACCAGGGTCCAGTACGCCTGCTCGTTGGAAAAACCGGGCGGGAAATGGCCGCGGGGCGAGCGCACGGCGACCGAGCGCAGGAAATCGTTGGGCGTCGCCGCGAAGGCCAGCGGTTCGACGCTGATTTCATCCAGCGAATAGGTTTCGCCGGCTGCCTTGTCCAGCGACAGGCGCAGGAATCGCGCTTCGGCTTCAGGCAATGCGATCAGGTCCATGCCGCCATTGCCTGACTGCACGCGGCGCAGCTCGCGCCATTGCTTGCCGTCGTCGGACGAATCGATGCGGTAATCGAGCGCGTGTCCGCCGTCGGCCCAGTCCAGCACCAGTCCACCAAATTCGCGCACCTGGCCCAGGTCCAGGGTCAGCTGCTGCGTGCCTGCGCGGGCGCGCCAGGCGCTGTCGGGATCACGGTCGACGGCGAGCGCGACCGTGCTGCCGGCAAGCGTGCTGCTTGCGCTCGCCTTGACTTGCGGCGGCATCGCGCCCTCGACCGGCAGTTCGCGGAACTCGAGGTCATCGAAGCACAGCGAACCCTTGCCGCCGCCCTTGCCTGCGGCAACGGTGATTTCGAAACTCTCCGTGCGACGCAGCGTCTTGTCGGCCGACGGGCCCCAGGCGAAGGAGATGTGGCGTTTCTTGAGCTTCAGCTGCGTCCACGCGATCGGCGGCACGTAGTTGGGCCGCGCCACCCACCAGACGTTTTCGCCGGAGGCATCGGGCAATTTGAATTCGAGGTTGTTGGCGGGCGCATTGCCGCGCAGGCGGATGGAATATTCGTAATTGGCCGGATAGTCCATCGGCAACTTGCGTCGCGCCACCGCATAGCCGGACACGCCGTTGAAGTCGTAGTCCATGCACAGGGCCTTGCCCGTGCTGCCTTGATCCTGGCGGATGGCGATCTTCACCTGGTCGGAGGCGAAGGTGGTCCAGTCGGTGATGGATTCGAAGTCATCGATTGCGCGCGGCGTGTTCGACTGCGCGCTTGCGGGCATCGGGGTCGCTGCCAACGCGGAAAGGAGCATGGCCGAGGAAAAACGAAACACGCCCATCATCCCTTCACGCTTCCCATCAACAGGCCCTGCAGGTAATAGCGCTGCAGGGACAGGAACAAGAGCAGTACCGGCAGCACCGTCACCACCGACCCGGCCATCATCAATTCATTGTCCTGCACGTGCTCGCGCGACAGCGAGGCCAGCGCCACCGGCAAGGTGTGCAGGTCGCTGTCGCCCAGCACGATCAGGGGCCACATGAAGTCGTTCCAGCTGCCGAGGAAGCTGAAGATCGCCAGCGTGACCAGGATGGGCTTCAAAGCGGGGAGTACAATTTGCCAGAAGATGCGGAACTCGCTGGCGCCGTCGATGCGCGCGGCTTCCAGCAACTCATCGGGCAAGGTGCGCGCATATTGCCGCACCAGGAAGATGCCGAAGATGCCGGCCATGCCGGGCACGATCGCGCCGCCGTAGGTATTGACCAGGCCCATTTCCTTCAGCATCAGGAATAGGGGCATCATCGCGACCTGGCCGGGGATGACCAAGGCGGCCAGCAATAGAGCGAAGACTTTTTCCTTGCCGGCGAATTGCAGCTTCGCAAACGCATAGCCGGCCATCACATTGAAGAACAGCGACAGCAGCGTGGTCACGCTGGCGATGGCGAAACTGTTGGCGAGGTAGCGGCCCATGCCGGCGCGGGCGAACAGCTCGTGGTAATTCTCGAAGGTGGCGTGCGCCGGCAGTAGCGGCGGCGGGAACGCGCTCGCCTCGCCCGGCTGCATCAGCGAGACCGACAGCATCCACAGCAGCGGCATCAGGCTGAGCGCGGCCAGGCCGAACAGCAGGCCGTTGATGACGAAGGTGGCGATGCGCTGGTTCATTCCGCACCCCGCCGACGCGCGAACCACAGCAGGCCGCTGGTGATGCCCGCCATCAGCACGAACAACACGAAGGCCACCGCCGATGCGGCGCCCAGGTTCCACCACTTGAAGCCTTGTTCGTACATGAGGTACAGCACGCTGACGGTGCTTTCGAGCGGGCCGCCTTGCGTCATCACGTAGGGTTCGGCGAAGAGCTGGAAATAGCCGGCCATGGTCAGGATGCCGACCAGCAGCAGCACCGGGCCGAGCAGTGGCAAGGTGACGTGGCGGAACTGGCTCGACGTGGAGGCACCGTCGATGCGCGCGGCTTCGTACAGGTCTTCGGGAATGGCCTGCAGGCCGGCAATGAAGATGATCATGTTGTAGCCGAAGTTTTTCCACACGGCGAAAAGGATAATCGTCGGCATGGCCCAGTGCGGGTCACCCAGCCAGTCGATGGGATCGACGCCGATGCCGCTGAGACCCCAGTTCACCAGGCCGTACTTGGTGTGGAACAGGTAGCGCCAGATGACGGCGACCGCAACTACCGTGGTAACCACCGGCGCGAAGAAGGCGGTGCGGAAAAAGGGCTTGAAGCGGCCCAGCTTCGATTGCAGCAACAGCGCCGCGCCCAGCGACACGGCGATGGACAGTGGCACGCCGACGACGACGAAATAGAAGGTATTGCCGAGCGCCTTCCAGAACAGCGGATTGGCCAGCAGCGCCACGTAATTGTCGATACCGACGAAACGCAGGTTGCCCAGGTCGGCCAAGGCGTAGATGTCGAAATCGGTCAGGCTCAAGACCAGGGCCGCGAGCACGGGCAGTGCGAAGAAAAGCGCGATCACCAACAACGCCGGCCCGGCGAACATCCATCCGGCGAGGCGGCTGCCGGTGCTCATGGGCGTGCCGCCTGGTCCAGCATCCATCGGCGCTTGGCCAGGATCAGGTCGGTGCGGCGATCAAGCTCGGCCGCGGCGCCGTCAACGTCGAGCTTGCCATGCACCATCTGTTCGGCCACTAGCAGGATCTCGCCGGAGATGCGTTCCCACTCGGGCACTTTCGGCGTCGGCTTGGCGCGTTCGAGCTGGTCGCGGTACGCCTGCGCATACGGATCGCCAGACAACGCCACAGCCGTCCACGGCGAACGTCGCGATGGCAGGTTGCCGGTCAAGCCATGGAAACGTTCCTGAGATTTGGCACTGGAAAGAAACTGCACGAGTTGCCACGCAGCATCCTGATTCTTCGATTTCCGAAATACCACCAGGGTGACACCGTTGGCGACCGACGCGCCCGGGCCGTCGGGACCCGGCAAGGGCATGGTCATCCACGACGAGGCCACGTCAGCGGGCAAGCGCTTCTTGAACTCGGCGATGTTCCAGGGGCCGTTGATGTAGAAGGTGAAGAAGCCGCGGCCGAATTCATCCCAGACATTGGAGATCTGGTTGTTGGTGACCAGCGGCGCCCATTGCTTGTCGAACATTTCCTTGTAGAACGCCAGCGCGCGCTTGAATCCGGGACTGCGGAAATTTCCGAAGCGACCGCCTTCGCGCAGCAACGGATCGGGTTGCTGGATGGCGAGATTGAGCAGAGGCTCGAATTCGTTCAGGGGCAACAGGATGGCGTAGCGTTGCGGACCCACTTCCTTTTTTATCGCCGCCATGGCAACGCGCCATTCTGCCCAGGTCTTCGGCGGCGCTGCGACCCCGGCCTTCGCCAGTAGGTCGCGCCGGTAATAAGGCAGCCGGGTTTCTGCATACCAGGGCACGCCATAGGTGCTGCCGTCGATGACGCTGGTGTCCCACATGCCCGGAAAAAAATCACCAACATCCATGGCTGGCGTCGCCGCGATCTTTGCGTCCAATGGCTGCAACGCGCCGATGGCGGCAAACTCCGGCACCCAGGTGTTGCCCAGGCCGCAGACATCGGGCAACGCGTCGCCTGCGAAGGCTGTCAGCAGTTTTTCGTGCGCCGATGTCCACGGCTGTTGCTGGAGCTGGACGCGGATGCCGGGATGGGTGCGCTCGAATTCCGGAATCAGTTGCGCGACGACTTCACCCTCGTAGCCCATGGCCCAGAAGGTGACAACCTGGCGACTGTCGTCGTTGCGTTTGCAGCTGGCGATCGACAGGACGAGCAGGGACAGCAGTGCGACGCGGAAGAATCTGGCGGCCGGTCCGGCCATGGGTCAGTTGGCTGTCGCGGGGGTGGGAATCGCGACTGAAGTCGCTCCCACAGGGGCCAACCAACCACCGGTAAAACCGGCACGCTCGAGGCCACGGCGAATGTGCGGGTTCTTGCGCATCACCTTCCAGACCAGCTCGCTGCGATGGTTCTCGATCATCAACACGATCGGGCCCTGGTCGATGCCGATGTAATCGTTGTCCATCCAGCCCATGCCCTTCACCACTTTGCCGTGATGCAAGGGCACATCGTAATGGAAGCTCGGGTTGAAGGCGTCGATGAAACCATACTGCTGGTAAATGTGTTCACCGTAGCGCTTGTGCATTTCAGTGACGGCAGGAATCACTACCTCGGGCGCGAACGGCAGCGAGGACGCGGCGGCGGTGGGCGCCAGCGTGCCGTCGTCGATGATGTATTCGATGCCGGCGCCGCGCGCCGTGTAAGTGTGGAACAGCCGCTTCTCGCCCTTGTAATCCAGCTTCCCGTCCATCGGCCCGTCACTGGCAGTCAGCCCCCAGACGTTTTCGCCATAACCTTCCCATTTCTGCGGATTGGCGATGGCGTAGGCGCGTTGCGACAGGACCGCGCGCCGGCTGTTTTCGAAATAGTCGATGCCGCGGCCGCGCATGTAATCGTCCTGCACACCGCGCAGGTCCAGCCACACATGTGAATACTGGTGCACGAACAAGGGCGGGAAGCTCAGGTGTTCCTGACCATAAAACGTGCCCCAGTTTTTGTCGTAGGTTGATGTCCAGGCTTTGTACGCATCCACGCCCACCGGATGCGTGGGCGAACCCAGGGCCAGGATGTAGACCAGCAGCGCTTCGTTGTAACCATTCCAGTCGTAGGCCAGCGCGCCTTTTTCAGGCGACCAACCCATGGAAATGCGCGGCGCGCGGACTTGCGCCCAGTCCCATTCCACGCGGCGGTAAATGCGTTCGGCCAGTTCCCGGATTTCAGTTTCCGCAGGCGTCGCCCGGTCGAAATACGACTGCGAAAAAAGCACACCGCCCAACAGCAGCGTGGTGTCCACCGTCGACAGTTCGCACTTCGCGTCGCGCGCGCCGGTGTCCATCTTGATGAAGTGGTAGAAGAATCCCTTGTAGCCGGACATGCCTTCGGCGGCAGGGCCCTGCGGCGCGCGGTCGAAAAAGCGCAGCGTGGCCAACGTGCGTTCGATGGCCTGGTCGCGGCTGATCCAGCCGCGTTCGGCGCCGACGCCGTAGGTAGTCAACCCGAAGCCGACCGCAGCGATGCTGGAAAAGGATTGGCTCGGCCAGCGGTCCGGCACCAGGCCGTTCGCAGGATTACCGAGTTCCCAGAAATAATTGAAGCTGCGCCGTTCGAGGTCGTCGAACAGGGGCGGCAGCGGCGCAGGGCTTGCCTGCGGCGTGGTGACGGCAGTCGGCGTTTCGGCCGGCAGCGGAACGGCGCTTGGCAGCGTTGGCGCGGTGCCCTTGCACCCGGCGAAGGCGACCAGCGTCGCCAATGCCAATGCGAGGCGGCCGTGGCGCCATTTCAATTCATGCATCAGGTACTACCTGTTCTTGACGATGCCCCACCCGCCTGACTCGCGGGCGGGTGGGCATCTGGTTTTCAAGCCCGGATTACCAGCTGAAGCCGGCGGTCAGCTTGACGGTGCGCGGCGGTGAAGCCGTGCCATTGCCGTTGCGTCGACCAAAATTCGGGTTGGCGTCGTTGGGCGCACCACGCCAGGTTTCATAGTCGGTGAAGTTGTACCAGTTCATCACGTTGATGATGTCGGCCCGGACCCGGAACTTGGTGTCGCCGAACGTGGCCCATTCCTTTTGGATCGCGACGTCCCACTGCTTGAAGCCGATCGCATTGCCCGGGGTGAACGGGTCGAAGTAGCAGTTGTTGAAGCTGGCCGCGTCGAAGCAGTTGAGCGCCTCCTTCGGGGTCGGACTGGCCAGCGTCAGCTTGGTGCTGAGGGTAAACCCGGTCGCCGTGCCCCAGATGGCGGTAGTGACCATGCGGTGGCGCGCCAGACCCAGCGAACGCGTGATGTTGACGTCATCCAGGTTCGGATAGTCGAAGGAATAATGCTCGTCGAAGTTGTAGGCGTTGCCACGGTTTTCAGTGGCGTCGTTGAAGGTGTACGCCATGGTGAAGCCCCAGCGCGAGTCCTCGCTGTACAACTTCTCGAGCGAGACCAGCAGGCTGTTGTTCTCCGTTTCGATTCCGTTGGTCGCGATGATGAGCGTGCCGTAGCCCGGGATCGGGAAGCCCCAGGGCTGGCAGCCCCAGGTGGCGCCAACGCAGTTCGGGTCGCGGAAGGTGCCGCCCGGATAACGATTACCCAACGTGAACACGATGCCGTCATAGCTGCGCACGTGCGCCACGGTGACCGAGCTGTTCCAGTCATTGCCCCACATCTTGAAAGAGTTGCGCATGCCCAGGCTGATCTGGTCGGAATACGGCGTTTTCAGGTCGTTGTCGATCAGGTTGACCTCGGCACCGAGGTTCCTGTTTGCAGCCACCAGGGCGTCCAGGTTGGCCTGGTCGTAATACGCGGGACTCCAGGCCAGGCAGTTGCCGACGCCGACCGTGCACGGGCGACCCGGCACGTTGAAGTTGTAGTTGTAGGTCGGGAAGGTGCTCTTGGATTGTTCGAGCGCCAGGTAGTCCCACAGGTTGCGATCATAGGAGCGGCCCACGCCGCCGAAGATCACATGGCGCTGGTCGGCGTTGATATCATACGAAAAACCGAAGCGCGGGGCGAACGCGCCCTTGAAGGCCTCGCGATTGCTGCCGTCGCTGATGTAATTCTCGATGTCGTAGTCCACGTTGGCCGCGTGCAGGTTGGGCCAGGCACGCAACGCGGCGGCGAGGCCGGCCGGCGTCTCGTAATTGAAGTAGCCCGGGGTCTGCTCATAGTCCCAACGCACGCCCATGTTCAGCTGCAGGTTGTCGTTGACGTCCCAGTCGTCCTGCACATAGATGCCGAACTGCTTGTTGCGCGAGGTGATGTCACGCTCGATGCCGCCGACCGGCGAACCGAATTGCACCTGATAGGGAACGGTCAGGCTCGATCCGATGTTGTAGTAGAACTGCGCGTTGTAGGGCTGCTGTTCGAAGGCATTGATCTCCACCACCTTGTACTTGAAGCCGGCCTTGATCTTGTGCGCGCCGCCGCCGATATCGTAGAAAGTGATGTCGTCCTTCAGGCTCCAGCCCTGCTGGCCCTTGTCCTGGTAGTCACGGCCACCACCGGTGTTGAGGATGCCGCGACCCTGGTCGAACCCGTTGGTGATGATGGCGCCGGGTCCGATGGTTGCCGGACGCGGACCAAAGCTCGCGTCTTCGTAGGTCAGGTGTGCATCGTTCAACCAGTTTTCGGCGCTGTACTGCCAGCGCATGTCGAGGCGGGTTTCATCGCCGGTCTTGTTGGTGCCGTAGCTGGCGGTGTTCTGCCCGCCCAGGCCGGTCAATTCGTCTTCGGTACGGTACTTCGCGGTCAGTTCGAGCAGGTGGTTGTCGCTGGGCACCCAATCGATCTTGGCGAAATAAAGGTCTTCCTCGAACGGCGCGGACGTGGTTTCGTTGGCGAGTGCGGCCAGGTCGGCCGGCAGGTCGTCCACCGAAAAGCCTTGTCCCGGACTGAAGCCCGTTACCGGCCGGTCGATCTGCTTGTGCTCGTAGCTGAAGAAGAAGTGCGCCTGGTCCTTGATGATCGGGCCGCCAATCGCCAGGCCGTACTGCACGTCCTCGGAGTCAACCTTTACCCCGTTGTCCTTTTCACGCAGGGACGGAAGCCGCAGGCCCTGGTTGGTGAAGTCGTAGAACACATTGCCGGAGAATTCGTTGCTGCCGGACTTGGTCACCGCGCTTACGACGGCGCTGCTGACCTGGTCGTATTCGGCCTTGTAGTTCGAAGTGATGACCTTGTATTCCGCGATCGCCAACTGCGGGAACGGATTGCCGATGCTGGAATCCTGGCCGGTGATGCCGCCCTTGACGACGTAATTCTTCTGGCCGACGCCGTCGATGAAAACGTTGATGCCGTTGGAGTTCTGCGCGCCGCTAGTGAGTTTGTAGCCGCTGTCCGTAGTGGTGAACACCACGCCTGGAATCGTATCGGCGAACGCCAGGAAGTTTCTATTGTTCTGCGGCAATGCATCGATCTGCCTGGTCGAGATGTAGGTCGCGATTTCAGAGGTCTTGGTTTCCTGCAGGGCCACGCCCTGCACCACCACCGCGCCTAGGGTCGCGGTCGGCGCCGCGGCACTCACCGGCAGGTTCAGGCTGGCAGTCTGGCCCACCGCGAGGGTGACGGTCTGCGAACTGGTCTTGCCGCCCGCGGAAACATCGATGCGATAGGTGCCCGGCTGCAGGCCGGCCAGGATGTAGGTGCCGTCGGCATTGGCCGTCGCGCGCGACGTATAGCCATTGGCCAGGTTGGTGGCAGTGATGGTGGCCGCAGCTGCCGGGGCAGCATCGGCGGTAACGACGCCGCGCAACGTGGCAGACGTGCTTTGTGCCATTGCCACGGGGGCAGTGAGTGCGAGGCAGCTTGCCAGTGCGACGCTGAGCAGGCTCGGGATCGGACGCGGGTTCTTGCGGTGCTTGGTAGTCATGTGACTCCCCTCCCAGGGGTTGGCGTTGCGCTGAAATCGGTTACAAACGTGGGCAAAAAAAGTGGTCATGAAGCGGACTCAGGAACTGTCGCCCCGCTCACTGGAGCGAGCGTCTCCCGTGCTGGAAGCGCGCTCGATCAGTTTCGGAATGATCGGGCTGTCGCCATTGGCCGACTCGCTGCCGGCATCGAGCAAGGCGCGCAGTGCACGCGCGCCCAGGTCGGAAATGTTCACGCGCATGGTGGTCAGCGGCGGATGCACGTAGCGCGCCAGCGGAATGTCGTCGAAGCCGGCCAGCGCGATGTCTTCCGGCACACGGATGGCGGCCTGGTTCAATGCGAACAGGCAACCGAGCGCCATCATGTCGTTGGCGGCGAACACCGCGTCGGGGCGGACCTTGGCCTTGGCGATCGCGACGCCCGCTTCATGTCCGGACGATTCGCCGAAATCACCGGGGATCACCCACTCCTTGATGCCCGGCAACAATTCAGCCAGCGCGTCGCGATAGCCGCGCAGGCGCTCGCGTGCATCGAAGTTGTCTTCCGGACCAGTGATGAAGGCGAGGCGCTTGTGCCCGTGCGACACCAGGTGGCGGACCATCTGCACTGCGGCGCCGTAGTTGTCGATGCGCAACGAGAGGAAGCCCGAATCGGGCAGGTGCGTATTGATCAGCACCACCGGCAGGGACGATGAAAGATTCTCGGTGAGGAAGCCCGACTCGTGCACGTAGGGCGACATCACCAGCAAGCCATCCACGCGGCCGCGCATGGCGCGCAAGGCGGCACCTTGTTCTTCCGGATGGCCGTGGTAGCTGGAGACGAGCAGGTACTTGCCATGCTCGCGCGCCACCTGGTCGATGCCGCGCACGAGTTCGGAAAAGAATTCGCCGTAAAGATCCGGTAATACGACGCCGATAGTGTTGGTGCGCTTGCTGCTGAGGCTGCGCGCGGCGGCATGCGGGGTATAGCGAAGGTCGTTGGCCGCTTTCAACACGGCCGCGCGCACGGCTTCGGTCACGTTGTCGTGGCCGTTGAGCGCGCGCGACACCGTGGCGACCGATACCTTGGCCACGCGGGCGACATCCTTGATGGTTACATTCACGCGGTCTTGCCCCCCTCCGGTGGCGTGCCGAAGCCGAATGTAACCGTTTTCAGGGAAAGATGTAAAGACGGCGTTACGAACTGGGCGGGAACCCCGTCAAATCAAGCTCTCAGCCGCCGGAACGGCTATGCGAGGTCAGTTCCGCGAGGTCGCCGGCCGAGCTGACGCCCAGGCTGGTGGCCCGGGCGCCGGGGGCGGCCCGCTCCGGACGGCCCTCGTCCAGGGCCAGGGTCTGGGCATTGCCCAACTGCGGCAACTGGCCTTCGCCACGACGCAGCGACAGGCCGACGACCAGGATGTCGATCATCAGCAGGTGCAGGATGCGGCTGATCATCGGCACCTGGGTGGCGATGTCCTCGACATGGTCGACGATCAGCGCGACGTCGGCCTTGCGCGCCAGCGGCGACTGGCTGGCGGTGATGGCGATGACGACGGCGCCGTTCGCGCGGGCGCGATCCACCACTTCGAGCAACTCATCAATGCGCCCGCTGCCGCTGATGACCACGGCCACGATGCCGGGTCGCAACAGATTTGCGGCCAGGGCCTGCAAGCGCGGCACGGTGTAGGACGCGGATGAAACCCCCATGCGCAGGAACTTGAACTGGGCATCGTCGGCCACGCTGCCGAAATGGCCGACCGCATAGAACTCGACCCGTTCCGCATCGCTGATCAGGCGCACCGCCTGGTCGATGCTTTCGCGATTGAGGTGGTCGCGCACTTGCAGGATGGCGGAGGCGGTATTTCCCAGCACTTTGTCCCCCACTTCCAGGCTGCTGTCGGTGCCGGTGACCTGGGTGTGCGTCACCGGCATCGTGCCGGTAAGGCCCGAGGCAAGGCGCAACTTGAAATCCGACAATCCCTTGCAGCCGAGCGAGCGGCAGAACCGGATAACGGTCGGCTGGCTGACTTCGGCCGACAGCGCCAACTTCGCGATGGGGTCGTTCAAGGCCGAGCGTGGATGGGCCAGCACATAGTCCGCGACGCGTTGCTCGGCCGGCGACAGACTGCTGCGCGCGCGGCGGATCTGATTGAGGATGGTTGCCGCCTCGTTCGATTCCAGCGCCCCCAGCTGCGCCGACAGGATCGAGGACGCCCCCATGAAGGTGGCGTCTTCGGCGGTGATGACGAAGGTGGGGATGCCCTTCATGTAGTCGCTGAAGCGGCCCTTGTCCTCGAAGCGCGCCCGGAAACCGGACTGGTCGAAGAATTCGCCGAGGCGCGGCACGATGCCGCCGCCGATGTAGATGCCGCCGAAAGCGCCTTGCGTCACGGCGAGGTTTGCCGCTGCCGTGCCGAGGATCGCGCAGAACGCGTCGAGCGTTTCGCGGCAAAGTGCGTCCTTGTCCTCCAGCGCACGCCGGGTGATTTCAGGCGCGCTGAGCGGCTCGACCTTTACCTTGGCCCGGTCGGCCAGGGCACGATAGATCAGCTCGATGCCCGGGCCCGATAGCACGCGTTCGAAGGACACGTGCGGGAAATGTTTCCAGCCGTATTGCAGGATGTGGATCTCGCGTTCGTCGCGCGGCGAAAAACTGGTGTGGCCGCCTTCGGCGCCGAGTGCGATCCAGCCCTTCTCCGCCGGAATCAGGCCCGAGACGCCCAAGCCGCTGCCTGCACCGATCAGGCCGTGCACGCTGCGCGGCAGCGCAACGCCGCCGCCGACCTGGTGCCGCTGGTGCGGCAGCAAGCTGGGCAGGGCCATTGCCAGCGCGGTGAAGTCGTTGACTACCACCAGGTTGTCTAAACGCAGGCGCGCGCGCATTTCCTCGATCGAAAACTGCCAGTGATAGTTGGTCATCCGCACGCGATCCCCGGACACCGGGTTGGCGATGGCGACGGCGGCGTTCCTGATGCGGGAAACCGGCAGGTCGGCCAGATAGGCCGTGACCGCGGCATGGAAGTCGGCGTGTTCGGCGCAGCGCATCGAGACCTTGCGCTCGAACCGACCCGGCGCGACTTCCAGTGCGAAGCGCGCGTAAGTGCCGCCGATGTCGGCGAGCAGTCGCGGACTTTCGAAGGGTCGGTGGGGCATGCGGGGCTCCTGGTGGTGGCAAGTGCTTGACGACCCCTGCCGATCCTCCCCGGATCGGCAGGGGTTTTTTTATGCCTGGCAATACTTGGCGATGAAGGCCTCGTGTGTCGGCATCTGGTCGACCACGCCGTGCATCACCCGCTTCACATCACCGATCATGCGCTCGATCAGTTCGGCGGGCTTGGCATCCACCAGCGGGTGGTAACCCTTGGGCCGCAGGCCCTGGCCAAACATCACCTCGAACCAGCTCGGTTCGGTGAATAATTCATTGTTGATCCGGAAGATGCGGCCATTGGCCTTGAACAGGTCAATCTTCTGCTGCAGCGTGTCAGGAATGGGCATGGTCCGCACGTAGTTCCAGAACGGCGTATCGTCGCGCGTGGTTGCGTGGTAGTGCAGGATGATGAAGTCGCGAATCTGCTCGAACTCCAGCTGCGAGTGGCGATTGAATTCGTCGATGTCCGCCTGCTCGAAGCCCTTGTCCGGGAAAAACGACACCAGGCGCGCGATACCCTTCTGGATCAGGTGGATGGAGGTCGACTCCAATGGCTCCATGAAGCCGCTGGAAAGGCCGATGGCCACGACGTTCTTGTCCCAGAATTTCTTGCGCATGCCTGTGGTGAAGCGCAATGGGCGCGGGTCGCCCAGGGCCTTGCCATCGAGATTGGCCAGCAGTACCGACGCGGCCTCGTCGTCGCTGATGTATTCACTGCAATAGACGTGTCCATTGCCGATGCGATGCTGCAGCGGGATTCGCCACTGCCAGCCCGCCGTGCGCGCTGTTGCGCGGGTGTAAGGCGTCAGCGGTGAAACCGACTCGCAGGGCACCGCAAACGCGCGATTGACCGGCAGCCAATGGCTCCAGTCGTGGTAGCCGACGCCGAGCGTCTGCTCGATCAACAGGCCGCGAAAGCCGGAACAGTCCACGAACAGGTCGGCCTCGATCACGCTGCCGTTTTCCAGGGTGACCGAACTGACATAGCCACTTTCGGGTTGCTGCTGCACGTGGGTGATCTTGCCTTCGGTACGGATCACGCCGTGCTGCTCGGCGTAGCCGCGCAGGTAGCGGGCATACAGGCCGGCATCGAAGTGGAAGGCGTGGCCGATGTCGGCCAGCGGCGAATTGGGATACTTGTCCGTCCCGCGCATGAACTTGTTCTTCTCGCAGGCCAGCAGGTTGATCGAATAGTCATCCAGCCGATCGACCTTGCCCTCCTGGAACATCTTCAGCCAGTAGTGATGGAATTCGACCGCGCCGGTCATGTGCCCGATGGAACCGAAGCCATGGATATACGAATCGCCTATCGCACCCCAGTTCTTGAACTGGATTCCCAGCTTGAAGCTGGCCTGGGTCGCCTTGACGAATTCATTCTCGTCGATGCCCAGCGCCTCGTTGAACTTGTTGATGGGCGGAATGGTCGCTTCGCCAACGCCTACCGTGGAGATTTCGTCGGACTCGACCACTTCGATGCGGATAGTCTTTCCGAGTGCCTGGCTGAGGAAGGAGGCCGCCATCCATCCCGCCGTGCCGCCGCCAACGATCAGCACCCGCTTCACTCTTTCTGGAACCATGTCGATGCACCGTTAGGAGGCGGAAATCTTCTAGAATCTTAGCATTGCATGCAGTGGGGTCCGCGCGGATGATCAAGCTCGAAACAAGCCCATCGGAACTTCGCACATGACGCCCACGCGACCTTATGGAAGCGCCGGACTGGAATTGTCCGCACTCGGACTTGGCGCAAGGCGGCGTCGTGGACGCACTGGAACGGGTGAAACAATATCGATCGGGTCCTGCCGCAAATCACGGACAAGGGTTTCATTGCGAAGCGACCTTCGACCAACCATCCCTGGCGAACGCGCTTCGCCGACTGCGACCAAGACTGGTCCGGACAGATCCAAACAAAAGTTAAGAAAATGTTGGCCGCTTCCGGGCGGCATTCGCGTACTTCAGTTCTGCCAGCATCGGCATAACCAACACCTTGGGGAAGGGTAATGTCATCCAGTTCGCCGCCGGACGCGCCGGCTTCGCCTGAGCTCGACTCTGCGGAGCCCGTGCCGGGCCTTTGGCGACGGATTTTCGGGCGGCTCGACTGGCAGCCGCCGGGCTGGGTTCCCGTTGCGGCGGCCCGCGTCCGGGCGGAACCCCGAAAGTATTTCGGCGGCCTGGCCGCGTTGCTGGTTGTCGCCGCGCTCGGCTACTGGCTGGCCACCCGGCCCACGCCGGTGCGCCCCGACGCCATCAAGGTCACCGTGCAGGCGCCGGCGCTGACCGACTACGCGGCCACACCGAAGATGGTCGTGCACACGCTTCGCATTTACTTCAGCCGCTCGGCCGCGCCCATCAAGGACGTCGGCAATGCGCCGCACGGCCTGAAGATGGAGCCCGAACTGGCAGGCGCCTGGCAATGGTCCGGCGATCGCAGCCTGGTCTTTACTCCCACCAACGACTGGCCGGTGGGCGCCGACTACAAGATCACGTTCGACCCGAAGACGACCGTCGCCCCGGGCGTGTATCTGGAAAAAACCGAATTCGAATTCAGCACCACGCCTTTTTCCGCGCGCCTCGGCAGCAGTGAGTTCTACCAGGACCCGCTCGACCCGACGCTGAAGAAAGGCGTGTACCAGCTCGCCTTCTCGCATCCCGTGGACGCGGCGTCGCTGGAAGGCAAGATCAAGCTGAAGCTGAAGGACGGCGCGGCGAAGTCCCTGCCCGACCCCAGCCATACCATCAGCTACGACGAGCGCCGACTGAAGGCGTGGATCCATTCGCAGGCGCTGCAGATGCCGGAGAACGGCGGCTTGCTGACGATGGAAGTCGCCCCCGGCATCGTTTCATCCCTGGGCGGCAAGGGCAGCCAGGTCGCGATCAGCGGCCAGGTGGCGTTGCCTTCGCTTTACAGCGTCAGCATCGATTCGGCGACCTCCACCCTGGTGGACAACGAGCGCTTCGAGCCCGAGCAGGTGCTGGTGCTGGAGTTCAACAATGCGATGAAGGATAGCGATGTCGCGGGGGCGACGCGGGTCTGGTTGTTGCCCGTGAAGAATCCGAAACTTAAACCTGATCAGCAGCGCGGCAACTACCGCTGGAACGATTCGGACGTGGACGAGTCGATCCTGAAATTGTCGGAGCCGATATCCACCACCGCGATGCCAACCGAGCGCGAGTACATCGAGGCGCATAGCCTGAAGTACCGTGCACCGCCGGGACGCTTCATCTACGTGCGCGTGGCGCGCGGCCTGAAATCGTTCGGCGGCTTCATCCTCGGCGCGCCGTTCGCGACCGTGCGCGAAGTGCCCGAGTATCCACAGCTTCTGCGCTTCCTCGGCGACGGCGCGTTGCTGTCG
The DNA here is from genome assembly GCA_031408815.1 of Gammaproteobacteria bacterium. Lineage (GTDB taxonomy): Bacteria > Pseudomonadota > Gammaproteobacteria > Xanthomonadales > Xanthomonadaceae > Arenimonas. The sequence goes on from JANNWV010000055.1 coordinate 16,823, forward strand.
CTGCAAGGCGAGCGCCGCATCAGCATCGTGTCGCGCAACCTGCCGCGCGCGCGCCTGGAGATCGGCCGCGTGCTGCCCGAACAACTGCAGCACCTGGCCTTCAGCAACTACGGCAGCTACGCGCGACCGGAGCTGGGCGGCGTCGGCGCCGACAGCCTGGTTGAACGCGTCGAACAACGGCTGACCTTGCCGGCGGACGACCCGGCCAAGGCGCATTACGAGGGCGTGGACCTGGGCAAGTTCCTGGCCGCGGGCCGACGCGGCATCTTCATGCTGAGCCTGCGCACGATGAGCGAATACGACGCGACCCAGTCTGCGCAACAGACGCTGGCGCGCAATGCCGGCGAAGAAAAGGACAGCCGCCTGGTGGTGCTGACTGACCTTGGCATCATCGTGAAGAAGGCACTGGACGGAAGCCGCGATGTGTTCGTGCAATCGCTGACGGCCGGCACGCCGGTGGCCGGCGCGCAGGTAAAAGTGATCGCCCGCAATGGCGAGATGCTGATGGACGCGAGCACCGACGCCGAGGGTCGCGCGCAACTGCCGAACCTGGATGGCTTCCAGCGCGAGAAACAACCGGTGATGCTGACGGTCGGAAAAGGCGATGATTTCTCGTTCCTGCCGATGGGTGATGGCGGGCGCACGCTCGATTATTCTCGCTTCGATATCGGTGGCGAGCCCAATCAGGTCGAGACGGGCACGCTGAAGGCGTTCCTGTTCTCCGACCGCGGCCTGTACCGGCCGGGGGATCGCATCAACCTGGGTATCATCGTGCGCGCTGCCGACTGGAAGCGGCCGCTGAAGGGCCTGCCGCTGGAGCTGGTGCTGTCCGATCCGCGTGGCACCGTCGCGCGGCGCGAGCGCATCACGCTGAGCGAGTCGGGTTTCGAATCGTTCAACTACACCTCGCAGGATTCGGCGGCGAGTGGTACCTGGGACGCGAGCCTGTTCCTGATCGGCCGCAACGACACCCGCACGATGATCGGCCAGACCTCGGTGCAGGTGCGCGAATTCGCGCCCGACACGATGCGCGTGCGCGCGACGCTGTCGGTGCAGAACGTGCAGGGCTGGGTGAAGCCCGACGCGCTGTCGGTGACGGTGGCGGCGGAAAACCTGTTCGGCACGCCCGCGCAGAAACGCAAGGTGGAAGGCACGATGGTGCTGCGCCCGGCCTTCCCGAATTTCCCTGCGTATCCGGACTATCGCTTCTACGACCCGATGCTGGCCAAGGAAGGCTACGACGAACAACTCAGCGACCAGAACACGGACGACAAGGGCAATGCCGTGTTCAAGCTGGACCTGTCGAAATATGCGAAGGCGACCTACCAGCTGAACTTCCTCGCGCGTGCCTTCGAGCCCGGCAGCGGCCGCAACGTGGCGGCGCAAGCGAGCACGCTGGTGTCGAGCAATGACTTCCTGGTCGGCATCAAGGCTGTGGACAGCCTCGACTACGTGAAGCGCAAGGACAAACGCAGCGTGCAACTGCTGGCGATCGGGCCGGACGGCAAGCCGCGCGCGGTGAACGGCCTGCATGCAGTCATCGTGGAAAAGCGCTTCGTGTCGGTGTTGACCAAGCAGGACTCCGGTCTGTTCCGTTACGTGTCGCACGAACGTCGTTATCCGCTGAAGGACACGGCGATCACTCTGGCTGCGTCGGCGCAGTCATTCGCGCTGCCGACCGACCAACCAGGCAACTTCGTGCTCGAGATGCGCGCAGCCGACGGCACGGTGCTGAACCAGGTCGCGTATTCGGTGGCCGGCGCGGCGAACCTGTCGCGGTCGCTGGAACGCAATGCCGAGCTGACACTGAGCCTGTCGAAGCCGCGCTACAAGCCGGGCGAGACGATCGAGGTCAGCGTGCGCGCGCCGTATGCAGGCAGCGGCCTGATCACGATCGAGCGTGACCGCGTCTATGCGCAGGCCTGGTTCCGCGCGGACACGACCAGCTCGGTGCAGAAGATCCGCGTGCCGGCTGATTTCGAGGGCAACGGCTACGTCAACGTGCAGTTCCTGCGCGATCCGTCGTCGGACGAGATCTTCATGAGCCCGCTGACCTTCGGCGTAGCGCCGTTCGCAGTGGATCGCACGGCGCGCACGCAGCCGCTGGAGATCAAAGTGCCGGCCGTGGTGCGACCGGGCGCCTTGATTCCGGTGGACATCAAGACCCAGGGCAAGGCCCGCGTGGTGGTGTTCGCTGTGGATGAAGGCATCCTGCAGGTGGCGCGCTATCGCGTCGGCGATCCGCTCGATTTCTTCTTCACCAAGAAGATGCTTCAGGTGGATACCGCGCAGATCCTCGATCTGTTGTTGCCCGAGTTCAGCCGGCTGGCCGCGATGGCCGCGCCCGGAGGCGACGGTGGTGGCGACCTGGCCAAGAACCTCAACCCGTTCAAGCGAAAATCCGAGAAGCCGGCGGTCTGGTGGTCGGGGATTGTTGATGTGGATGGCGCGAAGCAGCTCAAGTTCCGCCTGCCTGATCATTTCAACGGGCGCATCCGCGTGACCGCCGTGGCGGTGACGGCCGATCGGCTCGGTATCACCGAAACCCAGGCGACGGTGCGCGGCGACTTCGTGTTGACGCCGACGGTGCCGACGCATGTCGCGCCGGGTGATGAATTCGAATTGCCGGTCGGCATTGCCAACACCATCGAAGGCGCGCGCTCGCCGAGCCTGGTGCAAGCCACGCTGGAACTTCCGCCGTCGCTGACGCTGGTGGGTGTCGCGCCGGCGCCATTGTCCATTGCACCGGGCAGCGAAGGTACCGTGCGCTTCCGCGTCCGCGCCGGCAGTGCGCTGGGCGCCGTAGCGGTGGTGATCCGGGCGAAGTCGGGCACGTATTCGGCGCAACGGCGCATCGAGGTGTCGCTACGCCCCGGCATCGTGGCGCGGCAGGACTTGCGCGCCGGCCATGCTGAACAACGGGTGATCCTGGAAAAACTGCGGGTGATGTACAACCCGCTGTCCACGCGACAGCTGGCGGCATCGAGTTCGCCGCTGGTGGCCATTGATGGGCTGACGGCCTACCTGCGTGATTATCCGCATCTGTGCACCGAGCAATTGCTGAGCCAGGCGATGCCGGCGCTGGTGTACTCATCGCGGCCCGAGTTGGGGCACAAGGTCGATCGCAACACCGGCGACCGCGGCAACCTGATCGACGTGCTGCGCTCGCGGCAGAACAGCGAAGGCGGCCTCGGCTTGTGGACGGCGACACCGGATGCCGATCCGTTCGTCACTGCCTATGCCGCGCTGTACCTGCTGGAATCGCGCGAGCGTGGCATCGCGGTGCCCGAGGACATGCTGATTTCGTTGAACGGCTATCTGGAAACGCTGGCCGCGGACGCGTCGCGCAACGACCTGCCCTTCCTGCGCCAGCGGGCAATGGCGGTGTACCTGCTGGTTCGCCAGGGCCGTACCGCCAGTAACCTGCTGAGCGCCGTGCAGGAGCAACTCAAGCGCGACCAGCCCAAGGCCTGGCAGGACGATGCCGCCGGCATGCTGGTGGCGGCGAGCTACCAATTGCTGCAACAGGACAAGCCGGCGCGCGCCCTGGCGGTGAAGGGGCTGTCCCGCGTGAATGCAACACGTCTGGCAACGACCGCTCCCGATTATTATTACTACTACTACGACGATGGCATCGAGCAAGCCTGGACGCTGTACCTGCTGAATCGCCACTTCCCTTCACTGGCGCGACAGGTAAAGCCAGTGGCGTTGGACAACCTGATGGCGCCCCTGCGCGAGAATAGTTACAACACCTTGTCATCGGCGCTGACGGTGCTCGCGTTGGATGCGCAAGCGGGCGCCCTCGGCAATCCCCCGCCGGCCACCCTGCAAGCCGCAGGCAAGCAAGGCCTCGGCCGGCAGATCGGCAAGGTGCGCGGCGTGGTTACGTTGGGCAACTTCACTGCGGCCGATACTCGGCTGTGGGTCACGCCGGCGAGTGCGGAACCGGTCTGGTACGTATTGAACCAGAGTGGTTACGACCGGCAGGCGCCTGCCACCACGCAGAACCAGGGACTGGAAGTGATCCGCGATTACCTCGACAACGCTGGCAAGCCGATCACAACGCTGGCGTTGGGGCAGGAAGTTACCGTGCGCCTGCGCGTGCGGGCACTGGGCGCGAAGGCGCGCGGGCAAATCGCCATCGTTGACTTGTTGCCCGGCGGATTCGAGGCTGTACTGCAATCGCCTGCAGCGGCAGTGAAACCTGCGGCGGCAGGCGATGAAGAAGACTACGAGGGCGACTCCGAAGACCCGCACGAGGACTACACGCCCAGCGTGTTGCCACTCGCCCTGCCCGGCTCGAACTACCTGCCCGAGCACATCGAAATGCGCGAGGACCGCGTGGTCTTCTACGGCAGCGCAGTGGAGGCTGTCGGCGAGTTCAAATATAAGCTGCGCGCCAATAGCGCAGGATTGTTCGTGGTGCCGCCGATCTACGCCGAATCGATGTACCAGCGCTCGGTGTATGCGCAGGGTGGACCGGCCGGCAGCCTGCGGGTGAACGCGCCCTCGCCATGAAAGCGCTGCCAGGTTTGCGCCGGCTGCTGCGCCACTGGCGTGTGGCAGTCGGCGTCTTGTTGATGCTGCTGCTGGCGTTGGCTGCGGTGCGCTACTGGCCGCGCGACCCGCTGTCGGCATCGGTGTCGCAATCGGTGGCCATGCTCGACCGGCATGGACGCCTGCTGCGACTGGGCCTGGCCAGCGACGAGCGCTATCGCCTGTGGACACCGATCGAGCAGATGCCGCCGGAGCTCATCGATGCGGTGCTGCTGCACGAGGATGCGTGGTTTCGCTGGCATCCCGGCGTCAATCCCGTCAGCGTGCTGCGCGGTGCGTGGTCGACCTATGGCAGTGGCGAGGCGCGCATCGGCGGCTCGACCCTGACCATGCAACTGGCGCGACTGCGCTGGAAACTGGATACGCGAACGCCACGCGGCAAGATCGAACAGATGGCGCGCGCGCTGCAACTGGAAGCCTGCCATGGCAAGAAAGAAATCCTGGAGGCCTACCTCAACCTCGCGCCTTACGGCGGCAATATCGAGGGCGTGGGCGCGGCCAGCCAGATCTATTTCCACAAGCTCCCCGCGAAGTTGACGCTGCCCGAAATGTTGACGCTGGCCGTGTTGCCGCAGGCACCGTCGCGCCGCGGCCGCCTGCGCGAAGATCCTGCCGCAGGCGCGGCCTACCTCGGCCGCGGGCTGGAGGCGGCGCGCGCCCGACTGTATGCGCGGTGGCGCGAACAGCACGCACCCGACCCGGCGCAGGATGCCTTGATGCGCCTGCCCCTGCGCCTGCATCCGGCGCGCGAACTGCCGTTCAAGGCGCCGCATTTCGTTGAGCGTGTGTTGGCCGATCGCGGATTGCACGGCAAGACCGGGCCGCAACTGGCCACTACGCTCGACCTGCGCATGCAGGCCTTGATCGAGGAACGCGTGCGCAGCTACCTGCGCCGCGGCAGTCGGCGCGGACTCAATAATGCCGGGGTATTGATGGTGGACACGCGCGACATGGGCGTGCGCGCGCTGGTCGGGTCGGCGGATTATTTCAATGATGGAATCCACGGCCAGGTCAACGCGAGCAACGCAAAACGATCACCCGGCTCGACCCTGAAGCCTTTCATCTACGCGCTCGCGCTGGACCAGGGCGTGTTGCATCCTGCCACCGTCCTGCGCGACGTGCCGACCGCCTTCGGGCCGTACACGCCGGAAAACTTCGATGGCCGCTTCCTGGGTCCCATCACCGCAGCAGACGCGCTGGTGCGCAGTCGCAACATTCCTGCCGTTACCGTCGCATCGCAACTCACGCAGCCGAGTTTCTACGAATTCCTCGGCCGCGCCGGCATCAGTGATCTGGCCAGCGAGCGCCATTACGGTCTCGCGTTGGTGTTGGGCGGTGGCGAGGCGAGCATGGAAGAACTGGCACGCCTTTACGCGATGCTCGGCGACGACGGTCGCATGCGATCGCTGCGCTGGCGCAATGATGATCGACTCGAATCCGGCACCAGCCTGATCAGCCCGGAAGCAGCCTTCATCACCCGCGACATGCTGCAGAAAAATCCGCGTCCCAATGGCGACCTGATGTCCACGGGCGAGAACCTTCCGGTGGCATGGAAGACGGGAACGTCCTGGGGCTTTCGCGATGCCTGGAGCGTCGGCCTGGTCGGGCCTTACGCGCTGGTGGTGTGGATGGGCAACTTCGATGGCGCCGGCAATCCGGCGCTGGTCGGCGTCGATGCCGCGGCGCCCTTGTTCTTCGAGATCATCGACGGCCTGCGCGCGGCGCGGATCGGCCTGGCACAACCGCAGCGACAGGCATCGCTCGGCATCAAGCGGGTGCAGGTGTGTCGCGCCAGTGGCGATTTGCCGAATGCGTGGTGCCCACAACGTGGTGAAACGTGGTTCATTCCGGGCAAGTCGCCCATCAAGGTCAGCCGCGTGCATCGCGCGGTGGCGGTGGACAACGCCACTGGCAAGCTTGCCTGCGGCGCGTTCGATCCGTCGCGCATGCGCATGCAGGTATTCGAGTATTGGCCGTCGGACCTGGCGCGCGTGTTTGCGCAGGCCGGCATTCCGCGCCAGCGACCGCCGTCCGACAGCGACTGCCCGCAGGGCCAGGACTGGCTGGGTTCGGCGCCGATGATTACCTCGCCGTATCGCGCGACCACTTACGCCCTGCGCCTGTCGCACCCCGAACAGGCGCAGCTGAGCCTGGCGGCGACGGTGGATGCGGATGTGTCGCGACTGTTCTGGTTCGTCGGCGACAGCTTCATCGGCTCAGCCGCAAGCGGCATGGCACTGGCCTGGCGACCGCAGCGCGCCGGTCATTACACGCTGTCGGTGGTGGACGACCATGGCCGGCAGGATGCGCGCGAGATCGACGTTTCGCTCGCGCAGTAGGCTCGCCCGCTGGTGGGCGCGATCGGATTTGCGTCTTGGCAATGCGTCAACACGGCAACGCCACTGCAAGAAGATTCAGGCTTCACTTGTCGAATGGATTCGGGAGCTTCGCGCATGCATTTCCAACTGGATATCCTCGAGCCTCCGGCCCCGCGTATCAATGCCGCTTCGCAGCAGCATCACCGCGGATATAGCCATCGGCAGCGCAATGAACAGCGCCGAAAGCGCCATAAGGCGTAGCTCTGAAATAGCATCGCGATGTTGCGTTCGGCCGGAGGCACATCACCGAAACCCTTGACGATTCCAGACAAGCGTACGTCTGCCATGTCACCCCCGCGCGCCGCAGCATCATGTAGTTCAACGACACCCGATCCGCCGTGGCTGCTGCAAGTGCAAAATTGCCAGCCCTTACTGCCATTAGATAAGATCGGGCTTGTGAACCCTGGCTCGTAATTTAACTACATCCAACTGCCTGTTCGGGGATAATCTGCCGACCCTGCCCGCGGTGCCCTGCCCTGCCCGGCCGGCAGTCCACGCCTTCCAGAGTAAATGCCCCAGCCGTGAACGCCAAGACAAGTTCCAAGCATCCGATCGCCCCCGATGAAGCCCTGGCAGAGGCCTTTGCCAAGGCCTTCGGGGACGAGCTGAGCCAGTCCAGCCGGGGCGCCAGCCGCGAGGCCTGCCTGCGGGCTGCCGCGGCCGCCTGCCGGGGCTTGCTGGGGATGCGCTGGTCGCGAACCCAGGCCGCCGACCGCCAGCGCCTGGATCAAGGCCAGGCCCGCCGCGTGCACTACCTTTCAATGGAGTTCCTGATGGGTCGCGCGTTGGGCAATGCCCTGGCGGCGCTGGGCCTGGCCGGCGAGCTCCGGAAGGCACTCGCGCCGACCGGACAAGACCTGGGCAGCGTGCTGGAACGCGAACCCGACGCCGCGCTGGGCAATGGCGGACTAGGCCGCCTGGCGGCCTGCTTCCTGGATTCCTTCGCCGAACTCGACGTGCCGTCCTTCGGCTACGGGTTGCGCTATCGCTACGGCATGTTTGCGCAGCAGATCCAGGACGGGCGGCAGGTGGAAGTACCCGACGCGTGGATGCAGGCCGGCGCTTGCTGGGACGTGCCGCGTCCTGAACTTTCCTACCCGGTGGGCTTTGGCGGCCGGGTGTTGACCGAGGGCGGCGCGCGGCGCTGGATTCCGGGCGAGCGCCTGGTGGCAGAGGCCTTTGATTTCATCGTGCCCGCGCATCAGGGCGAACACGTGTCCACGCTGCGCCAGTGGCAGGCCCGCGCGGAAGACCCGATCGACTTCGCGGCGTTCTCGCGCGGCGACCACGCGCAGGCCGCGCGCCTGCAAGTTCAGGCCGATGCATTGAACTGGGTCTTGTACCCGGACGACAGCAGCCAGGCCGGCCGCGAACTGCGCCTGAAACAGGAAGCCTTCCTGGTCAGCGCCTCGCTGCAGGACCTGATTGCCGGGCACATCCACGAACACGGCAACCTGCACCAGCTCGGCCGTCGCAACGCCATCCATCTCAACGATACGCATCCGGCGCTCGCGCCTGCGGAATTGATGCGCCTGTTGACCGACGTGCATGGGCTGTCCTTTGATGACGCCTGGGCCATCACTGGCCAGGCGATGTCCTACACCAACCACACGTTGATGCCGGAAGCGCTCGAGACCTGGCCGCTGCGCCTGTTCGAGGACTTGCTGCCGCGCCACCTGGAAATCATCTACGAGATCAACCATCGGTTCCTGGCCGATGTTGCCAGGCGATTCCCGGGCGACGATGCATTGCTGTCGCGCGTCTCGCTGATCGATGAAAAAGGCGAGCGCCGCGTGCGCATGGCGGCGCTGGCGATCGTGGCCTCGCACAAGGTCAACGGCGTGTCGGCGCTGCATTCCAACCTGATGGTCGAGACGATCTTTGCCGATTTCGCGAAACTCTTTCCCGACCGCTTCATCAACGTGACCAACGGCGTGACGCCGCGGCGCTGGCTGATGCAGGCCAATCCGGGCCTGTCGTCGCTGATCGATTCACGCATCGGCAGTGGCTGGCGCCGCGACCTGGGCGAGCTGTCGAAGCTTGCGCCCCTAGCTGACGACCCGGTGCTGGGCGCGCAATTCCTGGCGACCAAGCGACATAACAAGGTGCAACTGGCCGAACTGATCCGTCGTGAACTCGGCATTGCCGTGGACCCGGACAGCCTGTTCGACGTGCAGGTCAAACGCATCCACGAATACAAGCGGCAGTTGCTGAACCTGCTGCACGTGGTGGCGCGCTACCACGCCATCATCGACAAACCGGGCGCGCCGGTGGTGCCGCGCACGGTGATTCTGTCGGGCAAGGCGGCGTCCGCCTATCACTCGGCGAAACTCATCATCCAGCTGGCGCACGACATTGCGCGCGTAGTGAATTCCGACCCGCGCGTCGCCGGTCGGCTGAAGCTGGTGTTCCTGCCCAATTATTCGGTCAGCCTGGCCGAGGCGATCATCCCGGCCGCGGATTTGAGCGAGCAGATTTCGACGGCCGGTACCGAAGCGTCGGGCACCGGCAACATGAAGTTCGGCATGAATGGCGCACTGACGATTGGCACCTGGGACGGCGCGAACATCGAGATGGCGCAGGCCATGGGTAGGGAGAACATGTTCGTGTTCGGCCTGTCCACCGAACAGGTGCGAGAAGTGAAGTCCCTCGGCTACGACCCGCGACTGCACGTGGAGGAGAACCGCACCCTGATGCGGGTGATGGAAGCCATCGCCGGCGGCCAGTTCTCGCGCGGCGACGAACGTCGTTATCGTCCCCTGACCGACGGATTGCTCAACCAGGACAACTACCTGCTGATGGCGGATTTCGGCTCCTACCTGCAGGCGCAGTCGGACGTGGATGCCTTGTTCGCTCAGCCGGAAGCCTGGGCAACGAAGGCATTGCGCAATATCGCGGCGATGGGCGAGTTTTCTGCGGACCAGACGATCGCGCGCTATCTTGGGCAGGTCTGGCGCGTGCCGGCGGCCGGGTGAGTCAATCCGGCCCCACGGTCGGCGCCCCATCGGAGATCGCGCTTGATTGACGAGGCCCAGGTTCTCGCCCTGATCGGCGGCCAGCATGCCGATCCCTTTGCCCTACTCGGGATGCACGCGGCCAGCGACGGTCGCCTGTGGGTTCGTGCCCTTTTGCCCGGTGCGAACTCGGTGGTGGTGCACGACGCGCGCAGCGGCGCGGCGCTGGTCGAGCTGAAGCGTCGCCATCCGGATGGCTTTTTCGAAGCCGCGGTTCCACGCCGACGCAAGCCCTTCGACTATCGCCTGGGCGTCAGCTGGAAACACGGCCACGACCAGTTGCTTGCCGATGCCTATGCGTTCGGCCCACAACTTTCCGATGCCGACCTACTGGCCTTGCACGAAGGCCGGCATGCGCGCGCCTACCTCGTGCTCGGCGCGCACCCGCTTCGGCAACACGGCGTGGATGGCGTTCGCTTCGCGCTATGGGCACCCAATGCAAGACGCGTAAGCGTCGTTGGCGACTTCAATGGCTGGGATGGCCGCCGCCATCCGATGCGCCTGCGCCACCTGGCGGGCGTGTGGGAAATTTTTGTACCGCATGCCGGCATCGGAGATCGCTACAAGTTCGAATTGATCGGCCCCGACGGCTGCCTGTTGCCGCTGAAGTCCGACCCCTACGCCTTTTTCGCCGAACTTCGCCCCGACACGGCCAGCCGCGTCGCGACATTGCCGCATGCAGCGCCCCTTTCCACAGAACGCGCACGCGCCAATGCGCGCGCTGCGCCGGTTTCGATTTACGAAGTGCATCCGGGATCATGGCGTCTGGGCGAAGGCCTGTTCCCCACCTGGGACGAGCTCGCCGCCACCCTACCCGCGCATGCCGCAGATTTGGGCTTCACGCATGTGGAACTGATGCCGGTCAGCGAACATCCCTTCGATGGATCGTGGGGTTACCAGACGCTGGGCCTGTACGCGCCCAGCGCGCGCTTCGGGCCGCCGGAGGGCTTCGCGCGCTTCGTTGCGGCCTGCCACGCACGCGGGCTGGGCGTGTTGCTGGATTGGGTGCCCGCACATTTCCCGTCCGACGCACATGGCCTCGCGATGTTCGACGGCACCGCCCTGTACGAATACGCCGACCCGCGCGAAGGTTTCCATCGCGACTGGAACACGCTGATCTTCAACTTCGGCCGGCGCGAGGTCCGCGATTTCCTGGCCGGCAATGCGCTGTACTGGCTAGAACGCCACGGCGTGGACGGTCTGCGCGTGGACGCCGTGGCATCAATGCTGTATCGCGATTATTCACGCCCGGCCGATGAGTGGATTCCGAATGCGCATGGCGGCCGCGAAAATCTCGAAGCCATTTCGCTCCTGCGCCGCGTCAATGAAACCGTCGGCAGCACTACGCCTGGCGCCATCACCTTGGCGGAAGAGTCCACGGCGTTTCCCGGCGTGTCTGCGCCGACCAGCGTGGGGGGCCTGGGCTTCCACTACAAATGGAACATGGGCTGGATGAACGACACGCTGCATTACATGCGCGAGGATCCCATCCACCGGCGCTGGCACCACGACAAGATGCGCTTCGGCCTGGTCTATGCCTTCAGCGAAAACTTCGTGTTGCCGCTGTCGCATGATGAAGTCGTGCACGGCAAGCGCTCGTTGCTGGGCAAGATGCCCGGCGATGCCTGGCAGCGTTTCGCAAACCTGCGCGCGTATTACGGATTCATGTGGGGGCATCCGGGCAAGAAGCTGTTGTTCATGGGCCAGGAATTCGCCCAACCCGACGAGTGGAACCACGATGCCGAACTGCCCTGGTCGCTGCTGGGCAGCGCGCCCCATGCCGGCGTGCAGGCGCTGGTGCGCGACCTCAACCATTTGTATCGCGATGTGCCGGCGCTGCATGCGCTCGACTGCGAGGCTGCGGGTTTTGAGTGGCTGGTGTCGGATGATGCCGAGAACTCCGTCTTCGCCTGGGCACGGCACGACGGGCTCGGGGGCATTGCCTTGGTGGTGAGCAACTTCACCCCGGAACCGCGCCGCGCCTATCGCCTGGGCGTGCCCGCAGGCGCCGGCCATTGGCGCATCGCCCTGGACAGCGACGACGCGCGTTACGGCGGCAGCGGCATGATCGCTCCATCGGCAGGCCTGGCCGGACACGCGCGCCTGCATGCACAAGCCATTCCCTGTCACGGCCGCGACCACTCGCTCTTGCTCGACCTGCCGCCGCTGGCGACGATATTCCTGTTGCCCGCCTGAGCCCACTCGAATGACTGAAGCCCGACCCCTGCAGGAAGGACGCCACGAGCCGATGGGCGCATGCGCCCGCGATGGCGGCGTCAACTTCGCGGTGTTTTCGCAGCATGCCGAGCGAATCGAGGTCTGCGTGTTCGACGCCGAAGGCCGCGTTGAATTGACGCGGCATCGGCTGCACGGGCCGTATGATGCCGTCTTCCATGGCTTCCTTCCCGATGCGGGTCCCGGCCTGGTCTATGGCTTGCGCGCGCATGGCCCGTATCGGCCGGAAGCCGGCCACTTGTTCAATCCGCACAAGCTCTTGCTCGACCCGTATGCACGTGAAATCGTCGGCAAGTTCCAGTGGCATCCCGCCAACCACGGTTACACGATGGGCGATCCGCACGGCATCCGCACGCCCGACCCGCGCGACAACGCCGACATCGCGCTGAAGGCGCGCGTGGCGCAAGCGGACAGTCCCGCGCCGGGCTGGTTCAATGCACCGCGCCATCGCGATGCCGATGTCGTGTTGTACGAAGTGCACGTGAAAGGATTTTCCAAGCTGCTGCCCGGCGTTCCGGAGGATCTGCGCGGCACCTACGCGGGTCTGGCGCATCCGGCGGCCATCGCGCACTTCAAGTCGCTGGGGATAACGACGCTGTCGCTGTTGCCCGTGCAGTACTGCGTGGACGAAGGCCACCTGGCCGAACGCGGCCTGGTCAATTACTGGGGCTACAACACACTTGGTTTCTTCTGCCCGGATCCGCGACTAGCGACGCAACCTGCCGACCCGACCGCGGTCATCGCCGAATTCCGGCAGATGGTGGATGAATTGCATCGGCACGGCCTGGAAGTAGTGCTGGACGTCGTCTACAACCACACGCCCGAGGGCAGTGAACTCGGGCCGACGATCAGCTTCCGCGGGCTGGACCACGCCAGTTGGTATCGCCTCATGCACGAGGACCGCAGCCGCTGCGAAAACCTGACCGGCTGCGGCAACACCTTGAATGTCTCGCATCCGAAGGTCAGCCAGTTCGTGCTCGACTCGTTGCGCTATTGGGTACGCGAGATGGGCGTGGATGGATTCCGCTTCGACCTGGCGCCCGTGCTCGGCCGTACCGGGCATGGCTTCGATCCGTGCGCGCCGTTCTTCCATGCCCTGCGCCAGGATCCGATCCTCGCCCGCTCGCGGCTGATCGCCGAGCCTTGGGATGCGGGCCCGCAGGGTTACCAGGTCGGGCGATTCCCCGGCCGCTTCCACGACTGGAACGACAAGTTCCGCGATGCGGTGCGTGGCTACTGGCTGCGCCAGGGCGTGGACCGCGGCGCGTTTGCGCGACGCTTCACGGCCTCGGATGATTTGTTCCACCAGCGCAGCCCGCAGGCATCGGTCAACTTCATCAGCGTGCACGATGGCTTCACGCTGGCCGACCTGACCAGCTATTCGCGCAAACACAACCTGGCCAATGGCGAGGACAACCACGATGGCCGCGACGACGAGCTGTGTGGAAATTTTGGCGTCGAGGGCAAGACCGCCGACCCCGACATCCTCGAACGCCGCCGGCGGGTGCGGCGCGCGATGGTGACCACGCTGTTGCTGGCGCAAGGCACGCCGATGCTGTGCGCCGGCGACGAAATCGGCAACAGCCAGCAGGGCAACAACAACGCCTACTGCCAGGACAATCCGACCGCGTGGCTGGACTGGGCACACGCCGACGGCGAATTCCAGGTCTTTGTAGCGCGACTGATTGCGTTGCGCCGCGATGAGCCACTGCTGCACCACGACCGCTGGTTCGCGTCCTCCGCTGAAGCGCAACGCGCATCGGTGCACTGGCAGTTGCCCAATGCCGGCGAGATCCACATCCAGGATTGGCACGATGTACACGCGCACGCGTTGGCCTGCGTGGTGTCGCCTGCCATCGACGACCAGGCCGCGTCGCCTGCGTTGATGCTGTTGTTCAACCCCGACCCGGATGAAGCCAGCTTCGCGCTTGCCCCCGGCAACTGGACGCTGCTGCTCGACTCTGGCAGTACGATGCCCAGTGAAGGCAGCTCCTTGTCCGGCTGGGCGCGGGTTCCCGCGCGATCCGTGCTGGTGCTTCGGCAGGCGAAACATCACAAGACCCGCGCACACTCTTCTCTTTCCGACGAAGCAAGCCCATGAATCTCGACCAACGACGCTCAGGCGTCCTGCTGCACATCACCTCCCTGCCCGGCCCGTATGGCATCGGCGATTTCGGGCCTGCTGCCTATCAATACGTGGACTGGCTGGCAGCGGCCGGCCAACGCGTGTGGCAGGTGTTGCCGACGACGCCGGTCGGCCCCTGCGACTCGCCCTACCAGAGCGTGTCGGCCTTCGCCGGCAGCCCCCTGATGGTTGCGCTGGAACCCTTGATAGAGCGCGGCTGGTTGCCGGCGCCGGAGCTCAGTGCTGCCTTGTTCGACAGCAAGCGCGTCGACTACGGCCGCGTCATCCCCTGGCGCACGCGGCAGCTTCGGCTGGCGGCGGCGGGATTTTTCGCACGCGCCAGCGAAGTACAGCGTTCCGAGTTCGAATTGTGGCGGCAGGTGCAGGCCTATTGGCTGGCCGACTATTCCCTGTTCATGGCGCTGGAGTCCGCGCACGGCGGCAAGCCGTTCTGGGAATGGGACGCGCCCCTTCGATCGCGTGATGCAGCCGCGCTGGAAGCGGCGCGCGCACAGCATGCCAACGAAATGGCGTTCTGGGATTTCGTGCAATGGTGCTTCGACACGCAGTGCGCGGCTTTGCGCAGCTACGCGGCATCTCGCGACGTGGCGATACTCGGCGACTTGCCGATTTTCATCGCGCACCACAGCGCCGATTGCTGGGCGCGCCCCGACCTGTATTACCTGGATGAAGATTTCCAGCCGACCGTCGTCGCCGGCGTGCCGCCCGATTCGATGGGCCCGCTGGGACAGCGCTGGGGCAATCCCCTGTATCGCTGGGAACGAATGGCGGCCGAGAATTTTTCCTGGTGGACTGCGCGTATGAAGCGCGCGCTGGAACAGGCCGACATCCTGCGCATCGACCACTTCCGCGGCTTCGCCGGCTATTGGGAAATTCCCGCTACGTGTCCCACCGCCATCGAAGGGCGCTGGGTGCCGGCGCCGGGCAAGGAATTGTTCGCGGCCATCGCGCTGGCCTTGGGCGAATTGCCGATCGTCGCCGAGGACCTGGGCCTGATCACGCCGGACGTGATCGAGCTACGAGATGGTTGCGGGTTTCCGGGCATGCGCATCCTCCAATTCGGCTTCGGCGGCGATGGCGACCACGAATTCCTGCCGCACAACTACAGCCGCGAAACCGTGGCCTATACCGGCACCCACGACAACGAGACCGTGCGCGGCTGGTGGCAGAACGCGCCTGCGCAGGAGAGGCACTTCGCCGAAACCTATTTGAACGCGTCCGCCGACGATTGCCATTGGCGCATGATCCAGGCCGCCTGCAATTCGGTCGCCTGCATGGCGATCTTCCAGATGCAGGACGTGCTGGGCCTCGATGGCAGCCATCGCATGAATTTGCCGGGCACGACGATCGGCAACTGGTCGTGGCGCTTCGAATGGTCGATGGTCGGACCCGAGCATGCGCAGACCTTGGGCCGGATCGCGGCTTCGAGCGGACGCGGCCCGTTCGGCCTGATCGGCTAGGCGCCAACGCGCATGGCCACGACGCCATTTGGCTGGGCCGTGGTCGGCCCCGGCAGGATTGCCCACCGTTTCGGTGAAGCGGTGCAGCGCTTGCCCGGCATGGAACTGGTGGCCGTGCAGGGCCGCGATGCGGCTCGCGCGCACGCCTATGCCGATCGCTGGTTATCGGGACACGACGTCGCCATCCATCAACACATCGATAGCCTGGTCAACGACGACCGCGTGCACGGCGTCTATATCGCCACGCCGCATGCATTCCATGCGCAAGCCGCGCGCGCCTGCCTGGCCGCGGGAAAGCCGGTCCTGTGCGAAAAGCCATTGACCGTCAACGGGGCGCTGGCAAATGAACTGATCGCCCTGTCGCACAAGCATCAAGTCTTCCTGATGGAAGCCTTGTGGACGCGTTTCCTGCCGATCTATAAAGTGGTTGGACAGTGGCTGGCATCCGGCACGATCGGAAAGATCCGCGCACTGCAGTCCAGCTTTTCCTTCAGCGTGCCCTTCGATGCGAAGAACCGATGCTTCGATGCCGCGCAGGCCGGCGGCGCCGTGCTCGACATCGGCATCTATTCGTTGGCGATGTCGCAGTGGTGCCTGCAGCAGGCGAATGGAATCCGACCGGTACTGGAGAACATCCATGCCACAGGCATACTCGCGCCCACCGGCGTGGACCAGCGGTTCACTGCGAGCCTTGAGTTCTCCGACAACGTGGTCTCACAAATGATGTGCGGCTTCGACGGCCCCGGCGAGAATGCATTGCGCGTGTTCGGCGAAACCGGCGTTATCACCGTGGCACCGAGGTTTTGGGAAGCGACGCGCGCGACCCTGCAGTCGAAGGACGGCGCGCTGATCACTGAGGATCGCGCGTTCGCGATCAACGGTTTCGAGGGACAGTTAGTCGAAGCGGTCGCCTGTATTGCGCGCGGCGAGATCGAAAGCCGGGGCGTCTCGCACGCCGATACCTTGCAGGTGACCCAGTGGATGGACGCGATCCGCAGCCAGCTCGGTGTGGTCTACCCCTTTGAATAGGCACGCCACGTTCTGGGGGGATGCATTCCGCCGCAGAGAGGCGCTGCCGGGCGAGATCACCCTTGGTCCCGAAGCCGATCGCCTGCAAAGCTGGCGTGGTTGGAGATCATGGTGGCCATCTGCTGCGGCGCAGAACTGGTTCATCAACCCATGGTCTTCCGGCTGGAGCAGGCCTGCGCGGCACCTCGCCGATGCCGATCAGCCCCGCCGGCCGCCATGTAGATAAACTACGGCAGATCATGCGCCAGGGACTGTAAATCGCAGCTGGTGCGGCCAGCTAGAGGCCTAGCAAGCGGTCCTGTTTGTAGTAAAGTTACTTGATGGAGCGAGCGTATGGTACCTCGTTCACTGACCTGGGAGATGCGTGGCGATTGTGCGAGACAGGCCTCGAAGCCGTGGATACTGCATCCGGTGCTTCGCGACAAATCGGCAGCTGACCCGCGCCCACGGCAAGATGCCATCCATGACCGGGCAACCGGCCGCTTCACGGTGCCGCCGCGCACCGCCCTCGTTTACGTGGTGGACTGAATGCTCGACCGAAAATCCGCGCCCGTGCTGGTGCACGACACCCTGCTGCTGTTCGGCGCCACCGGCGACCTGTCGCAGCGCTACCTGTTTCCGTCGCTGGTGCACCTGCTGCGCGACCGTCTGCTGCCTGCCGACTTTCGCCTGATCGCCATCGGCCGTCAGGACTACGACCAGGAAGGCTTCAGGGCCTGGTTGCGCGCACAGTTGCCCGACGAAGCCACGCGCAATCGCGAGGCCTTCAACGACTTGCTGGCGCGCACCCGCTACGTGGCGGTGGACCTTTCCGACAGCGCCAACATGTCCAGGCTGCTTTCGGAATTCTCCGATCGCCCCTGCGTGAGCTACCTGGCGATTCCGCCGCATCTGTTCACGCCGACCTGCGAAGGCCTGCAAGCGGCGGGGCTGTTGGCGGAACCCTCGAGACTGGTGCTGGAAAAACCGATCGGCCACGACCTGGCTTCGTCGCGCTTCATCAATGCCACCCTGCGCGGCTTCCTGGACGAAAACAGGATCTTCCGCATCGACCATTACCTGGGCAAGGCGCCGGTGCAGAACCTGCTGGCACTGCGCTTCGGCAATACGCTGATGGAAGCGGTGTGGCACAACCGCTGGATCGAGTCGGTGGATATCCTGGTGGCAGAGACCGCCGGCGTGGATGGCCGCGAAGGGTATTACGCGCAGTACGGCGCGCTGCGCGACATGGTCCAGAATCACATGCTGCAATTGCTGGCGCTGATTGCGATGGAACCGCCAGGGTCGCTGGATGCCGACAGCCTGCGCGACGAAAAGCGCAAGGTGCTTCGCGCGCTGCGGCCGATGACGCCCGAGGACGTCGCCCGCGACAGCGTGCGCGGGCGCTACCAGTCGGGTGTGGTGGACGGACGCGCCGTGCCGGGTTTCGATCACCCCAGCGACTGCGAGACCTTCGTCGCCCTGCGCGCGCGCATCGACAACTGGCGCTGGGCCGGCGTGCCCTTCCGCCTGGTCACGGGCAAGCGGCTGGCGCAGCGCACCACCGAAGTCGTGGTGTCGTTCAAGCCGGTGTCGCACTGGATCTTCGATCGTCCGCCACATTCGGGCGCCACGCCCAACCGCTTGCTGATGCAATTGCAGCCCGAGGAAAACATCGAGCTTGGCCTGATGGGCAGCCTGGCTGCACCGGAATGGAGCGGCACCGAACTGCAACCGCTGTCGCTGGACCTGGGCATGTCGGCCACGCCGCAACGCCGCATCGCCTACGAGCGACTGTTGCTGGACGCGCTGCACGGCAACCAGGCTTTGTTCGTGACGGGCGACGAAGTGGAAGCCGCCTGGTCGTGGATCGATAGTGTCAGCGAAGCCTGGACGGCTGCCGGGGTGCACGCGAAATCGTATCCGGCCGGATCCTGGGGTCCGGCGGAGGCCAACGATTTCCTGCCGGTTTCCGTTCCCAGCTCACGGCGTCCGGCGAGGCAGGTATGAGTCGAAGCCTCGCCCTGCTGGCCGATATCGGCGGCACGCACGCGCGTTTTGCGCTGGCCGACACGACGCTGCCTGCGCCCCTGATGGAGGACAGCATCCGCCAGTTCGAAGGCGCCGGCTTCGCCTCGCTGGTGGATGCCGCGAAGCATTACCTGATGCAGGTAGAAACCGGCACCGACCGGATCGAACAAGGCGTGTTCGCGGTCGCCGGACGCGTGGACGGCGACCACGCCCGCATCACCAACCATCCGTGGCAGATCTCGCGAACCGATACGCTCGCCGCGCTGGAATTGCAGGACCTGCACCTGGTCAACGATTTCGCCGCACAGGCCATGGCCGTGCGCCTGCTCACCGATGCCGACCTTGCCTCCCTCGGCGGATTGCCGCGCGCCACTGGCGACCGGACGGAGCGCACTTATGCCGTGCTGGGTCCGGGCACCGGCCTGGGCGTCAGCGCGCTGATCATTCGCAATGGCTGTAGCCATGTGCTGGAAACCGAAGGCGGACACATCAGCTTCGCGCCTACCACTGCCGAGGAAGCCGCCATCCTCGAGCGACTGTCGGCGCGGTTCGGACGCGTGTCCAACGAGAGATTGGTCAGCGGCAGCGGCCTGGTCAACATCCATCGCGCGCTGTCGGAAATTGCCGGACAGCCCGTGCCGGATTTGTTGCCGCATGAAGTCAGCGCCGGCGCTGCCCGCGGCGACCCGCGCTGCCGACGCGCCGTGGAAGTTTTTTGCGCCGTATTCGGTGCGATTGCCGGTGACCTGGTGCTCACCCTCGGCGCTTGGGACGGTGTCTTCCTGACCGGCGGCCTCGTGCCGAAACTGCTCGACGCGCTGCACGCGTCCGAATTCCGCTCGCGATTCGAAGCCAAGGGCCGGTTCTCCCCGGCCATGGCGGCCGTGCCGTCGCTGGCCGTGCTGCATCCGCAGGCGGGACTACTCGGCGCCGCAGCGTTTGCGTTGCAGAATGGTGGCCCAGCGCATGCAGGCAAAGGTTGAGCAGGATGGAAGTCAAGTTGTCACAGGCAAGTCGCGTGGCGCCGCAATGGATCGAACATGGCGATGCATCGCGCTGGGCGTCCGCCATCGCCGGCATCACCGCTGATGCCCTGCGTGCGGATCTCGCCGTGGGTGATGGCGCGCGACTGCTGGTGTCCGGCGGCACGACGCCCGCGCCGGTCTATCGCGAACTGACTCTGCATGGGCTCGACTGGGGCCGCGTGCGCGTCGCGCTGGTCGACGAACGCTGGTTGCCTCCAGGCGATGCCGACAGCAACGCCGAACTGGTGCGCGATACCTTGCTGGACGGACCCGCTGCCGCGGCGCGCTTCGAGCCGATCCTGATGCCTGACCGAAACCTGGACGAAGCCGTGCGCGCCGCCAACCGCATGTCACGGCCGGCCAGCATCGCCTTGCTGGGCATGGGCCCGGACGGACACACTGCGTCCCTGTTTCCTGGCGCAAGTTCACTCGCGCAAGCGCTCGCTTCCAGCGATGACTATGTATCCTTCGACGCGGGCGGTTGCGCTGGTGCAGGCGCCTGGCCCTTGCGCATCAGCATCACGCCCGTGGGCCTGGCCAAGGCGCGCCACCGCTTGTTGCTGGTTCGTGGCGAGCCCAAGCGACGCCTGCTCGAACGCGCCATCGCCGGCGACGATCCATTCGAACTGCCCGTGCGCGCCCTGTTCGCGTTGCCCGGCAATCCCCTACAGATCCACTGGTGCCCCTGATGAATTTTAAGCTGCAAGAACGCGTCATCGCCGTTACCGAACGCATCCGCGAGCGCAGCCGGCGCACGCGCGAGGCCTATCTGGAAGGCGTGGACGCGGGCCATCGCAACGGCCCCCTGCGCCATCGCCTAAGCTGCGGCAACCTGGCGCACGGCTTCGCCGCCTCGGGCGACGACAAGCCGCGACTCAAGGGCGGCGTCACGCCCAACCTCGGCATCATCAACGCCTACAACGACATGTTGTCGGCGCACCAGCCCTTCGAAACCTATCCCGAACTGATCCGCGCGTTCGCGCGCGCGCATGGCGCCACCGCGCAAGTGGCCGGCGGCGTACCGGCGATGTGCGATGGCGTGACGCAAGGCCGGGCCGGCATGGAGCTTTCGCTGTTTTCGCGCGACGTGATCGCGCAGGCCACGGCGGTCTCGCTCAGCCACGACATGTTCGATGCAGCCATTTGCCTGGGGGTTTGCGACAAGATCGTGCCCGGCCTGCTGATCGGCACGCTCGCCTTCGGTCATCTGCCGGTGGTCTTCGCGCCTGCGGGTCCGATGACGCCCGGCCTGTCGAATCGTGAAAAGGCGGCGGTGCGCGAACGCTTCGCCGCGGGCCTTGCCACGCGGGACGAATTGCTGGAAGCCGAATCGGCGTCCTATCACTCGGCCGGCACCTGCACCTTCTACGGCACGGCCAATTCCAACCAGGTCTTGCTCGAAGCAATGGGCCTGCAGTTGCCGGGCTCGTCCTTCGTCAATCCGGGCACGCCGCTGCGCGCCGCGCTGACCGAGGCCGCCACGGTTCGCGCGCTGGAGATCAGCGCGCTCGGCAACGACTACCGGCCTATCGGTCGACTGGTGGACGAACGCGCCATCGTCAACGCCATCGTCAGCCTGATCGCGACCGGTGGCTCGACCAACCACACCATCCACTGGGTCGCCGTGGCGCGTGCCGCCGGCATCGTGCTGACCTGGGACGATATCGACGAGCTTGCGCAGGGCGTGCCACTGCTTGCGCGCGTCTATCCCAATGGCGCGGCCGACGTGAATCGCTTCGCCGCATGCGGCGGTATTGCGTTCGTCTTCCGCGAACTGATGCAGGCCGGCTGGATGCATTCGGACCTTGCCACGATTGCCGACGGCGGAATGCCCGCCTATACGCGCGAGCCCCGCCTGCTGGACGGGCAGCTGTCGCAAGTGGACGGCATCGGCACCAGTGCGGATGACGAGGTGGTTCGCCCGGCATCCGCACCGTTCGAGGCCAATGGCGGCCTGCGCCTGGTCACCGGCAACCTGGGTCGCGCGATGATCAAGCTTTCCGCGATCGCGATGGAACAACGACGCATCGAAGCGCCTGCGGTGGTCGTGGACAATCCGCAGGCACTGAACAAACTGCATGCGGCCAATGCCCTGCCCCGCGATTTCGTGGCGGTGGTTCGCTTCCAGGGACCGCGCGCCAATGGCATGCCGGAGATGCATAGCCTGACGCCGCTGCTGGGGATGTTGCAGAACCAGGGCCGGCGCGTGGCATTGGTGACGGACGGTCGGCTTTCCGGCGCCTCGGGAAAGATTCCGTCGGCCATCCACGTCACGCCCGAGGCGATCACGGGTGGGCCGCTGGCAAAGCTGCGCGACGGCGACATGATCTTGCTCGACGGCGAGAACGGCGTGCTGCAGGCGCTGGTTCCGGAAGCGGAATGGCAGGCGCGCACGACCGACCGCGACAGCACGCCGCCCTCGCACGACCTCGGCCGCAACCTGTTCGCGATGAATCGGCTGGTGGCCACGCCGGCCGACCAGGGCGCGCTGAGCATCTCCTGCGGACCGGTATTGTCGGATGCACCGGCGGGCGTCGATTATGATGCCGAGTACGAACTCGGACGCGCCGGCCAACTGGCGCCACACGAAGCAAAGGACGCCTGATGACCCAATCGCGACTCGCCGGCCACCAGGCCACCGCGCTTGGGATGCTGCGCGCTGCAGGCATCCTGCCGATCGTTACCGTCGACAGCGTGGACCAGTCGATGGCGGTCGCCGAGGCGTTGCAGGCTGGCGGCTTGCACAGCATCGAACTCACCTTGCGAACACCCGCCGCGTTGTCCGCCCTGGCGGCGTTGAAGCGCGCCTTTCCAGACCTGGTGATTGGCGCCGGCACGGTGCTCAATCCCGATCAACTCGACGCCGCCATCCAGGCCGGTTCCGATTTCATCGTCACCCCGGGCGCAACGCCTTTGATGGTCGCCACGCTTGCGGACGCCGACTTGCCCGTGGTGTGCGGTGCCGCGACACCCAGTGAGCTGCTGGTGCTGATGGAACACGGTTTCCGCGTGGCGAAACTTTTCCCGGCCGCGGCCGTGGGTGGCATCGGCATGTTGAAGGCATTGCACGGCCCGCTGTCGGAATTGATGTTCTGCCCGACTGGCGGCATCAGCGAAGCCGACGCCGCCGACTACCTCGCGCAGCCCAACGTGGCCTGCATCGGCGGTTCGTGGATGGTGCCACGCAACTGGTTGCAAGCCGGCGAATTCGACAAGGTGCGCGACAGCGCCGCCAAGGCCCGGGCGATCAGCGACCGCTTCAGGACATGAACTTGCGGTGCGCCCGCACCGACATGATGATTCCGAAACCGGCCAGCAGCGATACCGCGCTGGTGCCGCCATAACTGAGCAGCGGCATCGGCACGCCGACCACCGGCAACAGCCCGACCACCATGCTGCCGTTCACCAATACGTACACTGAAAACGTCATTGCCAGCGCGCCGGCGAGCAGCCGCGAGTAGCCATCGCGTGCATTCGCGGCAATCCACAGGCTGCGGCCGACGATGAAAAGATACAACGCGAACACGACGCTGACACCGAGCCAACCCCACTCTTCCGACAACACCGAGAAGGCAAAGTCGGTCGTGTGTTCGGGCAGGAAATCGAGATGCGCCTGGCTGCCCTGGCCCCAGCCCTTGCCGAACCACCCGCCCGATCCGATCGCGATCTTGGACTGGATGATGTTCCAGCCTGCGCCGAGGGGATCGTTTTCCGGATTGATGAAGGTGAGGATGCGGTCCTTCTGGTAGGGCCGCAGGAACAGCCAGGAAATCGGCAACGCGCCCAGCCCCAGGCCGGCGAACAATCCAATCCGCCACCACGCGATGCCCGCGAGGAACAGCGTGAATGCGCCCGAGGCCGCCACCAGCATGCCAGTGCCGAGGTCTGGTTGCAGCACGATCAGCGCCACCGGCACCCCGATGATGATCGAGCACACCAGCAACGTGCCCCAGCGCGGCGGCAACACCACGCGATGCAGGTACCAGGCCACCATCATCGGCACGGTCAACTTCAACAGTTCGCCCGGCTGCAGGTAGAAGAAACCCAAATTGATCCACAGCCGCGCGCTGCGGCCCGAGCCGAAGGCGAAGACCATCGGCAGCAGCACGAGGGTGATGCCGAACACGACCGGCGTCCAGATGCGCAATCGCCCTGGTGAAACGCGCGACAGTAATATCATCACGCCGCCACCGGCAGCAAAACGAGCGGCTTGCGCGATCACCACATGGCTGTCGCCACCGCCTGCGCTCGATTGCACGATCAGGCTGGCGGCCATCACCGCGCACAAGGCGAGCAACAAGGGCCAGTCCACCTTGTCCAGGAAGTCGAGGACGAATTCGCGCAGGTCCGCGATCATGGCCGCGCTTCCGTCGTGGTGGTCGGCATCGGCGCCGCGCTGATCTTGGGCAACAGCCACGCATCCAGGATCGCCTTGGCCACGGGCGCGGCCGAGGTCGATCCGAAACCACCGTGCTCGACCACCACCGCCACGGCGATACGCGGGTCATCCGCCGGCGCGTACGCGATGAACAAGGCCTGGTGGCGCAGATGCAGCGGCAGGTTGTGCGGATCGAGGCGCATGTTGTTCTTGTTGCTGACCACTTGCGCGGTGCCGGTCTTGCCGGCGATCAGGTAGGGCGAATTGATGCCGATGGCACGCGCCGTGCCGGTCGGCCCGTGCACGACGGCCAGCATGCCCTCCTTCACGGCGGCGATGTTTGCCATGTTGGTGGAGACACGACCTTCCTGCGGCTGGGGTTCGCGCATCCAGGGTGCGGCAAAGCCCTGGCGCGTGGCGCGCAGCAGGTGCAGCCGATGACTCACGCCGTTGTTGGCGACGGACGCCGTAGCTTGCGCCAGCTGCAGCAGCGTCGCCTTCCACATGCCCTGGCCGATGCCGGCGTTGACGATGTCGCCTTGGTACCAGGGCTGCTGGAAGCGCGTGCGCTTGAATTCCGGCGAAGGCAGGATGCCGCCCGTTTCGCCAATCAGGTCGATGCCGGTGGGTCGGCCGAAGCCATAGCGGTCCATGTACATGTCGAACTTGTCGACGCCCATGTCCAGCGCCAGCTGGTAGTAATAGGTGTTCACCGATTGCGCGATGGATTCCTTCAAGTCCACCGAGCCATGCCCGCCGGCATGCGAATCGCCGAAGCCACGCCCCCTGCCCCGAATCCGGAACGTGCCGGTGGACAGGATGCGATCGCCGGGCCGACGCAGTCCCGATTCGAGACCGGCCAGGCCGACGAACGGCTTGATAGTGGATCCTGGCGGCGTTCCGCCATGCAGGTTGCGGTCGAACAAGGGCCGCGACATGTTGGTGGTCAGCGCGTTGTAGTCCTTGTGCGATATGCCGTTGACGAAAAGATTGGGATTGAACTGCGGCAGGCTGACCATCGCCAGGACTTCGCCGGTTCGCGTATCCACTGCAACTGCCGCGCCATCACGGTCACCGAATGCAGCGACCGCGGCCTGCTGCAGATCGGCATCGATGCTCAGCTGCAAATCGGCGCCAGGCAGGGACGGCACGTTGTTGACCACGCGCAGCACGCGGCCTTCGACATTCTGCTCGACGTTCTCGTAGCCGATTTCGCCACGCAGGCGATCTTCGTATTTGCGCTCGAGCCCCGACTTGCCGACGTGGGTCAGCGCCGCATACTTGCTGTCGCCCAACGCTTCCAGGTCATCGGCATCGAGCCTGCCCACGTAGCCGACCACATGCGCGAACAACTCGCCATGCGGGTAGCGGCGCGTCAGGTAGGGCACCACGTCCACGCCGGGAAAACGATGGCGATTGACGGCGAGCCGGGCGCGCTGTTCTTCAGTGAGCCGCAGCTTCAGGGCGACGGGGCGAAAACCCCGGATCGCCTTGCGGTTGGCCTGAAACTGCTGCAGCTCCTCGGGGCTGAGGCCGATCAATTCATTCAAGCCCGCCAGCGTAGCCTTCAAGTCGTCGGTCTGGTCGGGCACGACTTCCAACCGGTAGGCAGGCACGTTGTCAGCGATGAGCTTGCCGTTGCGATCGTAGATGAGCCCGCGCGCAGGCACGACCGGGCGCGGTTTGATGCGGTTAGCTTCCGATCGCGTGCGGTATTCCTCGTGCTGCAACACCTGCAGCCGGAAATAACCGAAACACAATCCGGCCAGCGCGACGGCGATGCCGATGAATCCGACCAGGGCGCGGCGCTGGAACTGGTCCGCCTCGGCCTGCGGATTCTTCATCAGGTGACGCCGGGCGCTGGGCATCGGTCAGCTTCGCTCGCGTGCGCGCAGGCGCGCCAGGTCGAGCAGGACATACAGCCACGGCCACAACAGCACGCCCAGTACCGGCGCCGTCCAGTACAGCCAGCCTTGCGACGGCGAGCCGGCGAACAGGTGGATCAGCCACGAAATGATCCGGTCGTTGAGCAGCAACAGGCCAATGGCAACGGCCTGTTGCCACAACGGGAAGAAACGCAGCCGCGCACGGAAGTGCTGGACGATGTAAGTGAGCACCACCAGTCGAAACGCCTGCTCGCCCAACAATGAAGCAGTGAGGATATCGGCGCACAGCCCGACCACGAAGGCGGTGCCCAGGCCGACCCGATTGGGCGCTTCCATCAGCCAGTAGGCGAGCAACATCGCCAGCAGATAGGGCCGTACCGATTGCAGGACGGCCGGCAAGGGAAGGATGGCAAAGACCAGGCCCAGCGCGAAGCTTCCGTGGATCAACCACCCGGTCGGTGGACGGATCACGGGTGCGCCTCCGCGGCAGCATCGGATTTATCGGTTGGCGATTGCGGCGACGACGGTGCCGGACTGCGATTCGCGGGCGCGGGCGGGCCGACGTCGATGACCGGCGGCCGGTTGCTGATCAGCAATACTTCGTTGCCGCGATCGAGATGCGCAGCGGGCGTGGCGTCGGCGGTAACGAACAGGCGCAGCTTGTCGGGCTGCACGCCGGTAATGGTGCCGACCGGGAAGCCCGCGGGAAAGCGCCCGCCGATGCCGGACGTGATCAGCACATCGCCGCGACGTACGTCGGC
>JANNWV010000056.1:0-1925 GCA_031408815.1 Gammaproteobacteria bacterium
TCGAGCGTGAGGAACAGACCCGTCGATTCGACCACCACATCGACACCCACGTCGCCCCAGGCCAGCGCGGCCGGGTCTTTCACGGCCGTCAGGCGGATCCGCTTGCCGTTGACGACGAGGGTGTTGCCATCGACCGCGATGTCGCCGTCGAAGCGACCGTGTACCGAGTCGTAGCGCAGCATGTAGGCCAGGTAGTCGGGCTCCAGCAGGTCGTTGATGGCGACGATCTCGATGTCGTCCGCGAAATGCTTGGTCGCGGCGCGGAACACCATCCGCCCGATGCGGCCGAAGCCGTTGATGCCAATTCTGATCGTCATGGGAATTCTCCTGGGGTTGCGAAAGGGGCAATGAGGCGGCTCAGCTCAGGTCGAGCACGAGGCAGGGGACCGAGACGTTGAACAAGCGGCCGATGAGCTTGTTGCCAGCACTCAGAGCCGGCTTGATCGTCAGGCCTCCGAGCCAGTCAGCGAACGCTTGCTTGTTGGGGTCGCTTCGCGTCTGATCTTCAACGGAGCTCGGCATGTAGGGCTGAAGATAGGTCAGGCGCACATCGAATGGGCAGCTCATGGTTGTGAAGTCGAACCGGACGCGCCGAGCGGTCACGTTGTCGGCAACGCTGAGCCACTGCTGCAACGAGATCGGACTGGCGATGGTTTGTTCGCCTTCGTACACATAGTGGAAGACTTGGGTAGCGACCAGCGGTTTGCCTGCCGGATCGTGGCAGGGAAGGCGATAACCATTCACGTGCGCGCGAACAGTGGCCTCGAACCTTCGGCCGCTACCGCTGAACAGCACTTCAGTTGACGGCGGCTCATCGGGGCGGCTGAAAGTCAACCTGACGATGACGTAGCCAGGCTCCAACCGATCGGCTTTTGCGAAAGCCGCCGATGGCGATGGCGATGGCAATGGTGGCCAAGGTGGCTTCTCCCCGCCCTTCAAGCACTCGGCAGCCGATTGTTCCCGTGCCTTGAGCCTGACGAAGGCCCCGGTCACAACCTTGGGAATTTCGCCCGGGACGAACTGGTACTCCCTGGCGAAACTGCTCGGCGCCTTTTCGCCCGTCAAACAACCGAGCCGATACGCTTTGACGCTCGCAACCACCACGTTGGCAAAGGCCCGGCTGCCCGAGTTGTAGACGACCTGAACCGCGGGTTCGCCCGACAGGTCTGCAAACGCCATCTGCACCCGAACCACAACGCCGTGGGGAGGCATGGGCTCCGCAACGGGAAACGCCAGAACCTTCGTCTGCTCGGACGGCGGCTGCCCGCACAGCAACGACCGATCGAGGGCTTCGGAAGCAGGCGCCGCTTGACTGGCCTGGCCCCAACAAGCCCAGGGCACAAGGGCCACCAAGGCAACCATCAGCCCACGCCAGCGCGCGGGCACCACTGAAGGCAACGCCTCAGGCGCCACCGAGTACCTTGCGAACCGTGTCGGCCACGTTCTGCGCGGTGAAGCCGAAGTGCTTGAACAACTCGGGCGCGGGGGCCGACTCGCCGTAGGTGTCGATGCCCACCACCGCCGCGCAGCCGTACTTCCACCAGCCGTCAGTCACGCCCATCTCCACCGCAATGCGCGGCAGGCCGGCCGGCAGCACCTCGGTCTGGTAGGCCTTGCTCTGGCGGTCGAAGACAGACGTCGAAGGCATGCTGACCACGCGCACCGCAATGCCGTCCGCAGCCAAAAGTTGTTGGGCATGCAGCGCCAATTGCACTTCCGAACCGGTGGCGATGATCACCGCGCGGGCCTTCTTGCGCAGGCCCACTTCCGCCGGTTCGGCCAGTACGTAGGCGCCCTTGGCGATGTTGTCGAGCCCGCTCTTCGGCGCATACGGCAGGTTCTGCCGGCTCAGCAGCAGCGCGCTCGGGCGGGTCTTGCTTTCGATCGCGCAGGCCCAGGCCACCACCGTCTCGGCCGTGTCGCCC
>JANNWV010000057.1:0-6910 GCA_031408815.1 Gammaproteobacteria bacterium
GGCATCGCGGCCAAGGCCGCTCCCACAGAGCCACTCCCACAGAGCCGCTCCCACAGGGGGTGCCTAGTTTAACTTGGGGAGGGGGATTGGGATATCAAGCGGGGGGAATGAATCGCGGCCGAGGCCGCTCCCACAAAGGCTGGCTGCTTAGCCGCTGACTTTGTCCAGGAACTTGCGCGGGTTGACCGGGCGTCCGTTGACGTGGACTTCGAAATGCACGTGCGGGCCCGTGGAACGGCCGGTGGAACCGGCCTTGGCCAGCTGCTGGCCGGCACGCACGATGTCGCCGGCGCGGACTACCAGGCGGGAATTGTGGCCGTACAGGGTGCTGTAGCCGTTGCCGTGGTCCACTTCCACCACGTTGCCGTAACCGGACTTGATGCCGGCGAAGCTGACGACGCCGCCAGCGGCGGCCAGCACCGGGTCGCCGGTGTTGGCATCGAAATCGATGCCGAGGTGATGCGCCAGACCGCCACGGATCGGATCGGTACGACGGCCGAAGCCGGAGGTGATGTAGCCCTTGGACGGGCGGCCCGAGGGCAGCGCGGCCAATTGCAGTTGCTGGCTGTACATCATGGATTCGAGCACCGACAGCTGGTTGCCCGATTCATCGAACTTGGTTTGCAGCTCGTCCAGGCTCTTGAGCAGGTCGCCGGCCGGCACGTCGTCCACCGACTCGTTACCACCCATGCCCGGCACCTTGCCGAAGTTGAACTCGCCATCGGACAGCTTGCCGTCGCGGGTCAGGCGCTGGCCGAGGGCGTTCAGGCGGTTGGCCTGGGCCTGCAGCTCGCCCACGCGGGCGGCGACGGCGTTGATCTCGCGCTGCGCGTCTTCGCGGGCGGCGGCGAGTTCGGATTGCTGTTTGCCGAGGTCTTGCTTGAGCCTGGCGATCTGCGATTCGGCGGCGCCGTCGGCGCCGCGGATGGCAAAGCCCGAGCCGAAGGCCACTGCCAACAGGGCAATGCAGGAACCGCCAATGATCGATGCCACTTTGGGATTACCGAGCGAGAACTTCTTTGGCGCCCGGAAAAACCTGGATACGATGATAACGTTCATCATGGTTAAACGTACTCACTCTCAAGATCGTGGCGCGGCTGGAACCGGATCGCCCCCGCAGGCCCTTCAGGCGGCTGCGTCGGCGGGGTTGGGCCCCCTGATCCAGCGCGCCCAGATGCTGGCTCGCCTCGATCAGTCGCTGCGTCAGAATCTGCCCGCCGCGGTGGCCCAACAATGTCGCTTGGCCAACGTGGATCAGGACCGACTCGTGTTTTTGGTCAACGCCCCGGTCTGGAAAAACAAGCTGCGACTGATGGCTGATGTCCTGTTGGACGCAGCTGCCGCGGCAGGATTTCCGGCCCGCACGTTGGTCGTCAAAGTGGTACCGAGTTTCGACATCTCCCCGGAGATGACTATCGGCAAACCTCTTTCTGAAGCCGTCCGCGAATCGTTGCGGGCGACCGCCCAGTCTGTGAAGGATCCAGACCTCCGGGCTCAATTATTGAAACTGGCATCCCTGCCTTAGACACGTGTTCTTGACGGGCATAATGCCCGACCGCGGCGAATGAGCCGTTAAGTGGCGGTTAATTTTTGCTGAACGTGACCAATTAGGGCAAAAAGCGCAGCCCGCGTCACAGAATTAGTCAGGCTTGTGCGGGGTGGGCGTAGGAAATCGGGGCCGTGGCCGCCGCTTCCTCGTCATCGAAGGTGACGTATTCCCAGGCCGACTGCTCGGCCAGCAAGGCCAGCAGCAGTTTGTTGTTGAGGGCATGGCCGGACTTGTAGCCGTAGAAGGCGCCAATCAGGCTGTGGCCCAGCAGGTACAGGTCGCCGATGGCGTCCAGGATCTTGTGTTTGACGAACTCGTCCTCGTAACGCAGGCCGTCTTCGTTCAACACGCGGTAGTCGTCGAGCACGATCGCGTTGTCCATGCTGCCGCCCAACACCAGGTTGCGCTCGCGCAGGTACTCGATGTCCTTCATGAAGCCGAAGGTGCGCGCGCGGCTGACTTCCTTCACGAAACTCGTGGAGGAAAAGTCGATTTCGGCGCTGGAGACATTTTTCTGGAACATCGGGTGGTTGAAGTCGATGGTGAAACCGACCTTGAAGCCGTCGAAGGGATCAAACCGCGCCCACTTGTCGCCGTCTTCCACCTTGATGGTGTTCTTGATGCGGATGAATTTCTTGGGCTTGTTCTGTTCTTCAATTCCCGCGGACTGCAGCAGGAAGACGAACGGACCGGCCGAGCCATCCATGATCGGCACTTCGGCCGTGGACAGGTCAACGTAGGCGTTATCGATACCCAGGCCGGCCATGGCCGACAACAGGTGCTCGATGGTTTTGACCTGCACGTTGTTTTCGATCAGCGCGGTGCACAGGCTGGTATCGCCGACCAGATGGGCTTGCGCCTTGATCTCGACGGGTCGCGGGAAGTCGGTGCGGCGGAACACGATGCCCGTATCAGGCGCAGCCGGACGCAAGGTCATGTAGACCTTCTCACCACTATGCAGACCCACGCCGGTGGCGCGGATTACATTCTTGAGCGTGCGTTGCTTGACCATGGGCGAGCGTTCCCGACAGGGAGACACGAAATTTTAACACCGAGGAGGATACCACAGGCTCTCGGGGCCGGTCCCTGCCGGAAGTCCCGCTTTCCCCTGCTTGATGATATCGGTTACCGGGACTGTGATCGGACTCTATATATAGGCCGAAGTTCCCCGCCCGTCACCAGCAACCCACCCCCTTAAGGCATGGTTGATGGTGACAGGCAGGATCCCCTTGCTTCTGGATCAGTCGGCCTGGCGGCGCAGGAAGGCCGGGATATCGAGGTAGCTGTGGTCGGTGGGCAGGTCGGCCAGGGCGGTGGCCGGGGCGGAGGGCGCGTCATTGCCGCGACTGCTGTGGCGCAGGCCGGGGTTGATGGACGGGGCGCCCAGGCCCACGGGCGGCAGGCTGCCGTTGTGGTTCATGGTCGGCGGCATGGCATCGAAGTCGGCCAGGCCGGTGCTGCCGTTGCGCACGAGTTTGACCGGGGCGCGCAGGGCTTCCCGGATATTCTCGTTGCGGTCCGGGCGGACCTGGACGCGGGCGGCGCTGCGGCCAAGGCCGGTGGCAACCACCGTCACGCGCACTTCGTCGGCCATGTCCGGGTCGAGCACGGTACCGATAACGACCGTCGCGTCTTCGGAGCTGAATTCCTCAATAATCCGGCCGACTTCGTCGAACTCGCGCATCGTGAAGTCCGGGCCGGCGGTGATGTTGACCAGCACGCCATTGGCGCCAGCGAGGTTCACTTCATCCAGCAACGGGTTGCTGATGGCAGCTTCCGCCGCCGCCTGGGCGCGGTCGTCGCCGCGGGCGGTGCCCGAGCCCATCATCGCGAGTCCCATTTCAGACATCACCGTACGTACGTCGGCGAAGTCGACGTTGATCAGGCCCGGGCGGACGATCAGGTCGGCAATGCCCTGCACGGCGCCCAGCAGCACGTCGTTGGCAGCGCGGAAGGCCTGCATCATGGTCGCATCGCGGCCGAGCACGGTGATCAGTTTTTCGTTCGGGATGGTGATCAGCGAATCGCAATGGTTCGCCAATTCCTCGATGCCCTTCAGCGCGACCTGCATGCGGCGACGGCCTTCGAACGGGAACGGCTTCGTCACGACGGCAACAGTAAGAATGCCGCGCTCTTTCGCAAGTTGTGCAACCACCGGCGCTGCGCCGGTACCGGTGCCGCCGCCCATGCCAGCGGTGATGAACACCATGTCGGCGCCATCGAGGGCTTCCAGGATGCGCTCGCGATCTTCCAGCGCGGCCTGGCGGCCGACTTCCGGATTCGCGCCTGCACCCAGGCCCTTGGTGACATTCGCGCCAAGCTGCAACTGCATCTTTGCGCCAGACTGCTTGATTGCCTGCGAGTCGGTATTGGCGGTGATGAATTCCACGCCATCCACGCCCGCGTTGACCATGTGCGCCACGGCGTTACCACCGCCGCCGCCCACGCCGATGACCTTGATGACGGCATTGGGTGCCAGTCGTTCAACCAATTCGAAAAGTGCCATGTTGGTATTCCTCGTTTAATGCCTTAGGGGGTGTTTTTTGAAACTCGGATCTTGTGAAACTTAAAACTCGCCGCGGTACCAGGTTTTCAATTTGCTGAAGAGCGTCCCTGCCTTGCCTGTATTGATCCGCGGTCGATGCGGATGCTCGAGCTGGCTGCCCCACAGCAGCAGCCCGACGCCGGTGGCGTGCACCGGATTGCCAACGACCTCGCCCAGGCCGCTGACGTGCTGCGGAATGCCGACGCGAACCGGCATGTGCAGCATTTCTTCGGCAAGCTCGACCACGCCTTCCATGCGCGAGGAGCCACCGGTCAGTACCATGCCGGCGCGAACCAGTTCCTCGAACCCGGAACGGCGCAGTTCGGCCTGCACCATTTCGAAAATTTCCTCGTAGCGGTTCTGCACCGCCTCGGCGAGGGCCTGTCGAGCCAGACGGCGCGGCGGACGATCGCCCACGCTCGGCACCTGGATGCTTTCTTCCGCGGTCGCCAGTTGCGCCAGCGCGCAGGCGTAGCGGACCTTGATCTGTTCGGCTTCGGGCGTGGGCGTGCGCAGCAGGTGCGCGATGTCGTTGGTCACCTGGTCGCCGGCGATCGGCAGCGAGGCGGTGTGCCTGATCGCACCCTGTACGAATACTGCGATGTCGGTGGTGCCCGCACCGATGTCCACCAGCACGACGCCGAGTTCGCGTTCGTCCGCGGTCAACACCGCGGTGCTGCTTGCGACGGAACTCAGGATCAGGTCGTCCACCTGCAGGCCGCAACGGTTCACGCACTTGGTGATGTTGGCCGCCGCGCTTACCGCGCACGTGACGAGGTGCGCGCGTACTTCCAGGCGCACCGCCGACATGCCGACCGGATTGCGGATGCCTTCCTGCGAGTTGTCTACGATGTATTCCTGGGCGATGGCATGCAGGATGCGCTGGTCGGCGGGCACGGCGACGGCCTTGGCCGCTTCCAGTACGCGATCGAGATCGGCGTACGTCACTTCGCCACCGACCACCGGCACGATGCCGGGCGAGTTGCGGCACAGCGTGTGGCTGCCCGATACCGAGGCATACACCGAACGGATCTCGCAGCCGGCCATCAGCTCGGCTTCTTCAATCGCGCGCTGGATGGACTGCACGGTGGACTCGATGTCCACCACCACGCCGCGTTTCATGCCGCGCGATTCGTGCGAGCCGATGCCGATCACTTCGATCTCTTGTCCGGGCGAGTATTCGCCGACGAGTGCCGTAATTTTCGAGGTGCCGATGTCGAGGCCGACGATCAGAGCTTTGTCACCTTTGCGATTCATGATTTGGCCTGTGCAGCGGGAACGGGGGGACTGGCGGCCGGGATGGCCTGCCAGGTCAATGCAAATCCATTCGTGTAGCGAAGGTCGGCGCGCTCGAGGCGGCGCGGCTCGGTGGTTTCCAGGCGCGGCAACATGCGCGCGAAGCGGGCCAGGCGCAGTTGCGGATCGCCCCGCCCTACTTCGATCTCGGTGCCGTCCGACAGCGTCAGATTCCAACTGCCGCGCGCCGACAGGCGCACGATGCTCACGCCCAGGCCGTGGCTGAGGAACAAGGGCTTGGCCTGGCTGTGGAAGGCCATCAGTTCGGCGGCGCGGCCATCCGGTCCGTCGAAGGTCGGCAACTTCGAGACGTGCCCTTTCGGCGCGGGAAAGATCTCGCCGTTCTCGGCCAGCATGCGCACGGCGCCCCAGCGCGCGATCGGCTTGTATTCCAGGATGGAGACTTCCAGGCGGTCGGGCCAGCGCTTGCGTACTTCGACGCGATGCACCCAGTCCATTTTCGCCAGCGCGGCGCGCACCTGGGCGAGGTCCACGGCGAAGAAACCGTCCTGCACCAGCGGCAACACCACCGTGCGCACGCGCGCGTCGCTGACCTGGCGGAATTCGCCGGTCACGACCAGTTGCCGCATCGGCCAGCGCGAACCGGCGATCCAGCCATTGAGCACGGCCGCTATCGGCAGCACCACCAGGCTGACCGCCAGCACCCACGCAGCGATGCGCAACAAGGCATTCACTCGACGCTTGTCTCCAGGATCTTCCAGCACAGGGTTTCGAAATCAATACCCACTTGTGCCGCGGCCTTGGGCACCAGCGAGTGGCTGGTCATGCCCGGCGCGGTATTCACTTCCAGCAGGTAGAACTTGCCGGCCTTGTCGCGCATCACGTCCACGCGGCTCCAGCCTTCGCAGCCGATGGCGTGGAAGGCGTCCAGCGCGAGCTTCTTGATTTCTTCCTCGGCCTCGCCTTCCAGGCCGGGGCACAGGTACTGCGTGTCTTCGGCAATGTACTTGGCGTGATAGTCGTAGTACTCGCCGGCCGGCACGATGCGGATGGACGGCAGCGCCATGTCGCCGAGAATGCCGACGGTCAGTTCCTGGCCTTCGATGAGTTGTTCCATCAGCAACTCGCCGGGATAGCGCGCGGCCAGTTCCACGGCGGCATCGAGGTCGGCGTCGTTGAACACCCGACTGACGCCGACGCTGGAGCCTTCGCAGGACGGCTTGACGATGACTGGCAGGCCGAGCGTGCGTGCGGCCGCGTGCACGTCGCGACCTTTGGTCAGCCGGATATAGCGCGGAGTTGGCAGGCCGAGCGCGAGCCACACCTGCTTGGTACGGATCTTGTCCATCGCCAGCGCAGTGCCGAGTACGCCCGATCCGGTGCAGGGCACGCCGAGAGCTTCGAGTAGTCCCTGCAGCACGCCGTCCTCACCCCCGCCCTTGTTGCCATGCAGGATGTTGAACACCCGATCAAATTGTGGGAGCGGGCGTGGGCGCGGGTTTTGCAGGGCAGCCGCATAGCGGCCCAGGCCGCACCCCCCGGGAGCCGCGGCCAACGCC
>JANNWV010000058.1:0-4907 GCA_031408815.1 Gammaproteobacteria bacterium
CCTCGGGGTGTAGCTCAGCCTGGTAGAGCGCTACGTTCGGGACGTAGAAGTCGCAGGTTCGAATCCTGTCTCCCCGACCAAAGCCTGTTGAAGTAAAAGCCGCCCAAAGGGCGGCTTTTGCATTCAAGCGCCGCAGATTTACCGGTCCGCCCTGCCGCACCCTGTCGCACTGGCTCCGCAATCCGCTCCTGAGCCCCGAACGCTACCCCGAATGCCTCACCTGTCCCACCCCCCGCACCACATACCTTTCAATCGTCAGCGACTCCAGCCCCATCGGCCCATAGGCATGCAAGCGCGTGGTCGAAATCCCGATTTCCGCCCCGAGCCCCAACTCGCCGCCGTCGTTGAATCGTGATGAAGCGTTGACCATCACCGCTGAGCTGCGCAGCGAGCGCACGAATTTCTCGGCAGCCGCTTGGTCCGATGTCGCAATGACCTCGGTGTGGTCCGAGCCGAAGCGACGGATGTGCGCAATCGCCTCGTCCAGCGAATCGACGACCCGCACCGCCAGGATCAGGTCCAGGAATTCGGCTGCGTAGTCAGCTTCCGTGGCCGCGGCGACGGTTGGGGAAAACGAGCGCGTTCTTTCATCACCGCGAACCTGCACCTGCTTTCTCGCGAGGGCTTCGAGCGCGCCCGGCAGGAAGCTCGGCGCAATATCCGAATGCACCAGCAGTGTCTCGAGCGCATTGCACACACCCGGCCTCGATGTCTTTCCATCGATCAGCAAACGCAGCGCCAGTTCCGGATCCGCCGCGCGGTCCACGTACAGATGGCAGACACCCTTGTAGTGCTTGATCACTGGCACTCGCGCATGTTCCGCGACAAAGCGGATCAGGCCCTCGCCGCCACGCGGGATGGCCAGGTCCACGATGTCGGTGAGTTGCAGCAACTCCAGCATGTGTTCACGCGCGGGATCCTCGATCAAGACAAGAGCCGCCTCGGGAACGCCGCATTCGCGCATCGCGCGGTGCAGGCTGGCTGCAATCGCCTGGTTGCTCGCCAAGGCCTCCGAACCGCCGCGCAGTATTACTGCGTTGCCGGCTTTCAGGCACAGGGCGGCGGCGTCGGCGGTTACGTTGGGTCGCGCTTCGTAGATCATCGCGATCAGGCCCAACGGCACGCGCACCCGCTCGACCACGAGGCCGTTGGGACGCGTCTCGCTGCGGGTCACCTGCCCGACCGGATCGGGCAGCCGCGCGATTTCGCGCAACGCAGCAACGATGCCGCTGATCCGCGCATCGTCGAGCATCAGGCGGTCGAGCATGGCGCCGCGGGTGCCTGCCTCGCGGGCACGCTGCAGGTCGCTGGCGTTGGCCGACAGGATGCTGGCGCGATCGGCTTCGATTGCAGCCGCCATTGCATTTATCAGGCCTTCGCGCTGCGCCGAATCCAGTGCGGCGATCGACTGCGCGGCGTCGCGCGCAGCGATGGCGAGTTGGCGCACGTGGCCCAGGTGCATTGCGGAAGTCATGCGGATGAATCCTGTGCAATCACGACCAAGTCGTCGCGGTGGACCACGACCTCGCCATAGCGATAACCGAGGATGCCCTCGATGTCGCGACTATGCCGGCCGGCGATGCGCTGCATGTCGGCGGAACCATATTGCGCCAGTCCGCGCGCCAACACCTGGCCGTAGTCCGAACCTGCGAGCCGAAGTTCGATCAGGTCGCCGCGACCGAATTCTCCTTCCACCGACACGACGCCGCCCGGCAATAGCGAGGCGCCCCGCTCCACCAGCGCCCGCGCAGCGCCCTCATCCACCCGCAGGCCATGCAGACCCGCCGGCGCGTTTCGCAGCCACTGTTTGCGCGCCAGCAGGCGATCGCCGTGCGGCTCCACGAAGCTGCCATGCAGGATGCCTTGCGACAGGGACTGCACGGTGTCGGCATCGCGGCCGCAAAACAGCGCGGTGCCGATGCCTGCGGCGGCGGCCTTGCTGGCAGCTTCAAGCTTGGTGCGCATGCCGCCCGTGCCCAACGCGCCGGCATCGCCCTGCGCCATGCGCAGCACGGCGGGCGTAATGGCCTTGATGCGTGGCAGCGGCGTAGCCCGGGGATTGCGCACCGGATGGTCGTCATACAGGCCCGCGATATCGGTCGCAATCAGAAGCAAGTCAGCATCCACCAAGGTTGCGACCACGGCGGCAAGATTGTCGTTGTCGCCAAGTTTCAACTCATCCACGGCGACCGTGTCGTTTTCATTGATAACCGGCAGCACGCCCAGCCGCAGCAATTCGCGCAGCGTGGCGCGCGCGTTGAGATAGCGGCGGCGATTACGCACGTCGTCGTGGCTAAGCAACACCTGCGCCACGGGCACGTCCGACAGGCTCTGCCATAGCGCGATCATCGGCGCCTGGCCGAGTGCGGCCAGCGCCTGTCGCTGGGTCAGACCTGCGGCCTCGGTCTTCAGCACGCCACGGCCCGCTGCCACCGCACCCGAGGAAACGATAACGACTTCGCGGCCTTGCTTCCGGCTATCGGAAACGAATCGGGCGAGCCCGGCGGCATGCGTATCGATGAGGCCGCCATCGGCGGCGGCCAGCAAACTGCTGCCCACTTTCAGCACGGCGCGACGCCAGTCCGGCAAGGGCTGGGCGCCGAATGCGTGCGCGTCCATCAGCTGATCGCGTCCAGGCGTTGGCGCAACACATCCAGCCGCAGGTCGGCCGATGCGCCAGGCGACACGCGCGCCTGCAAACTCGCTTCCGGATCGCCCTGCGCCCAACGGGCCGGATCGGCCGCCTGCTTGTAGGCGTCGCGAAACGGCAGGCCTTGCCGCGCAAGATCCACGGCCAGGTCGGTCGCGTACATGGACGGATCGAGCGCGGCACGCATGCGTTCGGGGTTCCACGACAGTCGCCGCAACAGGTCGGGCAGCAGGGCCAACGCCGACAAACCGCGACCGAAGGCGTGGAAGATCGCGCCCTTGCTGAATTGCAAATCCCGGTGGTAGCCAGAAGGAAGCGACAACAGTTGCTCGATCTCGGTGCGCGCAGCAGCCGCGCTGGCATAGGTCGCACGCATCAGTTCGATCACGTCGGGATTGCGCTTGTTGGGCATGATCGAGCTGCCGGTGGTGTATTCCGGCGGCAGGCTGACGAAACCGAACTCCGCGCTGGTGAACAACGACAGGTCCCAGGCCAGCCGACGCAGGTCGAGCAGCGCCGATCCGAGCGACTCGATCGCCGCCATCTCGAACTTGCCTCGCGACAGTTGCGCATACGGCGCCGAGACCTGCATGCGGGCAAAACCCAAAGCCTGCGTCGAATGGTCACGGTCCAGCGGCAGGTTGATGCCATAGCCGGCAGCACTGCCGAGCGGATTGGCATCGACCCAGGCCAATGTGTCGCGCGCACGCACGGCATTGTCGATGAAGGCTTCGGCCCAGGCTGACCACCACATGCCCGCCGACGACACGACCGCGCGCTGCAGGTGCGTATAACCGGGCATGGGCAGCGACTTCTCGGCTTCGGCGCGATCCAGCGCGACCCGTGCGGCATCGGCGCACAACGATGCAAGGCGCGACAATCGGTCCTTCAACCATAGCCGCGTCGCGACCAGGATCTGGTCGTTGCGGCTGCGACCGGTGTGGATCTTTCGTCCGGCATCGCCCAGTCGTTCCGTCAGGCGAGATTCGATGGCGGAATGGCAATCCTCGAAGCGCGCATCCAGCACGAAGCGACCTTCGCTGAAGTCCGCCGCCAAAGTATCGAGTTCGCGCGTCAGGCCGGCGAGTTCAGCCGCATCCAGGATGCCGATGTGCTGGAGTCCTTCGGCATGCGCCTTGCTGGCCTGGATGTCGAACAGGAAGAATTCGCGATCGAGGATGACATCCTCGCCGGCGAGGAAGTCCTGGATCGTCGCGTCCACCTGGACACCGGGTTTTTGCCAAAGCAGGTCGGACATCGGGGTCAGCCTTCGGAAGCCGCGGTAATGCCCTGGGTCTCGGGAAAACCGAAGGCGAGGTTCAGATTCTGCAGCGCCTGTGTCGCCGCGCCCTTCAACAAGTTGTCGAGCACGGACACCAGTACCACGCGGCGCCCGGCTTCGCCCAGGGTGAAGCCGCCAACCAGTGCACCGGGCTTGCCGGCAATGGCGCTGACCCAGGGTGCATCATCCTGCACGCCGACCAGCGGCTCGCCGGCATAGAAATCCAGGTAACGCTGGCGGATGTCGTGCAAGGTCATCGGCTCGCGAAGATGCAGGTTGGCGGTGATCGACAGCCCGCGGAAATGCGGCGCCACATGCGGCATGAACTGCACGGTCCAACCCAGTTTTTCGCCGGCCTCGCGCTCGTGGATATGGTCGGTGAGCGCGTAGGGCATCAGGTTGTCGCGCAGCTTTTCCGGATCGTTCTTGTCCGAGGGCGAGGTGCCCGCACCGCTGAAGCCGGACACGCCGAAACACTGCACGGGGCCCGACAGGAAGTCGCGCATCGGCGCAACCGCCAGTTGCATCGCGGTGGCGTAGCAGCCGGGGTTGCTGATCCGCTTCTGGCCGCGATATTGCTTGCGGGTCAGTTCGGGCAAGCCGTAGTACCAGTCCGGGTCGAACCGATAGTCGGCGGACAAGTCGAGCACGACGGTACCCGGCGCTGCGGCATCAATCGCCGCGACGAAGCTCGCTGCCTTGCCATTGGGCAGGGCCAGGATCAGCGCTTCCGCCGGGTGCGAGCCCAGGTTTTCGGGAGTGACCTCGACGTAGCGCAGGTCGCTGCCGACCTCGGGGTGGTGCTCGGCCAAGGACTGCCCCACCCGTTCGCGCGAAGACACGAATGCGAGCTCGAGTTGCGGATGTCCGGCGATCAGGCGAATCAACTCGGCTCCCACGTGGCCGCGCGCGCCGATCAGTCCAATTCGCTTGTTCACGACTGTGTGCTCCCACTGCGCGGCTCGAGCTTGAAGG
>JANNWV010000059.1:0-1967 GCA_031408815.1 Gammaproteobacteria bacterium
CGACGGCCCGCGCATGCCGCTGGCCATCCTGCGGCGCAATGCGTCAGAGCTGCCCATCACGTTCACGCTCGATGACAGCATGGCCATGTCGCCCGAGATGAAGCTGTCGAAGTTCCCGAACGTGGTGGTCGCGGCGCGCATTTCGCGCTCGGGTGACGCGATGCCGCGCAGTGGCGATCTGCAAGGGCAGAGCGCGCCGGTGAAGTCAGGCAGCGCGGGGTTGGAGATCGTGATCGACGGCGTGCAGCCTTGAG
Organism: Gammaproteobacteria bacterium; assembly: GCA_031408815.1. Lineage (GTDB taxonomy): Bacteria > Pseudomonadota > Gammaproteobacteria > Xanthomonadales > Xanthomonadaceae > Arenimonas. The sequence goes on from JANNWV010000059.1 coordinate 255, forward strand.
TTGACGGACTCTTTGCGCGCTTCGCTCCGCCGGTGGCTGCAATGGATTGGCGTTGCCAGAGCCCGGACAACTTCTAGTCCGTAGCGATCTGTCCTTCCCCTACCATCGCAACATGGCCAAGTTCCTGAACACCAGCGCAACGAACTACTTCCTTGAAGAACTCATCAAGGACGCGAAGGATCGGCTCATCCTGATCAGCCCGTTCCTCAAGCTGAACGATCGGGTCAAAGAGCTTCTGTCCGACAAGAATCGTCTCAAGATCGATGTGCGAATCGTCTATGGAAAGAGTGAGTTGCAGCCTGCAGAAATGTCCTGGCTACAGGAACTGACTTACATCCGCACAAGCTATTGCAAGAACCTTCACGCGAAGTGCTACCTGAACGAAGAGCTTTGTATCGTTACCAGCTTGAACCTCTACGAGTTCAGTCAGGTGAACAACAACGAAATGGGAGTGCTCATTCGGCGCTCGGACGACACAGAGCTTTACCGAGACGCCTACGAAGAGGCGCAACGCATCATCCGCGTTAGCGAAGAGGTCCGAATATCGCTCGAACGCGTCGCGCAGGAGGCTGAACCGAGGTCAGAAGACGAAGAGCAGACCAACAAGCTCTCGTCTTCAAAGCTGGCGCAACGGCTCGGCGTGAAAACCCCTGAGTTTCTCGACAAGCTTGTCTCAGTAGGATGCCTCGAGATCAAGGATGGCAAGCACTACCTCACGGCAAAAGGAAAAGAGGCAGGGGGTGAGTTCAAGGGTTCAAAGTACGGCCCTTACTTTCTATGGCCGGAGGGCTTCAGGCCGTAGCGGTGTGATCGGACCTTTTGTGCAGTTCGGCGACTTACGGCAAACGCCGAAGGCAAGTGGTCGCTTCCGGATCCAGAACATCGGTCGTCCCACGCCATGAGAATCACCACCCTCGACGCTCTCCGAACTCTCTACGCCACTCCGAACGAGCGCGCCGTGAGAAAGCAGATTCCCACACTCGACGAACACTGCAGCCGCTTCATCCAACTCTCGCCCTTCCTGATCCTGTCCACATGCGACAAGGCTTACAACATGGACGCCTCGCCGCGCGGTGGCGTGCCGGGGTTCGTGAAGGTCAGCGCCGACGGGGCGCTGCTGATTCCGGATGCGCCGGGCAACAACCGGCTCGATTCGCTGGAGAACATCATCGCGACGGCGCGGGTGGGCTTGCTGTTCCTGATCCCCGGTGTCGATGAGACGCTGCGTGTCAACGGCGCGGCCGTGTTGTCGCAGGCCGAGGCCGACATCGCGCTGTGCACCGACGAACGCCGCGCACCCAAGCTTGTCATCAGGGTCGCGGTCGAGGCGGCGTACCTGCATTGCGCCAAGGCCTTCATGCGCTCGCGCTTGTGGCAGGCCGATGCCCAGGTCGAACGCAGCGTGTTGCCGACGGCGGGGAAGATGATTGGTGACCAGACCGGCCTGCACGTCGCGCCGGAAACGCAAGAGGACATGGCCAAGCGTTACGCGCCGGACCTGTAGTTCGGTTCGCGACCCCCGTCGGCTTGCGCGCACAAGCTTGACCGGGAGTCGTTGAAGGAATATATCCAAACGGATATGATTCGCCATGAAGTCGATCCGCTTCCTGGGCGACTCGCTCAAGCGCCTACGCGAGTTTCCAGACGATGCCCGGCAAGACGCTGGCTATCAGCTCGACAAGGTGCAACGCGGCGAACAACCCGACGACTTCA
>JANNWV010000060.1:0-2879 GCA_031408815.1 Gammaproteobacteria bacterium
AAGCTGTGCACCACGCGAAGACCGACGTAGGCCCATGCCAGGTAAACGCTGCTTGCTGATTGATCGCCCAGCAACGCCAGGCCCAACACCGTGGCGTAGAAAATCGGCGGTTGTTCCAGCAGATGGTTGTAGTTGTCGGCCTTCCATCGCACACGCGCCGGCAACTGCGCCATCTGCTCGCCACGCGGCGCCATCGGGTCCAGCACCATTCTCGCCTTCATCATTGCCGGGATGCGCGTCGCGTACATCCAGCCCCAGATGACTCCGGTCCACAGCACAAGCGCAATCACGGGTGCGATCAACGGTGCGGCATTCGACATGGCTTGCTCCCTTGCTGGCGAAAAACTATCCGGCCAGACGGGGCCCCATGCGGTCCGGCGTCGGCTTCACGTTTCGGTGGAGTCTGATGCCGAGAACGAGCAGTGTCAAAACGATGATCAGTACCAGCAAGCCCTTCGTCATGTTGTCGCTCGCCGCCCGGATGAAGATCGGGCCGTCCACCACCGCCCACGCCATCGCGGCGCACGTGGCGAGGCTTCCTGCCGTCTGCACGCGCCGTAACAGCGTCGTCCAGCGGCCCATCACGATCGCGGCCGCCAGGAGGGGAATGTTGAGTGCGACCAGCAGCCATAGCAACATGCCCTCGCGCTGACGGAAGCTGTCGGCGTAGGTAAGGGCCTCGTACGCGGCAGGCGCTGCCTGGCCGCCCCAAAAGGCGTCCAGCACCCAGCGCGGATCGGTCAACACGAACAGTCCCAGAACGACCCCGAGCAGTCCCATCACCATTGCCGCACGGCCGCCAGGAATGTGGTCCGCTGCCACCGGCCTCCACGGCTTCGATTGCGGCGATCGGCGGCGTGCCCATGCTGCCATGGCGAAATACACGGCCAGCACCCCCGGCCACCACAGCGAGGCAATCACCGTCTTGGTCCACCACTGGCCAAGTGCCCACAGGAACTGCTCGGCCGACTGGATTGGCGGATCGAACTGCGCGATCAATCCCAGTGTCCATATGACCAGCAGGCCAATCACGGTCAGGCGAACAAAGGCGTGGCCGTCCGCCGGGTCAATGACGACTAGTGTCGGCCGATAGCGCGCCGCAACGTCTGCGGGCCGGCCGAATGCCTGCAGGAATTCGATCGCCATGGTTGCATCCGCAGCGCGACCACTCGCGTCCGCGCGGGCCTGCAGTTCCTCGTTCAATAGTGCGCGCAGTTCGAACGCCACGTCGTTGCGTTGCTTGCGCGGCAGCTGCACGGCCACGTCGTTGACGTAGGCCTCGATCACGTCATTCGCATTCATTCCTCAGTCCTCTTCCAGGAGTCGATCCATCGCGCCGTTCATGCCTTGCCATGATTCGGTCAGCTTCTTCAGCAACTTGCGGCCGTCCGCATTCAACGAGTAATAGCGGCGGGGCGGGCCGGCTTCGATCTTCCATTCGCTGTTCAGAACGCCCTGCGTTTCCAGTCGCCGCAATAGTGGATACAGCGTGCCTTCCTCGATCGGCAGGCCCTTGTCCGCCAGTGCTTGGCGGAGTTCGTAGCCGTATCGCTGCCCGCGCAACTGCGACAGCGTGGCCAGTACCAGCACCCCGCGCCGTAGCTCGAGCTCCAATTTTCCGAAAGCGTCTGAGTCACCCATGGGGCGCACAGTACTGTATGACACACAGTATGTCAACAGGCCGACACGACAGGCCTTGTCGTGGCAATCAATCAGGGAAGCGATTGGTCCAGAACCATTGCCCGGACCGGCGCAATCCGCCGAGGTTGGCAAAAGGCACGAAGTATTGCCGTTGCCGGGCGTCGAGCAGTCGCAGCTTCAGGCCAGGGCAGATCAGATCGCCATCCTTCAAACGCACCAAGTCGTTGGCCTCGGTGAAGGCGCCATCGGTGTCGGTCACCACCACGCCGGTCAGGCGCACCCGGTCGATGCGGCCGCGCATTTTCGAGTTGCCGGGCACGCAATCGGTCCAGGTGCCTTCGCTCAGGCCGATCACCAGGTCTTCGCCAACCGCCATTCGAAGCCGAACCTGATACTGCACGGCCAGCGCGAGCAGGCACAGCCCGGCGATTATCAGGATCCAAAACACGAGTTGTCGAAATAACAGGTTCATCAGGTCCGATTTCATATGATGGTCAAAATGGCGTGGCGCGCCCGGAGGCGGCTGCCAGTCTACGATGCGAGAAGGCTCGGTACGCCGAAATGAGCATAGGTATAGCCTATGGATATCATCGGTAGAATCAACTTCATCTATGACAGCGCGTGCCCTAAGCTGGGCAAACGAATTGGTCCCATCGACCCAAGGAGAGAACCATGTCCACTGAATCCAAGTGCCCCTTCCCGCACGGCGCGCGCAGCAACGCCGTCACCGGCACCCAAACGAACGCCAACTGGTGGCCGAACCAGTTGAACCTGGCCATCCTCCACCAGCATTCAGCCAAGTCCAATCCGATGGGCGAGGACTTCAACTACGCCGAGGAGTTCAGGACGCTCGACCTTGATGCCGTCATCAAGGACCTGACTGCGCTGATGACCGACTCGCAGGACTGGTGGCCGGCCGATTACGGCCACTACGGTCCGTTCTTCATCCGCATGACCTGGCACGCGGCTGGCACCTATCGCATCGCCGACGGTCGCGGCGGCGGCGGCACGGGCGCGCAGCGTTTCGCGCCGCTCAACAGCTGGCCGGACAACGGCAACCTCGACAAGGCGCGCCGCCTGTTGTGGCCGATCAAGCAGAAGTACGGCAGCAAGATTTCCTGGGCCGACCTGATTATCCTCACCGGCAATGTCGCAATGGATTCGATGGGCTTCAAGACCTTCGGATTCGGCGGCGGCCGCGCCGATATCTGGGAGCCGGAAGAAGACATCTACTGGGG
>JANNWV010000061.1:0-2268 GCA_031408815.1 Gammaproteobacteria bacterium
CAGGAATCCGTGCGTGAACCAGCGCAACTCGCGCACGGCCGGATAGGTCGCGGTCGCGGCCAGGCCGTCGGTGTCGCTGGCGTGTTCGACGAATTGCATCGGCCCGCTATCGGCCACCAGCGATCGTTGCCCTTCCATGAATCCGTCCGGCGTCATCACCACCACGCGCCACAACAAGGTGGTGAACGGCATCGGCGTGGAAACGCGTGGCGCGTCCTGCAAGCCCAGTGCAGCCAGGCTCGACTCGGCGATGGCGTCGACCCGCCACTTGGCGATTTGCGACCATCCCAGGTAACTGCCGCTCAACAACAGGCAGATGGCCAGCGCGCGCTGCGCACTGGGTTTCTCGCGCAGCCACCACGCGGCCACGCAGGCGACGAACAAGGGCAGCGTGAACAGCGGATCGATGATGAAAAGGCTCGACCACATCGTTGGCGGCATCGCCAAGGGCCAGAACAGTTGGGTGCCGTAAACGGTAAAGGCATCGATGACCGGATGCGCCAGCAGCGTCACCAGGATCAGCCAGAACCAGCGCGCCGGCGCTTCGCGCACTGGCTGCCAGCGGGACTTCAGCAGCCACCACAGCAGCCCGGCCACCCAAGGCAGCACCAGCAGCGAGTGGGTGGCGCCGCGGTGCCAGGTCATCACCATCACCGGGTCCTCGACCAGTGCCAGCGGCAGTACGTCCAGGTCCGGCAGGGTGTTGATGACCGCCCCGGCCAGGATGGCGACCCGGCGATACTTTGCCGGAGCAATGGCGGCGGCGATGGCCCCGCCCAGGAACAGGTGCGTGATGGAATCCATGGGTCCAAGCCTACCCGAGAACCGCCCCGGGCCTTAACGTCCCTGCAACGTTTGCAGGTTCAGGATGCAGGGTCCGCGCTGCCCGTGTATGATGCGCGTCCACCAGACATCCTTTCATCCGAATCGAAGGATATACCCAAGCAATGAGCAGCTACCTCTTCACTTCCGAATCCGTGTCCGAAGGCCATCCGGACAAGATGGCCGACCAGATCTCGGACGCCATCCTCGACGCGATCCTGGCCCAGGACAAGCGCGCCCGCGTGGCCTGCGAAACGATGGTGAAGACCGGCGCGGCCATCGCTGCCGGCGAAGTCACGACCAGCGCGTGGGTGGACATCGAGTCCATCACCCGCAAGGTCATCAACGACATCGGCTACGACAATTCCAAGGTCGGCTTCGACGGCCACACCTGCGCCATCATCAACATGATCGGCAAGCAGTCGCCTGACATCAACCAGGGCGTCGACCGCAAGAAGCCGGAAGAACAAGGCGCCGGCGACCAGGGCCTGATGTTCGGCTACGCCTGCGATGAAGCCCCGGAATTCATGCCGGCGCCGATCTATTACGCGCACCGGCTGGTTGAACAGCAGGCGAAAGTCCGCAAGCAGAAGAAGTCCCCGCTGCCCTGGCTGCGCCCGGACGCGAAGTCGCAGGTCACCCTGCGCTATGACGGCCTGAAGATCATCGGCCTGGAAGCAGTCGTGCTCTCGACCCAGCACGATGACGGCATCAAGCAGAAGGACATCGTGGAAGGCGTGTACGAAGCCATCCTGAAGCCGGTGTTGCCGAAAGAATGGCTGAAGACGCTGCCGAAGAACCGCATCCACATCAACCCGACCGGCAAGTTCGTCATTGGCGGCCCCGTCGGCGATTGCGGCCTGACCGGTCGCAAGATCATCGTTGACACCTACGGCGGCATGGCCCGCCACGGCGGCGGCGCGTTTTCGGGCAAGGATCCGTCCAAGGTCGATCGTTCGGCCGCCTATGCCGCGCGCTACGTCGCCAAGAACATCGTGGCCGCCGGCCTCGCCCGCAAGTGCGAAGTACAGGTGTCCTATGCCATTGGCGTGGCCGAGCCGACCTCCATCTCGGTCACCACCTTTGGCACCGGCCGCATCACCGACGACAAGATCGAGAAGCTGATCCGAAAGCATTTCGACCTGCGCCCGTTCGGCATCACCAAGATGCTCGACCTGTTGCACCCGATGTACCAGGACACCGCGTCCTACGGCCACTTCGGTCGCAAGCCGAAAGACATCGTGCTGCCCAATGGCGAGAAGTTCACAAGCTTCAGCTGGGAAAAGACCGACCGCGCCGATGCGCTGCGCAAGGATGCCGGCCTGAAGGGCTGATTGATCGTTTCACTGCAGGAGCGACCATCGCTCCTGCAGGTACCACCGCTCCCGCCGAGGGGCGCTGCAAGCCCGGCCGCAAGGCAAGGGAACAGGCTCGGCGAGGAGTTCC